>MERD01000042.1 GCA_001771935.1 Betaproteobacteria bacterium RIFCSPLOWO2_02_FULL_67_26
TGACGAGCTGCGTGAGCATTACGATCAGCGCGATCGGCACCGCGAACGCGAGCACCACCACGATGATGAGTTGCTTGGGCGTCTTGATCGGCGAGGCGTGCTCTTCGACGTGGATTTCTTCCATGAATGCGTGCTCCCTGAAGCGCGCATTATATAGCGGCCCTCTTCATTGCGTAATACCTTGATTTCGGGACGTTAGTCGGATTGCGCTGTGATAGAATTTCGCGCACGTGCGCCCGTAGCTCAGGGGATAGAGTATTGGCCTCCGAAGCCAAGGGTCGTGGGTTCGAATCCCGCCGGGCGCGCCACTTCCCATTCCCTCCCTGTTGCCGGCACCGCGCCTCCCGGTCGCTCCGGCGGCGGCTGATACAATCGGCGCAACCGGGAAAAGACGCTTGATGGCGCAGCGCAAACCGTACGACGCGATCATCATCGGCGGCGGCCACAACGGCCTCACCTGCGCCTGCTATCTCGCCGGCGCGGGATACAAGGTGAAGGTGCTCGAGCGCCGCGCGGTGGTCGGGGGGGCGGCGATCACCGAGGAATTCATCCCGGGCTTCCGCAACTCCGCCGCCGCCTACACGGTCAGCCTGCTGCATCCCAAGGTGATGCGCGACCTGCGGCTCGCCGAGCACGGGCTGAGGATCATCGAGCGCCCGCTCGCGAATTTCCTGCCGCTTTCGGATTCCGCCTATTTCAAGGTCGGTAACGCCCTCGGCCAGACGCAAACGGAACTCGGGCGGTTCTCGACCCGCGATGCCGAGCGCCTGCCCGACTACTACACGATGCTCGAGCGCGCCGGCGGCGTGCTGCGGGATCTGCTGCTCGAGACGCCGCCCAACGTCGGCGGCGGCGCGCGCGACGTGCTGACCGCGCTGCGCGCCGGCTACCGCATGCGCAAGGCCGGCATGGCCGCGCGCCGGGACTTCTTCGATCTCATGACCAAGAGCGCGGGCGATCTTCTCGACGCGTGGTTCGAGTCGGGCCCGATCAAGGCCGCGTTCGGATTCGACGCGGTCGTCGGCAACTACGCGAGCCCATACTCGCCGGGCAGCGCCTACGTGCTGCTGCACCACGTGATCGGGGAGGTGAACGGCAAGCGCGGCGCCTGGGGCCATGCCGTGGGCGGCATGGGCGCGATCACGCAGGCGATGGCGCAGGAGGCGACGCGGCGCGGCGTCGAGATCGCCACCGAGTGCGAAGTGTCGCGCGTGTGCGTGGACGACCGCGGCGCGCAGGGCGTGCAGCTCGCCGACGGCAGCATGGTGGACGCGCTGTGCGTGGTGGCGAACGTCAACCCGAGGCTGCTGTACCTCAAGCTCGTGGACAGCCAGGCCCTCGATCCCGACTTTCTGCGGCGCATCAACGGCTACAAGTGCGGCTCGGCGACGTTCCGCATGAACGTCGCGCTGTCCGAGCTGCCCGACTTCACCTGCCTGCCCGGACGGCACCTGCAGGCGCACCACCAGTCGGGCATCATCATCGCGCCCTCGCTCGCCTACATGGAGCAGGCCTATTTCGATGCCCGCACCTACGGCTGCTCGCGCGCGCCGGTGGTGGAGCTGCTGATTCCCTCGACGGTGGACACCACGCTCGCGCCGCCCGGACGCCACGTCGCGAGCCTGTTCTGCCAGCATTTCGCCTACGACCTGCCCGCCGGCCTCGACTGGGACTCGATCCGCGAGCCGGCAGCCGACCTGGTGATCGATACCGTCACCCGCTACGCGCCCAACTTCAAGGCCGCGGTGCTGGGGCGCAAGATCTACTCGCCGCTCGATCTCGAGCGCGAGTTCGGGCTGACGGGCGGCGATATCTTCCACGGCGCGCTGACGCTCGACCAGATCTGGAGCGCGCGCCCGGTGCTGGGCCACGCCGACTATCGCGCGCCGGTGAAGGGGCTCTACCTGTGCGGGGCGGGCGCGCATCCCGGCGGCGGCGTGTCGGGAGTGCCGGGGCACAACGCGGCGCGCGAGATCCTGCGCGACCTGCGCAAGCTCGCCCGGGAGCGCGACCGGGACGGCCGTTGATTCTTCCCGCCGCCGCGGCGCGCGGCCGGGCCGCTGTTAGAATCCGGCGAACGCACTGAGAAGCGAGTCATGAAACGCCTTGCTTGCCTATTGCTGCTTGTTGCCGCGGTCGCGGGATGCGGGCCAAAGGTGCCGCGCTTGTCGCCAGTCGGCACGGGCGACGTCATCGTCGCCTTCGGCGACAGCCTGACCTACGGCACCGGGGCGAACGAAGCCGAAAGCTATCCCGCCGTGCTCGCGCAGCTCATCAACCGCAAGGTCGTGCGCGCGGGCGTGCCGGGCGAGACGACCAGCGGCGGGCTCGCGCGCCTGGACGGCGTGCTCGACGAGCACCGGCCGGCGCTCGTGATCGTGAGCCTCGGCGGCAACGACATGCTGCGCAAGGTGGACGATACGGTGGTCAAGGAGAACCTGAGGAAGATCATCCAGGCGATCCGGTCGCGCGGCATCTCCGTCGTGCTGTTCGGGGTGCCCAAGCCCGCGCTCATCACCAGCGCCCCCGCGTTCTACGAGGAGCTGGCAAAGGAGTTCGGCATCCCGTACGAGGGCAAGATCGTGACCGACGTGCTCTACTCGCCCGGCGAGAAGTCCGATTCCATCCATCCCAACGCCAAGGGCTATCGCCGGATGGCGGAGGCATTCGCGGCGCTGCTCAAGAAAGCGGGCGCGATTTGAGCGCTGCGGCGCGGCCCACGCCGGTGCAGCTCGCGCTGCTGATGTGCGGCGCGGAAATCTTCAGCATGACCGGCTTCGCGGCGTACACCACGCTGCTGCCGGTGCTGCAGCGCGAATGGAGCCTGTCGAACTCCGAGGCCGGGCTCATCAGCGGCATCTACTTCGCCGGCTATGTCGCCGCGACGCCGGTCCTGACCAGCCTCACCGACCGCGTGGACGCGCGGCGGATCTACCTGCTGGCCTGTTTTCTGTCCGTGGCCGGCGCGGCGGGCTTCATGCTGTTCGCGCAGGGCCTGTGGAGCGCGCTCTTCTTCCAGTTCCTGATCGGCGCCGGGCTCGGCGGCAGCTACATGCCGGGGCTGAAGATGCTGGCGGACCAGCTCGAAGGCCCGGTCCAGTCGCGCGCGATCGCCTTCTACACCGCGAGCTTCGGCATCGGCTCCAGCCTTTCCATTTTCATCTGCGGCCTGATCGGCGCGGCGTTCGGCTGGCAGTGGTCTTTTGCCTACGGCGCGGCCGGCCCGTTGTTCGCGGCGCTGATGGTGAACGTCGCGATGCCGCGCGGGCGCACGCGCGCGGCCGGCCTGCCGGCGCCGGCGCTGCTCGATTTCCGGCCGGTGCTGAGGAACCGCAGGACGCTGCCCTACATCATCGGCTACTCGGCGCACAACTACGAGCTGTTCGGCCAGCGCTCGTGGATGGTGGCGTTCCTCGCGTTCAGCGCCTCGCTGCAGCCGGCGGAGGCGCCGATGCTGCTCGGCGCGGCGACGCTGGCCGCGATCATCAACATGCTGGGGCCGGTGATGAGCGTCTCGGGCAACGAGCTCGCCATCCGCTTCGGCCGCACGCGGGTGATCTTCACCTTCATGACCGCCTCGGGCCTGGTGGCTTGCGTGCTGGGCTACACCGCCGCGCTGCCGTGGCTGCTGGTGTTCCTGCTGATGGCGCTGCACTACGGCCTGATGCTGGGGGACTCCGCGGCGCTCACCGCCGGCGTGGTCGCGTCCGCCCACCCCGACCAGCGGGGCGCGACGATGGCCACCTATTCATTCCTCGGCTTCAGCTCGGCCTTCCTCGCGCCGCTCGTGTTCGGCGTGGTGCTCGACCTCGCGGGCGGCAACCGCAGCGTGGTCGCGTGGGGGCTTGCGTTCGCCAGTATCGGCGTCTTCGGCGTGCTCGCGCCGGTGGCGCGGTTGCTCTACTCCCGGCGCGGCTGAGCCGCATCGTCCCGGCGGGTTGCACCGCAGCAACGGGCTGTTGCCCCGGCTTGCGCAGCGGCGCCTGCACCGGCGCCGGCCGCGCTTTGATTTCCGCGGGCGGGCAGGTTACATTTTCACCGGCCGCGTTCGCGGCGCTCGGAGGAGGGCGCGATGGGCAAGTTCGTCATTTCCCCGCATTTCAGGCTGCAGGAATGGGTGGCCGAGGAGAAGGGCTACTTCAATTCGGAGGGGCTCGACTACGAGTTCCGCTCGAACTGGGAGGGCGACGATCTCGGCAAGACGCACGCGACGCCCGACAAGGTCGGCGCCTACCAGAACATCGAGCAGGGCCGGCAGTCGAACGTGAGCTGCGCCTGCCACTGGACCGTCAACGTTGCCGCATCGGCGGGGCACGGCAAGCTCTACGCCGACTGCTACTCGGTCGCGCCCTCCGGGATATTCGTCGCGGCCGACTCCGGCATCCGCGCGCCGCAGGACCTGAAGGGCGTGCCGATATCCGTCGGCTACCAGTCCGGCAGCCACTATTCCACGATCCAGGCGCTCGAGCCGTACTTGAAGCCCGACGAGATCAGGCTCTCCTTCGCCGATGGCATCCTCTTCGGCCGCATGGAGAAGCTGGTGGATCGCAAGGTCCCGGCGTGCGCGCTTTTCAGCGGGCCGTACTACTTCGTCGAGCAGTTGGGCTTCCGCAAGGTCATCGACACCACGTTCATGATCGCCACGATGCTCGCCGGCGATCCCGATCCCGAGGACGTCAGGAAGTATTTCCGGGCGCTGCGCCGCGCGCAGCGCGACATCGACCTGCGGCCCGAACGCTACACCCATTACTATCGCAGGGAATTCCCCAAGCGCTTTCTCGGCGAGATGGACACGCGCCGCTGGGGGCCGGGCGAGCGGCTGGTGTTCGAGCCCTACACCCGCGAGGTGTACGAGGACGCCTTCCACTGGATCGCGGAGCACAAGATTTTCGAGGACGGCAAGATGGGCGCGGGCCGCTACGAGGATGCCGTGGTGACTCTGGCATCGGCATGACGAAAAGGAGAGAGGGCATGACCAAGTTGAAGCGGTATTTCGTTGCGTTGATCCTGGGAACGGCCGTCCTGGCCGGTGTCGCTGTGCCGGCGCAGGCGCAGGTGGAGCTGCGCCTCTCGACCTTCGTCCCGCCGGTGCACGTGATCTACCGCGAGATCCTCGTGCCGTGGGCGGCCGACGTGGAAAAGGCCACCAAGGGCGAGGTCAAGGTCACGCTCTATCCGTCGATGCAGCTGGGCGGCAAGCCGCCGGAGCTGTTCCGGCAGGTGGTGGACGGCGTGGTGGACCTCACCTTCACGCTGCCCGGCTACACCTCGCCCGCCTTCCCGCGCGTAGGCATCATCGAGCTGCCGGGGCTCAAGCGCGACGGCTTCGCCGCCACCGACATGATGTGGGACCTGCTCGACCCGTACCTGCTGCCCGAGTTCCAGGGCACCAAGGTGATCGCGCTCTGGGGCGCCGAGGACGCGGGCTTGATGACGCGCACCGACAAGGCGTATCGCTCGATGGACGACCTCAAGGGGCTGCGCATCCGTGCCCCCTCGGCGGCGCAGGCGAAGCAGATCCAGTTCATGGGCGCGGTGCCGATCGCCGCGCCGATCACCGAGGTCTACCCGGGCCTCGAGCGCGGCACCATGGACGGCGCCATGGTTCCGTTCACGACCATCCTCGATTTCCGGCTCGGCGAGGTCGCGAAGGGCTACACCATCTCCGGCCCGATCTTCGGCCGCTCGGTGTTTCTCGTCGCCATGAACCAGAAGAAGTACGACAGCCTCTCGCCCGCGGCGCGCGCGGCCATCGACAAGCTTTCCGGGCGCGCCCTGAGCCGCAAGGCGACCGGGGTCTACATCAAGCGCGCCGAGGAGGCCGTGAAGAGCGTGCGCGGCAAGGCCGACGTGGTCGAGCTCTCCAAGGCCGAGCAGGATCGTATCGGCAAGACGCTGCGCCCGATCATCGATGAGTGGATCAAGGAATCGGAGTCGAAGGGGATACCCGCCCGGGACATGCTGAAGCGGGCGGGCTTCGCGCTCTAGGATCCCGCGCAAGCCTCCACGCGGCTCCCGTCCATGTTCGAACGCGCGCTGCGCCTCCTCGCCCTGGGCGGGGGGGCGGTCCTGCTGGGCCTGCTCGGCCTGGTCATCTTCGACGTCGTCATGCGCTACCTCCTGCGCCTGCCGTTCCTCGGCGCCTACGAGATGACCGAGCTCGCGATGGTGCTGATCGTGTTCCTCGCGCTGCCCTATTGCGCCGCGACCGGCGGCCACGTGGCGGTGGACGCGCTCTCGCCGATCCTCGACCGGCCGGGATTGCGCTGGCTGAACGCCATCATCCACGCCGCCGGCGCCGTGCTGATGGCGGTGATCGCGTGGCAGGCGACCCTCTACGCCATCGTCTCGGGCCAGCGCGGCGAGGCGACCAACATGCTGAAGATCCCCAAGCAGCCGTTCGAGCTGGTGACCGCCGTCTGCGCGCTGCTGTTCGCGGTCGTGCTGCTCGTGCAGGCCTGGAAGGCGCTGCGTCCCTCGCAAGCTCCTGAAACTCGCCGATGAGCCCGACCACGGCGGGCGTGGTCGGCATGGCGGCGCTGCTCGTGTTGCTGTTCCTGCGCATGCCGATCGGCATCGCCATGGCGCTCGTCGGCGCCATTGGCATCGCCTTCCTCAATTCTCCCGACGCGGCGCTGCACATCCTCGGCTCCTATCCGTATTCGCACGGCGCGGTGCAGGCGCTCTCCGTCATCCCGCTGTTCGTGCTGATGGGCAATTTCGCGGTGGTCTCCGGCATGAGCGGCGACCTCTTCGCCGCCGCCTACGCCTGGATGGGGCACCGGCGCGGCGGGCTTGCGTCGGCGACCGTGCTCGCCTGCGCGGGCTTTGCCGCGCTTTCCGGCTCCTCCGTCGCCTCCGCCATCACCATGGGCCGCGTGACGCTGCCCGAGATGCGAAAGTACAGCTACGACCCGCGGCTCGCGACCGGCGTGGTCGCGGCGGGCGGCTCGCTCGGCATCCTGATCCCGCCGTCCACCGCGCTCGTCATCTACGGCATCCTCACCGAGCAATCCATCGGCAAGCTGTTCCTGGCCGGCTTCCTGCCCGGCCTGCTGCTGACCGCGCTCTTCATGATCACCGTCGTCATCGTCTGCGCGGTGCGCCCCGACTTCGGCCCGCCCGGCCCGAGGGCGGCGGTGCGCGAGCGCTGGGCCGCGCTGCGCCGTGCCGGGGCGTTCTTCCTCGTGCTGGTGGCCACCATCGGCGGCATGTACGCCGGGGTCTTCACCGTCACCGAGGCCTCCGGGGTCGGCGCGGGGCTCACCTTGGCCCACGCGATTCTCCGCCGCAAGCTCACGTGGGCGGGATTGAGCGATGCGCTGCTGCAGACCGTGCGCACCACCGCGATGGTGTTCCTGATCCTGATCGGCGCGCACATCTTCAGCCCGTTCCTCGCGATGAGCCGCATCCCGGTGGACCTCGCCAACGCGCTGACCGCGATGGCGCTGCCGGGGCTCGCGGTGCTGGCGATCCTGCTCGTCGCCTATATCATCCTCGGCATGTTCCTCGAGGGTTTTGCCATCCTGGTGCTGACCGTGCCGATCGTGCTTCCGATCATGCTGGCGATGAACTTCGACCCGATCTGGTTCGGAATCTTCATGGTGATCGTGCTGGAGATGGGCTTGATCAGCCCGCCGGTCGGCATCAACGTGTTCGTGGTGAAGGGCATCGCCGAGGACGTGCCGATGTACCAGATTTTCGCGGGCATCCTGCCGTTCTGGGTGGCGATGATCGTGTGCGTCGCGCTGCTGATCGCGTTTCCCCAGATTGCGCTGATCCTGCCCAATACGATGATACGCTGAGGTGTGTCCATATGAAGCTCAAGGACAAGGTCGCCATCGTCACCGGCGCCGGCAGCGGCATCGGAAAAGCGCTCGCCACCCGGCTCGCACGTGACGGTGCTTCGGTCGTCGTCGCCGACCTGCGCAATGCGGAGGCCGCGGCGGCCGCCATCGCGAAGGAGACCGGCGCCCGCGCGCTGGGGCTGGAAGTGGACGTGGCTTCCGAGAGCGATGCGGCGCGCATGGCGGAGGAGGCGGTGAAGGCGTTTGGCCGCATCGACATCCTGGTGAATAACGCCGCCGTATTCAGCACGCTCCAAGTGCGGCCGTTCGAGCAAATCGATGCCGCCGAGTGGCGCAAGGTGATGGACGTCAACACGCTCGGCGTGTTCCTGTGCTGCCGCGCCTGCGTGCCGCACATGCGCGCCGCGGGCGGCGGGCGCATCATCAACCTCGCCTCGGGCGCGCCGCTGAAGGGCGTGCCGCTGCTGCTGCACTACGTGTCGAGCAAGGGCGCGGTGATCGCGTTGACGCGCGCGCTCGCGCGCGAGGTCGGCAGGGACGGCATCACGGTCAACGCGCTCGCCCCCGGCTTCACGCTGTCCGAGGGCATCATGCAGAACCGCGAGCACGTGAAGCACGGTGAGGCGAGCCGCGCCTCGCGCGCCATCGCGCGCGACGAGAGCCCCGACGACCTGGTCGGCGCCGTGAGCTTCCTCGCGAGCGCGGACGCCGCCTTCATCACCGGCCAGACGCTGGTGGTGGACGGCGGCTCGGCGATGGTGTGACAACCTCTCACCGCGAGATACCGACTCAGTGTCGAGGCGCCGCGCCTCGGCCCCGGGCTTGACGCGGAGCCGGAAAGCCATAAAAATGTATTCCCATATTCCTGCTGACGAGGCATCGTGATGAAAACCACCGTCGAGCTGTCGGACGAACTGTTTCGCAAGGTCAAGGCCGAGGCCGCGCTGCGCGGCCGCAAGCTGAAGGACCTGGTGGAGGAAGGGCTGCGTCTCGTGCTCCAAACCCCGCCCGGCGGCGGGAAGCAGGCGCGCCCCAGCCTGCACGACCTGATGAAGGACTCCTGCGGCGTCGTCGATTCCGGGGTGTCCGACCTCGGGTCCAACCCAAAGCACCTCAAGGGCTTCGGCC
>MERD01000043.1 GCA_001771935.1 Betaproteobacteria bacterium RIFCSPLOWO2_02_FULL_67_26
CGGGCTCACCAGTATGGCCAGCACCATGAGGCCGATCACCATCAGCGGCCCCCACGTTCCCAATTGCGCAACGCGCTCGCGAAGCTCGGCTCCGTTCAGGATCGTCATCAGCATGCCGGTTTCGTCCAGCAGCCAGTACGTTGCCGCAATCGCCGCAACGACAAGAACGCCTGCAAGGAGCTTGAGCCGGGCGGCCCGCGTCACGGCCATGTCACGATGCCGGTCGACCCGCGCATTCATTCAATCCCCTGGGTTCCTGTTTACGGAATGATGCCGCCACCCTCATCGGTCCGATGCGGCGAGCAAGGCGCCGCCTGGCCGTGTCGCAGCTTCGGGACTGACGGACGAGGGCACCTCCCGGCGCAGGGACTCGAGTTGGTCCTCGCCCAGCGTTTCCCGCTCCAGCAGCAGGCGCGCGCCGCGGTCGAGCACGTCCCGCGAGCCATTCAATGTGCTCACCGCGCGCTCGAACGCCCGACCGACGAGATCGCGCACCGCGCAGTCAATCTCCCGCGCCGTCTCCTCGCTGTAGGAGCGCTCGAGAACGGTCGGTGAGGCCGCGCCAAGGAACGAGGCGCGCTCCGGTTCCAGCGCCACGTGGCCGAGTTTCTCCGCCATGCCGTAGCGCATGACCATGCTGCGTGCAACGTCCGTCACCTTTGCAAGGTCGTCGGCAGCGCCAGTGGAAAGATGGCCGAACACCACATGCTCCGCCGCGCGACCGCCCAGCAGTACGGTCATCTTGTTTTCCAGTTCCTCCCGGGTCATGAGATAGCGGTCTTCCGTGGGGCGCTGTATGGTGTAGCCGAGCGCGCCGATTCCGCGTGGAATAATGGAAATCTTGTGCACCGGGTCGGAGCCGGGCAGGGACAACGCCACCAGAGCGTGCCCCATTTCGTGGTAGGCCACGATTTCGCGCTCGCGCGGATTGATCAGGCGGTTGCGCTTCTCCAGGCCGGCCACGATGCGCTCTATCGCCATGGTGAAGTCGTTGAGCGCCACTGCGTCCGCACTGCGGCGCGTGGCGAGAAGCGCCGCCTCGTTCACCAGATTAGCGAGGTCAGCGCCGCTGAAGCCCGGGGTGAGCGCCGCGATTTTCTCCGGGTCCACGTCGGGGGCCAGCTGCACCTTTTTGATGTGCACTTTGAGGATCTGGATGCGTCCGAGCTTGTCGGGCCGGTCGACCAGGACCTGGCGGTCGAAGCGCCCCGCCCGCAGCAAAGCAGGATCGAGTATCTCGGGGCGATTGGTGGCGGCCAGCAGGACCAGCCCGGCGCTGGTATCGAAGCCGTCCATTTCCGACAGGAGCTGGTTGAGGGTCTGTTCTTTCTCGTCGTGCCCGCCCAGCGAGTAGGCACCGCGCGCGCGCCCGAGAGCGTCCAGTTCATCGATGAAGATGATGGCGGGCGCAATCTTGCGCGCCTGCTCGAACAGGTCGCGCACCCGGGCCGCGCCGACGCCGACGAACATCTCGACGAATTCGGAGCCGCTGATCGAGAAAAAGGGCACGCCTGATTCGCCCGCAACGGCGCGCGCGAGCAGCGTCTTGCCGGTGCCGGGCGGGCCCACCAGGAGCACGCCTTTCGGCATCCTGCCGCCCAGCCGCCCGTAGCGCTGCGGATTTTTCAGGAACTCCACCACCTCTTTCAGTTCGTCCTTCGCTTCGTCCACTCCTGCCACATCGTCGAAGGTGACGCCCGTCTGCTTTTCCATGTAGACCTTTGCCTTGCTCTTGCCGATTTCCATCAATCCGCCCTGCATGCCGCCCATGCGCTTCATGGCGAAGCCCCAGATCGCGAAGAACACCAGGGCGGGAACGATCCACGACAGCAGCGTCGTCAGCCACTTGCTGTCCGTCTGGCCGGAATAGCGTACCTTCGCCGCTTCCAGCTCCTGGACGAGGGCGGGATCGTTCACCCGCACCGCGGTGAAACGGTGCTCTCCCTTGCCGAGCTTCCCGAGTCTTTCGGCGGTCTCGCCGGCCAGAACGCGTTCCAGCCCTTCGTTGAGCAGCGTTCCACTGACGACCGTCTCCCCGAGCCCGATGTCTCTCAATTTGCCCGCCTTGAGCAGCAGCTTGAAGTCGCTGTAAGGAAGATTGTTGATGTGCAGCGGGCTCAGCACGTATTCCTGCAGGGCGACGATCACCAGAAAGGCGATGAGAAAGTACCAAATCGAGAACTGCTGCTTGGGTTCCATGGTGTGGTCCTTGGTTCAGTCGTTGATCTCTGCGGTGCGACGCTCTTGCGGGCGAGACTGAACCCCCACCCTCGATGACAGCGGGCGGTAGCGCGCGCCCAGTACGGCGCCGAGCCCCATCGCAAGCGCGGCTGCAGTGAAAATCTGGATTCCGAGGTTGGCATATCCGGCGCCCCCGGCGAATGACCCGGCTGCCTGGCCCAGGCTCCCTGCTGCCACCAGGGTACCGAAGGTGGCGCCGGCGGCCTGGCCGGCCTCGAGCGCCGCCAGGTAGCCGATGACCGGCAGCACGATCCCCGAGCCGGCCGCAACGAATCCGACCGCCAGAAACGGCGAGAGCATTGGCACCGTTCCCGCCAGGAGTAAGAGACCGGCGCCATAACATACAAAGCCGGCCGTCAGCAGGTGTCGCAGGCGCTCGCGGTCGTGGACCACGAGCAGTACGCCCTGGGCGACGATCATGAGCGCGCTGCATTCAACGAACAGCAGCGAAACGGCGGCTGCATCGAGCTGGAGCGTGCCGCGGGCGCCGAGCGGCAACGCCACCTCGAACATTCCGATACCCAGAAGCGCGGTAAAGTTGAGCAGCAGCAAATGGATCGGCAATCGGTGCGGTGTTTCGCGCCGTTCTCTCACCTCTGCCGGGACATCCACCGGCCGATCGGGTACGAACGCGACGGCGGCGAGCGCCAGCAGCGTTATCGCGGCTGATGCGTATTGCGAGCCTGCGACCGGTCCCGAGAGCATTTCAGGCATTGTGGCGAGCCACGCCGTGACAGCAGGCCCAACGAAGTAACCGAGCAGGATCGTGGCGCTGAGTCCTGCGAATTTGCGGGCGCGCTCCTTTTCTTCCATGATCCCGGCCGTTGCCGCCGCGGCGACCGGCAGGACCGCTGCCGCAAAGGCCCCCGCAAGACCTCTCGCAGCGTATGCAACGACGAGGCTCGTCGCCGCGGCCGAAAGAACGAAAGCTAGCGCACTCCCGGCAAGACCGGCGGCGATAATGTTCCGCCGGCCAAAACGGTCCGACAGCACACCCCACAACGGCGCGCACACGACGATCGCGAGCATATAGAGCCCGCCCAGCGCCCCGGCGTGCCAGGATGAGGCGTCCTGGCTCGCGTCCAGCCCCACGCGCTCGAGGACCGCGGGCAGGACCGGCATGATCGCGCCGTAGCCGAAAGCGGTCGCGAACGCCGCCGAGCAAAGAACCCAGAACGCCGGTGGTGTCATCGCGAGCGTTTCGAACCGCGAAATTATTGCGCGCCCCGGGCCCCGATGAGTCGGGCAGGCATGACCGCAAGGTGGTTTTCCACACGCCGTACGCCGGGTGTGCGTCTGGCTGCCAGAGCGGCCGCCTTCCGCTCCGTAACCGATTCAACCCACCCCCAAAGATGCAGAATGCCGCCCTCGATGACCACATTCACGAATTCGCTGCGCAGACCCGCCTCGCGGAGTCCGGCGATGACCGCTTCGCGGGTCGCCCGGGCGGTTCGCGTTGCGGGTTTCGCCGGACGGCGACCGCGGGCAACGAGCCCATGCAACAGGTTCGCGCGGCTCACGATCCCGGCGAGCTTTCCGCCGCGGAGCACCGGCACCCGCTTGATGCGGTTGCGCTCGAGCAGCGTCGCAATCTTTTCGAGCGGCGCGTTTTCTCCCACGGCGACCACCTCACGGGTCATTACATCCCGCGCCGTCAGACCGTGCGACTTGAGATACATCCGCGCACGCTCCTCGGGTCCGCCCAGCAGGTCGAGCCACCACGAGGTGCGAGCTTCCGTCCGCGACTCCGGCCGCCGCATGAGGTCGCCTTCGCTGACGATGCCGATCACGTGGTTGCGGTCATCAACGACGGGCACGGCGCTGATACGGCGCTTGACCAGCAATTGCGCGACTTCACGCACGCTCGCGTCGGGGCTGATGAAGGCCACCGTCTTGGTCATGACATCTCTTGCCTTCATACGCGTTCCTCCAGTCAAGCTTCCGCCTCCGCACCACATGCTGCGATAACCCTGTCGAACGGCGTAATCGACCTACTGCGCGCAGCGTGGGCTGTCCGCGCGGTCATTGCTTGATGCAAGACTCGTTCATGGCGCGAGAAGCCTTCCACGGCGCAGAGAGGCTTCGTCGAACTCGAACACCACCTGCGGGTCTGGCACGACAAGCCGCTTGTCCTTGCCGCCGTAATGCAGCCGGCCGAGCAGATCGCGAATGAGGTTGAGGCGCGCGGCCCGCTTGTCGTCGGCGCTCACGACGTGCCACGGCGCGAAAGCGGAGTGCGTGCGCTTCAGCATCTCGTTGCGTGCGCGGCTGTAGTCCTTCCAGCGATTGAGCGCCTTGGCGTCCACGGGGCTTGACTTCCATTGCGTGAGCGGATCGCGCTCGCGCTTCTTCAACCTCCGGCGCTGCTCCTTCCTGGAGATGTCGAGGTAGTACTTCATGAGCTTGATACCCGCGCGCTCCAGCATCTGCTCGAAGCCGGGGACCGTCTCCATGAACTCCTCGTATTGCGCCTTGTTGCAGAAACCCATGACGCGTTCGACGCCAGCGCGGTTATACCAGCTGCGGTTGAACAGCACGAACTCCCCGGCCGTCGGCAGGTGCGCCACATAGCGCTGGAAGTACCACTCGCCCAGGTCGCGATCCGAAGGCTTGCCGAGCGCTACCACGCGTGTCTCGCGCGGGCTCAGGTGCTCGGCGATGCGCTTGATTACGCCGTCCTTGCCGGCGGCGTCCCGGCCCTCGAGGATCACGAGGATGCGGTCTCTGCAGCCGATGAAGTGCCGCTGCAGCTTCACCAGCTCGATCTGCAGCTCCTTGAGCTGCGACCGGTAGCGCTTCCTGTTCATCGGCCTAGGCCTTCACGCGGTAGCGGATCATCATTCCCAGCTCCGCGTGCTCGAGGTTATGACAGTGAAAGACGTAGTCCTGGTCGCCGGAATAGGGGTGCGAGAAGTCGAACGCGACGCGCACCGATTCACCGGGCCAGACGTGGACCGTGTCTGTGAACCCGAGGTCTTGCGGCAGCCGGCCGTGCGTCCCCGCGAGCTCGCGCACCTGGGCGGGGCTGGCGAGCCGCTCGAGGACGTGGAACTGGAAGCCGTGGATATGCATCGGATGCGGCATGCTCGCACGGTCGTTCTCGATCAGCCAGGTTTCGGCCGCGCCGCGCTGCACTGTGAACGCGTTCCTCGCCGCGTCGTACACCTGGCCGTTGATCGTCCACTTGCCCTTGCCATCCTGGGCGAGCTTGATGCGCCGTGGCGCCCCGGCCTGCACCTTCGCGGGCGGAAGCTTCGAGAGTGTCGCAGGGACTTTCTTCGCGTAGGCGGGCGACGATTTCACGTCGATGCGCAGCAGTGCGCGCGGTTCGCCTTCCATCGTCATGTCCTGCATGGCGGCGGCCGGCGCCTGTTGCGCGCCCATCTTGCCGTGGTCCATTCCCGCCATCGAATCCCCGCCCGCGCCCTCGGCGTGCATCGGATCGAACGCAAGCGTGGCGAGAGTTACCGGCCGGCCTTCCTTCGCTTCGCGCAGGTCGAGCAGAAGGTCGAGGCGCTGCCCCGGCGAGATGAAGGTTTGGTCGATGCGCTGCGGCGCCGCGAGGAGGCCTCCGTCGGTACCGGCAAGGTAGTAGCGCAGCCTGCGTCCGCCCTGCAGGAACGCGAGCTTGTAGGTGCGCGCGTTCGAGCCGTTGAGAACCCTGAAGCGGTAGATGCGGCGCGCGGCGGCGATAAACGGCCCTTCGGTCAGGTTGACGAGCAACCGACTGCCAAGGAAGCCCTGGAACATCTCTTCGCGCGAGATCCTGTATTCGAGCCGGCCCTGCGCGTCGAAGTTGCGGTCCTGGAGCACCAGTGGAATCTCGGTCTCGCCGAGCGCGAGATCGAGGCTGCGCCGCAGCGCGGCCTCTTCCTCATCCTCGACGAACAGCAGGCTTGCCAGCCCGTGGTACACCTGCCCGGGGATGTAGCCGTGCGGATGCGGGTGGTAGAAATACATGGAGGCGCGGTCGCGGACCTTGAACGCGTACTCGTACGCCTTGCCCGGCTCGGCGACGTAAAGCCCGTTGCCGTCGTTGCGCGCGTCGTTGCCGAGGCCGTGCCAGTGGATGATGGTCGGCTCCTGGAGCTGATTCACCATGCGCACGCGAATTTCCTCGCCCTGCTTCGCGAGCAGCGCCGGATTGAGGAAACGCTTGCCGGCCGATTCGGCGACGTAGGCCAGGTAAGGCGTGCGCTTGCCGGGCAGGATCTCCAGCTCGGTGCGCATTACGCGCAATTCGCGCAAGTCGGCGGCGCGCATCACGCCGTACAGGCCGCTTGCGCCGGGCAGGCGCAGCGGATTGGCGAACGCTGCCGCTTCCTTCTCAATGACCAAGGCCTCGGCGGCGGTCGCGCCGCCGTGCCGCACGGCGAACGCAAACGGCGCGCCGGCCGCCGCGCCGAGCGCGCCCATGCTCTGCAGAAACCTTCTGCGCGTGATCGCATTCATCTCGGGTGCCTCCTTTTCTTGATTACGAAATGCGCGAGGGACGCTTGGTCGTGCGATCGTTGCGGATGGTCAAATTCAGGGTATCCGGATCCATGACGTCGTCTCACCGCAGTCTCTTGCTCCAGAATCCCCACGCGATTCCATAGAGCGCGCCGAGCACAAAACCGGCGGCGCTGAACATCACGAATCCCGTCAGGTAGGCGAGGGGGCTGCCGGAGATCGGCCACGGGCTGGCCGACGCAAGCCCGGCGAGCAGCCCGAAGGGCGGAAACAGCGCATCGAAAATGGCGCATAAGACATACGCCACGCCCAGGGTCGTCGCCAGCGAAAACGCATGCACTTTCCAGGAGTCGGTCATGGCACACCTCCGTAAATAGTATTGGTTGAGCTACAGCACCATCAGGTTTGTCAGCCAAGTCAGGGTTTGGACGGTGGCGGCCTCTTTCCGGTCTCCACCGCGAGCTTTGCTTCCCGTCCATCCCGCAGCACGGTGAACTCGCCGCGTACTCCTGGCTTCAGCGCCGCCGTCGCGTTGATGAGATCGGTGACATCGCCGATCGGCTTGCCGTTGATCGCAACAACGATGTCACCACGCCTGAGCCCCGCCCTGTCGGCCGGCGCTCCCCGCACCACGCCCGCGATCAGCGCTCCCTTGGTCGTGCCCGGTTTGAGCGAGCCCTCGGCTTCCTGCGCGATCTCCTGCGCCTGCACGCCGATCCAGCCGCGCTCGACGCGGCCCTGCTTGATGATCTGCTCCATCACCTGCCGCGCGAGGCTCACCGGGATCGCGAATCCGATCCCGACCGAGCCCTCGGACTGGGAGAAGATCGCGGTGTTGATGCCGACCATATTGCCGTTGATGTCAACCAGCGCGCCGCCCGAATTGCCGGGGTTGATGGCGGCGTCGGTCTGGATGAAGTTCTCGAAGGTGCTGATGCCGAGCCGGCTGCGGCCGGTGGCGCTCACGATGCCCTGGGTGACCGTCTGGCCCACGCCGAACGGGTTGCCGATGGCGAGTACCACGTCGCCCACCTGCAGCCGTTCCGGGTTGCCGAATGTGATCGTCGGCAGTTTTTCAGCCTGGACCTTGAGCACGGCGAGGTCGGTTTCTGGGTCGGTGCCCACGACGCGCGCGCCAACCGGCTCGCGGCCAGGGATCACCACGGCGATCTCGTCGGCGCCCTCGACGACATGATTGTTGGTCAGGACGTAGCCATTCGCGCTGACCACGACGCCGGAACCAAGGCTGGTCGCGGTCTCTGGTCTGCCACCGAGCTGATCTCCGTAGAACCGGCGCAGCAGCAGTTCCTCCGGCGACAGGCGCCGCTCGACCTGCTTGGCGGTGTATATATTGA
>MERD01000044.1:0-4890 GCA_001771935.1 Betaproteobacteria bacterium RIFCSPLOWO2_02_FULL_67_26
ACCACTTTCTCCAGAGCCGCGTATTCCCGCTCGAACTTGGCGCGGAACTCTTCCGGCGTGGCCGGGGCGACCGGCTCGGAGCCGTCGGCGGCCAGCACCTTTACCGTCTCCGGCGCGTGCATGCCCTGGATCAGCACGCCATTGATCGCGCGGACGATCGCCCGCGGCGTTCCGGCGGGAGCGAAGTAGGCGTAGCTGTTGCTCATCTCGAATCCCGGCACGCCGGACTCGGAAACCGTGGGCATGTCGGGAAACACCTGCCCGCGCCGGGGGCCGGTGATGGCGAGGCCCCGCAACCTGCCACTCCGCACGTGCGCGCCGCTGGTGACGATGTTGGAAAACGTCATCTGGATCTGCCCGCTGATCGTGTCGATCACCGCCGGCGCGGCGCCTTTGTACGGCACGTGCACGATGTCCGTGCCCGTCATCAGCTTGAAGCGCTCCCAGCCGATGTGGCCGGTCGTGCCCAGCCCCTGCGAGCCGTAGCTCAGCGCGCCCGGCTTTGCTCTTGCGTGGGCGATCAGTTCCTGCACCGATTTCACCGGCAGCGACGGATTGACGACCAGCATGTACGGCTGGGTCGTCAACTGCGCGATGGGGAGGAACGTCTTGCGGACGTCGTAGCGGGCCCGCTTCAGAACGCCGTTCAGCATGAGCGTGTCCGATGCGCCCAGCAACGTGTAACCGTCCGGCTGGGCCTGCGCAACGAGATCCATCCCGAGGACCGTGCCGCCGCCGGGGCGGTTGTCCACGATGACCGACTGGCCCCACCGCTCGGCGAGCTTCCTGGCCCCGAGGCGGGTCATGGCGTCGAGACCGCCGCCGGCCGCAATGCCGATCACGACGCGTATCGGCTTCTTCGGGTAGTCGGCCGGCTTCTCCTGCGCCTGCGCCGCCGCCGCGACAACCAGCGCCAGCACGGACGCCGCTGCTTGCCTGATCCGGAAATTCCTCATGGCGCAGTAAGATAGCACGAACGCGATACACTCACGCCATGTCACGCACGATCAGGGTATTCGCATCGAACAGCATCCGCGCCGTGCTGGGCGAGCTGGTCCCGCAGTTCGAGCGTGCGAGCGGCGACAAAGTTAACGTGAGCTACGACCCGGCCAAGATCATGCTCGCCCGCATCGCGCGCGGCGAGACGGCGGACGTGGCCCTGCTCGGCTCGTCCGCAATCGACGAGCTGGTCAAGCAGGGCAAGATCGCAGCCGGCAGCAAGCACGTCCTCGCGCGTTGCGCAGTGGGCGTCGCGGTGCTCAAGGGGGCGGCGAAGCCCGACATCGGGTCGGTCGAATCGCTGAAGCGCGTGCTGCTCGCGGCGAAGTCGGTCGCCTATACGCAGGAAGGCGCGAGCGGCATGCATTTCTCGGGCTTGATCGAGAAATGGGGCATTGCCGCGCAGATCCAGGCCAAGGCAGTGCGCCAGCCCGGAGGATTGATCGGGGAACTCGTCGCCGCGGGCAAGGCCGAAGTCGCCATCCAGCAGATCCCGGAATTGCTGACCGTGCCGGGCATTGAGCTGGTCGGTCCCCTGCCCGCGGAAATCCAGCTCACCAGCGTCTCCGCGATCGGCGTTTTCTCGGACACGAAGGAAGCAGATGCGGCGAACGCCTTCGTCGAATTCCTCTGCACTCCCGCCGCCGCACTGGTGATGCAGACGAAAGGCCTCGAGCCAATGATTCGTCCCGAATAGACGCGAGCCAGCGACGAATTTGCCTGCTTGACCTGACCGGCGTAGCGTATTGATCGGCTGAATGGATGTAGTGGAGTTACGACGGGGCTGACGGAGAGCGTCAACCAATTGTAGTTCGGCGGCATGATGCGCAGGTTATTACGATGGAGTAGGATATCGAACATGAAGGTCGCAACCGGAAAAATCGTTGATGGAAAAGTCGTTCTGGAGGGAGAACCCTTAGCGGAAGGTTCGGTTGTAACCGTGGTCGCCCGCGAGGACGACGAGACCTTTGACGTCTCGCCTGAGGAAGAGCGGGCGCTGCTTGCGGCCATCGCCCAGGCTGAGCGTGGCGAGGTCGTCTCTTGGGAGCGGCTCCGGGAGCAGTTGCGCCGCTTCGGGTGACCTCGCCGCTCCAAATCAAGGTCTCCCAGGACGCACAAGCGCAAATCGAGGAGGCGGCTGCGTGGTGGGCGCAAAACCGGCCGCTCGCGCCGGGTGCAGTGCGTCAAGATCTCGATCGCATTCTTGGTCTCCTGTCTGTGGAACCCGGCATTGGTGCCCGCACACGCCGCGCGACCCTGGAGGGGGTGCGTCGCGTCACGCTTTCCCGGATTCGGTACTATGTGTATTACCGAGTGTCGGGCGATGCTCTCGAGGTTCTTGCGTTCTGGCACACCAGTCGGGGACGCGAGCCACCACTTTAATTACATGCCGCCGAACCCTTTGTTGCTGCGGACGGGCCGCGAGCGCGGTGCCAGTTCAGGTGTCGTAGTGGCCCGCCGCAGAACAGCACGTTAATTCACTGCGCCTTACCTTCAGGAACTTGCCCGGTGCTAAACTCTTGCTCTGGAGGTCGTCGTTATGAGCAAAGTCGAGTCCATTGAACAACAGATCAAGGCGCTGTCGGCGGAGGAGTTGGCGCAGCTTCGCGAGTGGTTTCTTGAATTTGACTGGGCGCTCTGGGATCAGCAGATCGAGCGCGACGTCGCGGCCGGGAAGCTCGACGCGCTGGCCGAGAAGGCGCTGCGGGAACACGCCGCCGGAAAGACGACACCTCTTTGAAGCATCACGCGTCCCCGGATTTCTGGGGCTGCTACCGGTCGTTACCGGAGGATGTGCGGAAGGTTGCGGACCAGGCCTACCAGCATCTCAAGCAGGATCCGCAGTACCCATCTCTTCGTTTCAAGAAAGTAGGCCGCTACTGGTCGGCCCGCGTGGGTCGCGGCTATCGCGCGTTGGCGGTGGAAAGCACTGACGGCCTTGTGTGGTTCTGGATCGGCACCCACGCTGACTACGACAAGGTGCTCAAGTAGCTGTCTCGTTGATCGCTGCAAGAATCCTGCTAATCTTGTCTGTATGAACCTCCAATTGAGCATCGGCATGGCGTCCAACCCGCGGACGTGGCCGGTCTTCGACGGCCGGGCGAAAGCCGACGGCATCGACCTCATCCCGAGCCGCGTGCATCCGTCGGAACTGTTCTGGCGCCAGTTGCGGTTCGCGGACTTCGACGTCTCGGAGATGTCGTTCTCCTCCCTGATCATGGCGAAGTCCAAAGGGGACGACCGCTGGGTCGGCGTGCCGGTGTTCACCACGCGGAAGTTCTATCACGCCGCGATCCTGGTGCGCCGCAAGGCCGGCATCAAATCGCCCGCTGACTTGAAGGGCAAGCGCGTCGGCGTGCCCGAATACCAGCAGACCGCGGCACTGTGGGCGCGCGGCGTGCTGCAGGAGGAATTCGGGGTCGAGCCGCGGCACATGGAATTCTGGATGGAGCGCGGCGCCTCCCACAGCCATGGCGGCGCCGTCGGCTTCACCGCCCCGCCCGGCGTGACGATCCATACGATCCCGCCCGAGAAGAGCCTCGGCGGCATGATGCTGTCGGGCGAAGTCGACGCGGCGCTGCATTACATCGTCGACAACAACCTGGTGGACCGCAGCACCGCCGACCTGTGGCGCCATCCCGACATCGCTCCGCTATTTCCCGATCCCCTCGCCGAGGGCGTCCGTTACTACCGCAAGACCGGCATCCTTCCGATCAACCACGGCATGGTCATCAAGCGCGAGATCGCCGAGAAGCACCCGTGGGCGGTCCTCAACCTGATCAAGGCCTTCGACCGCGCGAACGACATCGCGAACCGCGAGCGCCTGGAGCACGCGGAATATCACGTCGCGGCGGGCCTGCTCGCCCCCGGCGCCGAGGAGGCGCTGCGGACACCGCTGGTGCAGCACGGTATCCGCGCCAACCGCAAGACGCTGGAGACCGCGGCACGCTATTCCCACGAGCAGGGACTGACGCCGCGGCTGACCCGGCTCGAAGAGGTGTTTGCGAAAAGCGCAATGGAACAGTGACGGGAAGACCGGCAAGACGGTCACGATCGAGGCCTGACCGGCGGTGTCCTGGCAGCCCGCGTTTGTCGTATAGTTAGAAATCCAGGAGGGCCAAACCATGAATTACATCTGGCGCTTTTACATGGACCAGGATCGCCGCTGGAGATGGCAGCGCCTATCCGCCGACCGCAGCCTCGTCTCGGAATCGCGGGCCACCTACAAGGAATACGAGAGCTGCCTCGCCAACGCGGTGAGCGAGGGCTACGTATTCCATCCCTCGCAGGAAAAGGTCGGGCGCGCCAGCTCGCACTGAACAAGTAAAGCAAAACGGAGGACAACGCATGGTCAAACTGGAATTTCACGATCCCTCCGGCGCGCTCGAAGTGACGCAGCCGTTCGCGCCGCGGCTCGCCTCGCTCGAGGGCAAGCGCATCGGCTTCGTCAGCAACGAGCAGTGGCAGGCGTTCCGCATGCTGCCGATGCTGAAGGAGCTGCTCGAGCAGGATTTCCCGGGCATCACGGTGCTGCCGATCGACGCCTACCCGCAGGGCAACGCCCTGATCGGCACCGAGGACACCGCCGCCCAGGTCAAGAAGAGCGGTGTCGACGCGGTCATCGTCGGCAACGCGGCTTGAGGGGCCTGCGCCACAGCATGCGGCCGTGCAGCCGCTAGGATAGAAACGCTGGGGATCCCGACCGTCACGCTGACGCGGTCGGATTTCGTCGGGGTCATGAAGAACGCCGTGTCGGGCCTCGGGCTCGCGCCCGACGCGGCCATGATCACCTTTCCCGTCAACATGTTCCTGCCGGGAGCCGACCTCGCGGCGCTGCGGGAACGCAAGCGCGAGTTCTACGACGGCCTGACGCGCTGGAAATCGCAATTC
>MERD01000044.1:4989-6737 GCA_001771935.1 Betaproteobacteria bacterium RIFCSPLOWO2_02_FULL_67_26
GGCGACGGCCTGCCGCTGTGGCCGGCGACGAAGGAGCGGGTGGACTGGATACTCCGGGGCTCCGTTCTGCCGCAATCCCACGTCCTCGGCAAGTTTCCGCCGCGCGGCGGGATCACCACCGTCGAGCTCTGCGCCGTCGCGCTCGCGATGGCGGGCGGGCGGCCCGAGTACCTGCCGGTGCTCATCGCCGCCGTGGAAGCCTGTCTCGAGGCCGACGGCTTCGACCAGCTCCAGGCCACGTCCGGCGCGCCGTTCCCGGTGGTCATCGTCAACGGGCCGATCGGAAAGCAGATCCGCCTCAACTCCGGCTTCGGCTGCCTCGGCCCCGACCCGCAGCACCCCGCCGGCGCCAGCATCGGGCGCGCGCTGCGCCTGCTGCAGCAGAACGTGGGCGGCGCGCTGCCCGGCGTCGGCACGATGGCGATCTTCGGCGCGATGCGCTACACCAACGCGGTGTTCGCCGAGGACGAGGACGGGCTCCCGCCGGGCTGGCAGACGCACGCCCGGCAGCGCCACGGCTACGCGCCGGGCACGAATTCAGTGTCGGTCGTGTTCGCGACCGGGGTCACCAACATCCGGCGCCGCGGCGCGAAGAAGGAGACGCCCGAGGAGGACGCGCTGAACGGCATGTGGCGCATGGCGGACTTCATGCGCGCGCCCAACCTCGCGGCGCTCGCGGGATGGGAGAAAGGCACGCCCGGCATCATGATGCTCGCGCCGATCGTCGCGCGCCGGATGGCGGAGATCGGCTGGACCCAGGACTCGATCCGCGACTTCCTGTGGAAGAACTCGAGGATCCCGATGGACCAGATGCGCCGCGCCGGCGCGCCCGCCTGGATCGAGATCGACGCCAACCCGCTCACGCGCGACAGCATCAAGCTCGACCCGTGGCCGATCTGCATGAAGCCGGACAACATCGTGCTCGTCGTCGCGGGCGGCGGCCACCCGACGCACAGCTACTGGCTGCAGGGGCACTCCCCGACCGTGCAGGGGCGCGTGATCCGAGTGCCGGAGACTTTCGACGGCTTGCTCGCCAACGCCGCCCGCGACCTGGGCTGAGGGCAGTCAGCCGACCCGGAGCTTGGCAATAACCGCCGTATCGGGCTCGACGCCGAGCCCCGGGCCCTGCGGCACGGCAAGGCATCCATTCTGGTCCGGCAGGATCGCGTCGTGCAGCGGATTCACCGCGAAATCGGCGTCGTAGCGCTCGACCAGGCTCTCGCCCGCCATGGCGGCGATGCAGTGGATGGACGCGATCAGCCCCGGCCCGAAGTACGCCGAGTGCGGCACGACGGGAATGCCGTGCGCATCGGCTAGCGCCATGACCTTGCGCATCTGCGTGACGCCGCCCACCTTGGTGACGCTCGGCTGCGCGTAGGCGATGGCGCCGGCCTCGAGCAGGCCCCTGAACTCGGGCAGCATCGCGTTCTCGCCCGCTGCCGTCGGGATGCCGCCCTGCTCCTGCACGCGCGCGAGCCCCGCGTGGTCCTCCGGCGGCCACACCGGCTCTTCCAGCCACTTCAGGTCGAGCGGCTGGAACTTGCGCGCCATTGCGATCGCTTCGGCCACCGTCCACGGGCAGTTGCAGTCCACCATGATCGCGACGTCGGGCCCGGCGGCCTTGCGCGCGGCCTGGATCGGCGGCAGCGAGATTTCGTGCAGCTTGATGTGGCGGTAGCCGCGCTTCAGCGCCCGCTCGGTGTAATGCGTGACCGCGGCAGGCTCGCCGTAGCGCAGCAGGCTCGCGT
>MERD01000044.1:6745-6819 GCA_001771935.1 Betaproteobacteria bacterium RIFCSPLOWO2_02_FULL_67_26
AGCCGCTCGCGCGGCGAGCCGCCGAGCAGGCGATAGAGCGGCAGCCCCGCGACCTTGCCGGCGATGTCCCACAG
>MERD01000045.1 GCA_001771935.1 Betaproteobacteria bacterium RIFCSPLOWO2_02_FULL_67_26
ATCGCGGCATTTTCCACGACACGCGCGTAGGCGTGCACGGCGCCGCCCGCGACACGCTGCCGCCGCTGATTCCGAGCACCTGCCTGAGCGGCGGCCTGTCCGCCTACCGCCGCGAGGTCTTCGTGGCGGTGCCGTTCGACATCGCGAACGAATTGTTCCTGATCGAGGACATCGATTTCTCGACCCGCGCGGCGGCGCGCTTCGGCAGCCGCTTCTTCATCAATTCCCGGGCCCGGCTCGAGCATCGGCCGCTGTCCCCCTTGAACCGGACGGTGCTGGGGCTGCGCCAGCGCCGCAAGCTGCGCGAATTCCTGGTCTTCTACAAGAAACGGCGCGACGAGCGGCACGCCGGCGCGGCGCTGCTGCTGCTGCTTGCCGGCCTGCTGCTCGAGTCGGCCTACGATGCGCTGCGGGCCGCGCACTACGCCCCGGTCCTGGGGTACTTTCTCGGGCTTTGGGACGGCATGCGATGGAAGCTGGCGGAACCCACAGTGACCTAGGGCACCCGGGATGGAGATAGCCATTACCGGCGCCAGCGGCTTCGTCGGCGGCACCCTGGTCCGCAAGCACCTCGGGCGCGGTGACGCGGTCCGGGCGCTGGTCCGCGATCCCGCCGCCGCGGTCTGCGGGCTGCCGCTGGTGCGGGCATTTTGCGGGGATCTGGCGCGCGGCGAAACCATTCCCCCGGACTTTTGTGCGGGCGCGGACGTGCTCTATCACTGTGCTGCCGAGATGCGCGACGAGCGACAGATGCAGGCCACGAACGTCGAGGGCAGCCGGGCGCTGGCCCGCGCGGCCGCGGGCCGGATCGGCCGGTGGGTGCACGTGAGCAGCGCATCGGTATACGGGCCGGTGCGCTCCGGCACGGTCACCGAGGCGAGCCCGCCGCAGCCGGACAGCGCGTATGGCCTGACGAAATCCGAATCGGAGGCGGCGGTGCAGTCCGCCGCAGCGGCCGGCGGCTTCGAGCTGGCCATCCTGCGTCCCACCAACATCTTCGGCGCCGGGATGCCGAGCCAGGCGCTCTACAAATTGTTCTCGGCAGTCGAGCGCGGTTGGTTTTTTCCCGTCGGAACCCCGGGCGCGGTGATGAGCTACGTTGACGTCGAGAGCGTCGCTGCGGCTGCCGTACTCTGCGCAGTCCATCCCGCTGCGGCCGGCGGGATCTACAACATCTCCGACGAGATGCCGCTCGAGCGGCTGGCCGCCATCGTGGCCGATGAGCTCGGCACCACCCTTCCCGCGCTGCGATTGCCCGAGGCCCCGCTGCGCTTGCTCGCAGGCGTGTGCGGGATGCTTCCGGGCGTAGCGCTCACCCACCGCCATCTCGACGCGGTGACCACGCGCGCGCGCTACGCGTCGGACCGCATCCACGACGAGCTCGGCTTTCACCCCGCCATCGGCTTCGAGGCGGGGCTGCGGGCGCTTGTCAGGGACTGGAAGCGCAATCGTGGCCGCAGGTAAACCGTGAAGGCACGAATCTGCTTCGTCGTCGCATCGCCGATGACCGTGCGGGCGTTCCTGGCGCCGCACATCGCCGCGATGCGGGAACGCTACGCGGTGACGGTGGTCGCGAACTTCAGCGACGGCGAGTTGCGCGCGGCGGAGCGCGGGGTTGATTACGTCTCCATTCCGATCGAGCGTCGCATCGCGCCGTGGCGCGACCTGCTGGCGCTGCTGGCGCTGGCGCGACTGTTCCGGCGCTCTCGCTTCGCGGCCATACAGTCCGTCACGCCCAAGGTGGGACTGCTCGCCATGCTGGCGGGGCTCATCGCGCGCGTGCCGGTGCGCATCCATGTTTGCACCGGCCAGACGTGGGTTACGCGGCGCGGCGCGGCGCGCTGGTTCCTCAAGCTGATGGACCGGATCGTCGCCGGCTGCGCGACGCACGTCCTCGTGGACAGCCCCTCGCAGCTGGAATTTCTCCTGGCCGAAAGAATGGTCAGCGCCGCCCGCTCGCGGGTGCTCGCCAAGGGGTCTATTGCCGGAGTGGACCCCTCGCGGTTCAAACCCGATCCGCAAGCTCGACGCGAGGTCCGCGTAGAACTGGGGTACCCGAAGGACAGCGTCGTCTTTCTCTTCCTCGGCCGTCTCAACCGCGAGAAGGGCGTGCTCGACCTCGCAGCGGCCTTCGCGCGGCTCGCCGACAACGGCGACAGGCTCCGGCTGCTCTTCGTCGGCCCCGATGAGGAGGGCATGCGCGGCACCCTGCAGCGCGAGCTGGGCGCGGCGGCGCCGCGCGCCGGTTTCGTCGGCGACACGGACCGTCCCGAGCGCTACCTGGCGGCGGCGGACGTGTTCTGCCTGCCGAGCTACCGCGAGGGCTTCGGCGTCACCGTCATCGAGGCCGGCGCGTGCGGCGTCCCGGCGATCGGCTCGCGCATCTACGGCATCACCGACGCGATCGACGACGGCGTCACGGGCTTCCTGTTCGAGCCGCGAAGCGCCGAGGCGCTCGCGGAGCGCATGGGCCGTCTCGCCCGCGATCCGGACCTGCGTCAGCGAATGGGCGAGAGCGCGCGCGCCAAGGCGCTGCGGGACTTTCCCGTGAGCGGCGTTACCGCCGAGCTGGTCAGCCTGTACTCGGCGGCGATCGGCTCGCCGCGATGACGATCGGCTAGAATACGGCATGCTCAAGCGGGTCATGGATGTTTCCATCGCCTCGTTGCTGATCATCATGTTTTCGATCCCGATGCTCATAGCCGCCCTCGCCGTGCGCGCGACGATGGGTCGGTCCGTGCTCTTCCGCCAACAGCGGCCCGGCTTCAAGGGCCAGCCGTTCGAGGTCATGAAGTTCCGCACCATGACCGATGCCCGCGACGGCCGCGGCGATCCCCTGCCGGACGAGCGGCGCCTGACCGCGACCGGGCTCTGGCTGCGCCGGCTGAGCCTCGACGAGCTGCCGCAGCTCATCAACGTGCTGCGCGGGGACATGAGCCTCGTCGGGCCGCGGCCGCTGCTGATGGAGTACCTGCCGCTCTACACGCCGGAGCAGGCGCGCCGCCACGACGTGCGTCCCGGCATTACCGGGTGGGCGCAGGTGAACGGGCGCAACGCCGTCGACTGGGAGGAGCGCTTCCGCCTCGACGTGTGGTACGTTGACCATCAATCGCCGTGGCTCGACCTGAGGATACTCGCCCTGACATTGCTGCGCGTGCTGCAGGCCCGCGGCATCAGCGAGCCGGGAGCCGCGACGATGAGCAAGTTCACGGGCAGCCGCCATGGCCGCTAGCCTCAGCGTCTTCGTGTACGGCGGCGGCGGCCATGCCAGGGTGGTCATCGACATCCTCGAGCGCATGAAGCGCATCAAGCTCGCCTTCGTGGTGGACGACACGCGGGCGCACGCCGCGAAACTCTGCGGTTACCCCGTAATCGGCGGCAGCGACGCGCTGCTTGCGAGCCGGCGCAGGGCCAGGGCGGGCATCGTCGCGATCGGGGACAACGGTGCGCGGGCGCGCGTTGCGGCGTGGCTCACGGAGCACGGCTTTCGCGCCGCGAGCGCCATCCACCCCGCGGCCATCATTGCGCGCGGGGTCGAAATCGGGGACGGCACGGCTGTGATGGCCGGCGCCGTGATCAATTCCGGGACCCGTATCGGCTCGCACGTGATCATCAACACCGGCGCGACCATCGACCACGACTGCGCGATCGGCGATTTCGCGCATGTCGCCCCGGGCTGCCACCTGTGCGGCGGTGTACGCGTCGGCGCCGGGACGTTGCTCGGCGTTGGCACCTCGGCCATCCCGGGCGTCACGATCGGCGCCAACGTGGTAATCGGCGCCGGCTCCACCGTGCTGCAGGACATCCCGGACGGCGCGCGCATGGCCGGATCGCCGTGCCGCCCAGTCGGATCATGACGCCGACTCCGTCTCCTGCGGCGCGCAGCGAGCTTGCCATTCACGGCGGCGAGCCGGTGCGCGCAGCGCCGCTGCCGCCCTGGCCGCAGTACGCGCAGGACGAGCTCGATGCGGTGCGGAACGTGCTGGCCTCGGGCAAGGTCAACTACTGGACCGGGCAGGAGGGCGCCGAGTTCGAGAAGGAATATGCCGCCCATGTCGGGTGCCGCTACGCGGTCGCGCTTTCGAATGGTTCCGTGGCGCTCGAGCTGGCGCTGCACGCGCTTGGCGTCGGCCCCGGCGCCGACGTGGTGGTCACTTCCCGCTCGTTCATCGCCTCGGCGAGCTGCGCGGTGCTGCGCGGCGCCCGCCCCGTATTTGCCGACGTGGATCCGGCAAGCCAGAACCTCTCCGCCGGGACGGTGAGCCGCGTTCTCACCCCCGCGACCCGCGCCATCATCGTCGTCCACCTCGCCGGCTGGCCCTGCGACATGGACCCGCTGCTCGAGCTCGCGCGTCCTCGCGGCATCGCCGTGATCGAAGACTGCGCGCAGAGCCACGGTGCGACCTACAAGGGGCGCGTCACCGGCTCGCTCGGCGACGCGGCGGCGTTTTCGTTCTGCCAGGACAAGATCATCTCGACCGGCGGCGAAGGCGGCATGCTGCTCACCAACGACCGCGCCGTCTGGGAGCGGGCCTGGTCGTACAAGGACCACGGCAAGAGCTACGACGCCATGCAGGCCCGGCAGCGCCAGCCGGAAAACGGCTGGGTCCACGAATCGTTCGGGACCAACGGGCGGATGACTGAAATGCAGGCAGCGATCGGCCGGCGCCAACTAGTTAAACTCGCTCACTGGCTGGAACTGCGGCGGCGCAACGCCCGGTTGCTCGACGCCGCGCTGGCCGGGGTCCCCGGGCTCGCCGTGCACGTTCCCCCGCCGGGGTTCGGGCACGCCTATTACAAGTACTGCGCCTTTCTCGATCCGGCGCGGCTGCGCCCGGGCTGGGACCTCCACCGCGTCGTCGAGGCGATCAACGCCGAGGGCATCGGCTGCGTCGCGAGCAGCGTAGGTGAGATCTACCTCGAAAAAGCCTTTGTTAGCAGCGGCCTCGCGCCCGCCGCACGCTTGCCCAACGCGCGGCGGCTCGCCGAGACCGGCATGATCTTCATGGTGCACCCGACGCTGGCGGAACGAGACATCCGCGACACCGGCGACGCGATCGTGAAAGTGATGAGCGCGGCCGCCGCCTGACGCCTCGATGCTGCGCGTCCTGCTGGTTTTCGCCCACGACCTCGCCGCCGCCGCCGCGGCCTGGTGCCTCGCCTACGCCCTGCGCTTCAACCTGGAGATCTCGCGCGCCTATCTCGAGGGCATGCTCCAGACCCTGCCGTGGGTGATCGCGCTGCAGGCGCTCGTGTTCTGGCGGTTCGGCCTCTACCGCGGGGTGTGGCGCTACGCGAGCCTGCCCGATCTCAAGCGCATCCTGTTCGCCATCGGCGTGGGCGCGATGGGCACCGCGCTGCTGCTGCACCTGCTGTTGATGGGCGACCTCGTGCCGCGCTCCGTCCTGCTGCTCGACCCGATATTGCTGCTCCTGATCATGGGCGGCAGCCGCCTGGCCTACCGCGCCTGGAAAGAGCACCGGCTCTACGGCCCGGCGCAGTACCACGGCAAGCCGGTGCTGGTGCTGGGCGCCGGAGATGCCGCCGTGACGCTGCTCAAGGATCTGGAGCGCAGCCTGGAGTGGCGTGTCGTGGGCTTGCTGGATGACGACCCCGCGCGGCAGCGCAGCCTGATCCTCGGCGTGAGAGTGCTCGGGCCGCTCGACACCTTGGCAAAATGGGCCGGGGAGATGGGAATCGATCACGCGATCATTGCAATGCCGTCCGCCTCCCACACCGTGCGCCGGCGCGCCACCAACCTCTGCAGCGCGGCCGGGCTCCAGGTCCTGACCGTGCCCTCGTTCGACGACCTCGTGAGCGGCAAGGTCACGGTCTCCTCGATCCGGCGCGTGGAGCTCGACGACCTGCTGGGGCGCGATCCGGTCGAGCTCGACAACGAGGGGCTGCATCAACTCCTCGCGGACAAGGCCGTGCTGGTGACCGGCGCCGGCGGCTCGATCGGCTCCGAGCTGTGCCGCCAGATCGCGCGCTTCCGGCCGCGGCGGCTGATCCTGTTCGAGTTGAACGAATTCGCGCTCTACGGCATCGAGCAGGAATTCGCCGAGCGTTTTCCCGGTTTGAGCGTCGTTGCCGCCATCGGCGACGCGAAAGACGTGGCGCGCGTTGCGCAGATTTTTTCACAGCACGGCCCCGAAGTGGTGTTTCACGCGGCCGCCTACAAGCACGTGCCGCTGATGGAGGAGGACAACGCGTGGGAGGCGGTGCGCAACAACGTCATCGGCACCAGCGTCCTGGCCGAGGCGGCGGCGCGCGGCGGGGCGCACAAGTTCATCCTGGTTTCCACCGACAAGGCGGTCAACCCGGCCAACGTCATGGGCGCGAGCAAGCGCCTGGCGGAACTGGTTTGCCAGTCGCTGCAGCAGTCCGGTGCGACCCAGTTCGTGATCGTGCGCTTCGGCAACGTGCTGGGCTCGACCGGCAGCGTGATTCCCCGGTTCCGCGAGCAGATTGCCCGCGGCGGACCCGTCACCGTCACCCATCCCGAGATCACGCGCTACTTCATGTCGATCGAGGAGGCCGCGCAGCTCGTGCTACAGGCGGGCCTGATGGGCAAGGGGGGCGAGATCTTCGTGCTCGACATGGGCGAGCCGGTCAGGATCGTGGACCTCGCGCGCGAGTTGATCCGGCTGTCGGGCTTCGCCGAGGACGAGATCCGGATCG
>MERD01000046.1 GCA_001771935.1 Betaproteobacteria bacterium RIFCSPLOWO2_02_FULL_67_26
TAGACCGTCTGATAGCGATCCGCATCGCGCTCCACCGCGAGCCGGGCGATATACAGGGGGAGCGGAACGCTGCCGTGACGCTCGAGCAGCGCGAACACGTCCTGGCACCCCTCGAAGCGCAGGCGGAAGAACTCCCGTTCGCGCCCGAGCACGGTCGCCTCGACACCGTCGGCCAGCACGAGCGTGCTTCCTATGCGCGTCGGGTGGTTCGCCCCGATCTGCGCCAGCACCTCGCCGTTGCCGAGCACGCGCTCGACCATGACCTCGACCCATCCGCCGGTCTTCTTGCGTCCGCGGAGCCGCGCGTTGATCACGCGCGTGTCGTTGAGCACCATCACGTCGCCGGGCCCGATGAGGGCGGTGACGTCGCGGAATGGTCTATCGGCCAGCGCCCCGGTCCTGCCGTCGAGATGCAGCAGCCGGCTCGCGCCGCGCTCCTGCGGCGGCTGCTGCGCGATCAGGCCCTGCGGCAGCTCGTAGTCGAAATCGTCGAGGCGCATCGCGGCGATTATAATTGCCGCACCTGCCCGATTCGGCGATAATCCGCGCCCCTGCCGGGATGGCGGAATTGGTAGACGCACGGGACTCAAAATCCCGCGGTGGCAACACCATGAGAGTTCGATTCTCTCTCCCGGCACCACGACTTCCGGTTGCCACCGGATGACGAGCAGGCTTGACCCGTCCCCCTACCATCGTCGGCCAGCGTAGGCTATTATGTGGATAAGCGCTTATCCGCTTAGGAGTTCAAATGGAAGACACCGTGCGATGGACCGTGAAGGTATCGAGGGATACGGACACTTCGCTGCGCAGCTACCTCGCCCAGCGCGGCATGAAAAAGGGCGATATCTCCAAGTTCGTCGAGGAGGCGGTGCGCTGGCGCGTGCTCGACCGGGTGGTTTCGGAGGTCAAGACGCGCAACGCCGGGGTTTCCGCGAAGAAGATCCAGGCTGCCATTGACGAGGCGCTTGCAGCGGTGCGCGCCGAACGGCTCGGCCCCGCTGCCCGATGAAGGTCGTCTTCGACACCAACATTCTCGTCAGCAGCCTCATTATCCCCGCTTCCCCGCCCCACCGGATCTACGAAGCATGGCGCGCTGGAGCCTTCGTGCTCGTCACGTGCGACGAACAACTCGAGGAATTCCGGCGAGTCACCCGGTACGACAAGCTGCGCACGTATATCGAGCCTGCCGCCGCCGGCACCCTCCTCAACGAGCTGCGCAAAATCGCGCAACGCATAGGCAAGCTACCGAAGGTGAAGCGGTCGCCGGACGCTGCCGATGATTACCTGCTCGCGCTGGCACAGGCTGCCAGCGCCGATTACCTCGTCACCGGCGACAAATCGGGACTGCTCGCCTTGAAGCGGCATGGGAAAACGCGCATCGTGACCGCGCGGCAATTCTCGGAAATGATCGTACCCAGGCCCCGTCGACACGCACGCTCGCGGTAACGGGCCAGGGGATCGCCTGCAACGGCGAGGGTGCGGGCAAAAGGCAAGACCTTGCCCCGGCTTCCTTTCTTCACAACCCATTGTTTCGTATGATTTCCCCACCCCCCTCTCTCTCTGCTCGCACGACATGCGCGACGGCGCGGAACCGTTTGATTGCGCACCGGAAAAGCGCACAATATGGACCCGCCAGTCCAGCCCCTGCTGCGGGGAACCCACAGGGGGTTTTACCTGCCCTGCCGGCGTGATATGTCAGGCAGCTCGCAAACAGGAGGAAGGATTGTCATGCTTTCCGGCTGTTGCGCGAATACGTTCGCCGCATGAATTCGAGGTGGGAGCCGCCGCTCGATGACTCGCAGCCTGGTAAAGCAACAATCGCAAAGCAACACGCTACCGCCCGGCAAGGCGCGGAAAGCATTGCAAAGCGACACGCCACGCGCCCAATTGCGGATCCGCGTCCTGATCCTCGAGGACAACGAATCCGACGCGGAACTGATGATCCGTGCGCTCGAGCGGTCGGGGATGTTGCCGGAGTGGGAACGCGTCGGGACCGAATCGGACTTCACGGCACGTCTGGCGCCGCCACCCGATCTCATTCTGTCGGACTACGCACTGCCGCAATTCAGCGGCCTGCAAGCGCTGCGGCTGGTGCGTTCCCGCGGACTCGACGTGCCGTTCATCGTGGTCTCGGGCAGTATCGGCGAGGACATCGCGGTGGCGGCGTTGCACGAGGGCGCCGACGACTATCTCCTCAAGGACCGCATGGCGCGGCTCGGCGCGGCGGTTCTGCAGGCCCTCGAGAGGCGGCGACTGCGCAAGGAAAGGGAACAGACGGAAGCGGCGCGCAAAGCAAGCGAAGGGCTCTATCGAGGAATCTTTGAAGATGCCACGGAGGGCATTCTCCTATCGACGCTGGACGGCTACCTGCTCGCGGCGAATCCTGCCGCGGCGCGAATGCTGGGCTACGCCTCGCCGGAAGAGCTGCAGTCGAGCGTAACCAACCCCGGTCACCGGCTCTACGCCGACGCCGGCGCCCGACGCACCCTCCTCGAACGGCTGGAACGAGCCGGCGAAGTGCACGGCTACGAAACTCGCGGGGTGCGTAAGGACGGGAAACCGCTCTGGGTTTCCGTGAGCGCCCGGCTGATGCGCGACGAGCGTGGTGAAATGTCCCAGGTGCTCACGATGGTGTCCGACATCAGCGAGCGCAAGCGGGCGGACGAGGTCCGCGCCAGTCTCGCGGCGATCGTCGAGAACTCGAACGACGCCATCATCGGCCGCTCGCTCGACGGCACCATCACTTCGTGGAATGCCGGCGCGGAACGGTTGCTGGGGTATTCGGCGGCCGAGGCAATCGGCAGGCCCATCGCATTCGTACTGCCCCCGAGCCATCACGTCCGGACCCTGGAAATCAGCGAAAAAGTGCTGCGCGGCGAGGCACTCCCGCCACACGAGACCCGCCGAATGACGAAGGACGGGCGCGTGATTGACGTCATGTCCAGCGTTTCACCGCTGCGGGACAGCGACGGCAAGGTCGTTGGCGCCTCCCAGATTCTCCACGATATCACGGCGCTCAAGCAGGCCGAGGCCGCCATGAAGGAGAGCGAAGAACGCTTCCGCGCTGTGTTCGAGCAGGCAGGGGTCGGCATGGCGTTGCGAGGCATCGAGCCGCGCCAGTCCCGCTGGCTGCGAGTAAACCAGAAGCTGTGCGACATTTTGGGATACACGCAGGATGAGCTGCTGCAGCTCGACTCGGTAGAAATCACACCGCCGGAAGACCGCGATCTCGCGATCGCATACAACGAGAAGCTGTTCAGCGGCGAGATCACGAGTTACTCCCGGGAAAAGCGCTACCTGAGGAAGGACGGCCGAATCATCTGGGCCAACATCTCCCTTACTGCGGTGACGGGGCCGGACGAGCGGCGCAGCCATGTGATCTCCGTGATCGAGGATATTACCGGCCGCAAGGAGGCCGAGAACAGAATTGCGCGGTTGAGCCGGGTGCGTGCCGTAACCAGCGAGATCAATTCCGCCGTCGTTCGCAATCACGACCGCCAGGCATTGCTGAAAGAGACGTGCCGCATTGCCGTCGAGCACGGCAAGTTCAGAATGATCTGGATCGGCATGCTCGATCGCGCGACCCTGAGTGTGTTACCGGTGGCGTGGGCGGGATTCGACGACGAATTCATGCATGAATTGCGTGTATCGATCCAGGACGATGGCCCCGGGGGGCAAGGAACGACCCCGCGCGCCGTGCGCGGCAAACAGGCGGCCTGGGACAATGATTTCGTCGCCAATCCCGACGTGGGCTATGTCAGGCGCCATGCGATTGAGCGCGGCGTCCGTTCGGCAATCTCCCTGCCCCTGGTAATCGAGGGTGATGTAGAGGGGGTATTCAGCCTTTACGCCGACGAACCCGGCTTCTTTACGGACGATGAAATCCGGCCACTCGAAGAGCTGGCTTCGAACGTCGCGCTTGCACTCGAGCGCATGGCCCAGCAGCAGAAAATAGAGAAGCTGTCGCGTATCCGCGCGGTGTCAACCGAGATCAACGCCGCCGTTGCCCGCATCCGCGAGCGCGAGGCGCTGCTGCGCGAAGCCTGCCGCATCGCCACCGAGCACGGGAAGTTTGAACTGGTGTGGGTAGCGCTGGTCGACCAGGATAAACATCAACTCAAGCCCGTCGCGTGGACAGGATTCTCACCCGAGACCGCGCAAGCGGTGAATTGGGCCAGCTTGAGCGCGCCGGGAGTGACGCTGAGTGAGGTGATGCGAACCCGGCGGCTTGCCGTCCGCAACGACATCGAGACCGAACAGCCCACGGGCATATTGCGGCAGGTGGCGGTGAATAGAGGGTTCGGCTCCACCGTGTGCCTCCCGTTCGTGGTGGACGGCGAGGTGGTTTCAGCCATGATACTTTTCGCGGCCGGGCGGAACTTCTTCATCGATGACGAACTCGCGCTACTCAACGAAGCCGCTGGGGACATTTCATATGCCCTCGAGAATATCGCGAGGCAGGCGAAAATCGACAGGCTCTCGCGCGTGCGCAACATCCTGGGCGAAATCAACGCTGCGATCGTGCGCGTCCGCAACGCGCAGGAGCTGTTCGAGGAAGCCTGCCGGATCGCGGTGGAGCAAGGGCGGCTGGGGTCCGCCTGGATCGGCGTGCTGGATCCCGCGACGCTGGACATCGTTCCCGTGGCATGGACAGGCGAGGGCTCGGAGGAGATGTACCGCGTCAAATCCACCGCGCGCGATGACCCGCCGCAAGGGCAGGGAGCGGTGAGCCGCGCCGTCCGGGAACGCCGGGTGGTGTTCAACAACGACCTCTCCGTTCAAAGTTTCGGCGGCCCGCGCCTGCGGGCAGTGCTGAAGCTGGGCTTTCGCTCGATAGCCGCGCTGCCGTTGTACGAAGGTGAGGCGGTTGCGGGCGCGCTGACCCTCTACGCGAAGGAACCGGGCTTCTTCGACGACGAGGAAATCAAGGTGCTGACCGAAGTCGCAGGCAATATCTCGTTTACCCTCGAGCACATCGCGAGGCAGCGGAAAATCGAGAAGCTGTCGCGTGTCCGTGCGGTCTCGGGCGCGATCGCCGCGGCGATCGTCCGCATTCGCGACCGCAAGGAACTGTTCCACGAAGCGTGCCGAATCGCCGTGGAGGACGGGAAATTCGTGATGGCCTGGATCGGAATGCTCGACGACACCTCGCAAGCGATTGAACCCGTGGCCAAGGCGGGGCGGGAAGAAGGCTACCTGCGGCGGATCAACTTGACGATCGACCGCAATATCACCACTAACCTCGCCTTGGCCGCCGAAACCGTGGCGCTCTGCGCGCCGGTGGTTTGCAATGACATCGCCAACGACGGACGGATGCGTCCGTGGCGGGAGGCGGCGCTCGAACGCGGCTACCGCGCAATCGCGATGTTGCCCCTGCTCGTGGGGCGACAGGCGGTGGGCGTGTTCGCGCTGTACGCCCCGGAATCGGGCTTTTTCGACGAGGAGGAGGTGAGATTGCTGGTCGAGATGTCCGGCGATATTTCGTTCGCGCTCGACCACATCGCCAGGGAACAGAAGCTCGATTATCTCTACTACTACGATGCGCTGACCGGCCTGCCCAACCGGACGCTGTTCATCGACCGCGCCGGCCAGCAGATGCGGACGCGCGGGAGCGAACCGCTGATGGTCGCGCTGGTCCTGCTCAATCTCGAGCGCTTCCGCTACATCAACGAAGCGCTCGGCCGCAACGGCGGGGACGAGCTGCTCAAGCAGGTCGCGCAGCGGCTCGACGACGCGTTCCGCGGCAAGGATTACCTCGCGCGCATCGGCGCCGACGGCTTCGGCATCGTCATGCGCGGCGTACGGGACGCGGAAAGCGTCGCGCACGCCATCGAGAACCAGATCCTGGGCTGCTTCCGGGATCCTTACAAGCTGGGCGACGACGAACTGCGCGTGTCGGCCAAGGCCGGCATCGCGATGTTCCCCACCGACGGCAAGGATTCCGACACCCTGTTCAGAAACGCCGAAGCCGCCCTGAAAAAAGCACGCGACTCCGGCGAACGCTACCTGTTCTACGCGGCGGACATGAACGCGCGGGCCGCGCACGCCCTGTCCCTGGAGACGCGCTTGCGCAAGGCTGTCGAGGCGCGGCAGTTCGTGCTGCACTACCAGCCCAAGATCGACCTCGCGAATGACTCGATCTGCGGCCTGGAAGCGTTGATCCGCTGGCAGGAACCCGGGGCCGGCCTGGTGCCGCCGGGCTCTTTCATACCGCTGCTGGAGGAGACGGGGCTCATACTCGAGGTCGGGAGATGGGCCATCGGGCAGGCGCTGACTGACTACCGCAATTGGACCGCGGGCGGCTGTGCCGTCCCACGCATCGCGGTAAACGTCTCGGCAATCCAGCTCCAGCAAAGGGATTTCGCCGAGGTCGTCACCGGCGTCATGCAGCAGGAGAGCGGAGATCCCGCGTCACTCGAACTCGAGATCACCGAAAGCCTGCTGATGAAGGACGTCCAGGCCAGCATCAGCAAGCTTTCCATTCTGCAGAAACTGGGTATCCATATCGCGATGGACGATTTCGGCACCGGTTACTCGTCGTTGAGCTACCTTGCGCGGCTGCCG
>MERD01000047.1 GCA_001771935.1 Betaproteobacteria bacterium RIFCSPLOWO2_02_FULL_67_26
CCGGCGTCGCCTCGGGCTCGTCGCTCTCCACCACCCACGGCGGCGGGATGCGCCTCGGCGTCTCGTTCGAGACCGCGCCGATGGAGCAGGATACCGAGATCACCGGGCCGCTGATGATGAACCTGTGGGTGTCGAGCACGACCGAGGACATGGACATCTTCGTCACGCTGCGCAATATCGGTCCCGACGGGCAGGAAGTCAGTGAAATCGGCCAGCACGGCCAGCCGGTGCCGCTCACCAAGGGGTGGCTGCGCGCCTCGCACCGCAAGCTCGACCCGGCGAAATCGCTCCCGTACCGGCCCTATCACGCGCACAACGAGCGGCTGTGGCTCAATCCCGGCGAGCCGGTCGAATGCCCGATCGAGATCTGGCCGACCTGCATCGTGCTCGGGAAGGGTCACAAGCTGCGCGTGGACATCCAGCCGCGCGACGGCATCGGCAGTGCGCCCTACACGCACTATCACGCCGACTACAACGCCGGCGCCGAGAACACGATCTACTCGGGCGGCGACCGGCAGTCCTATATCCTGCTGCCGGTCATTCCGCCGAAGTGATGGGACCGGCGCCGTAGCGTCCGGCTTTAACGTCACTTGGTAATGCTGATGCCCGAAATCTTCACGATCTCGGCAACGCGCTTGCGCTCGGTCGTCCGGAAATTATCCAGCTCCTTGCGCCCGCCGCCGATGATCTCGATGCCGAGGACCTTCAGCCTCTCGCCGAACGCCGGCTGACGGGCGGCCTTGACGACCTCTGCGCTCGCCTTGTTGATCACGGCCGTGGGCGTGCCCTTGGGCACCACGATGCTGTACCAGCCAAAGTTCACGAAGCCCGGCAACGTTTCCGCGATCGTCGGGACGTTGGGCAGCCCCGGCGCGCGCTTCGCCGTGCTGACCCCGATCGCCCGCAGCCTGCCGGAGCTGACCTGGGGCCACGCGGCGGGATAGACAGCGAACTGCATCTGGATCTCGTTGGCGATGGTGTCGAGGAGAGCCCCCGCGACGCCCTTGTAGGGCACGTGCAGCATGTCGATGCCGGCCGCGTGCGTGAACATGACCGTGGCGAAATGCTCGCCGCTGCCCGGGCCGCCGGAGCCGTAGCGGAGCTTGCCCGGTGATTTCTTCGCCAGCGCGATCAGCTCGGCGACGGAGTTCGCCGGCAACGGCGGGCTGACCGTCAGCACCCACGGCACCAGCCCGACCAGCGACACCGAGTCGAAATCCTTGTCGAGGTTGAACTTGAGATCGGGGTAGACCGAGGTCGCGACGAAGAGCTGGGAGGTCAGCATCATCCAGGTGTAGCCATCGCGCTCCGAGCGCAGCGCCTGCTCCGCGCTGAGGATGCCGGCGACCCCGGGACGGGCGTCGACGACGACCCGCTGGCCCCACACCTTGTAGAGGTGCTCGCCGATGAGCCTGGCCATGATGTCCGGCCCCGACCCCGACGCGCTGCCGACGATGAGCCGGATCGGCTTGTCCGGGTAGGCCGGCATCGCGGCTTGCGCCGCCGTGGCCGCGAGCATTGCCGGAACCGCGATTGCAGCCAGAATTCTTCGAGTGTGCATGACGATCCTCCTCCTGTTTGTATGCTTAGGTTAATTACGGCGCCGCGCCGGGTCAACAGACAATTTTCAGGCACAATGCCGGGATCAGGGGGGGGCGATGAGCGGCTGCAAGAGCGAGATCCGCGACGGCATGCGGATCGATTGGGACGTGCCGATCGCCATGGACGACGGCGTAGTGCTGCGCGCGGACGTGTTCCGGCCGGTGGCGGAGGGGCAGTACCCCGCGCTGGTGAGCTACGGGCCGTACGGCAAGGGCCTGGCCTTCCAGGACGGCTACAAGACGGCGTGGGAGATCATGAGCCGCGAGAATCCCGACGCCGTATCCGGGAGCACCAACCAGCACGCCAACTGGGAGGTGGTGGATCCCGAGAAATGGGTGCCGGACGGCTACGTCTGCGTGCGCGTGGATTCGCGCGGCGCGGGGCGCTCGCCGGGCTACCTTAGCCACAACGACGCGCGCGAGAACCGCGATTTCCACGACTGCATCGAATGGGCCGCCGTCCAGCCGTGGTGCAGCGGCAAGGTGGGGCTCAACGGTATTTCCTACTACGCAAGCAGCCAGTGGCGCGCCGCCGCGCTGCAGCCGCCGCACCTCGCCGCGATGTGCGTTTGGGAAGGGTGGGTGGACTACTACCGCGATTCGGTGCGTCACGGCGGCATCGCCTGCACCTTCCGCAAGCACTGGCAGGACATGCAGGTGAAGACGGTGCAGCACGGGCGCGGCGAGCGCGGGCCGAAGAGCCGCGTCACCGGAGAGCTGGTGTGCGGGCCGGAGACGCTGCCCGAGGAGGAGCTTGCCAGGAACCGGGCGGACATGTGGGAAGGGGTGCTGAAGCATCCCCTGGCCGACGACTACTACCGGGAGCGCACGGGAGATCTCTCGCGGGTGACGGCGCCGCTGCTCTCGGCGGCGAACTGGGGCGGGCAGGGCCTGCACCCGCGCGGCAACTTCGAGGGGTTTGCCCGCGCGGCGTCGAAACAGAAGTGGCTGGAAGTGCACGGTGGCTCGCACTGGGCGCCGTTCTACACCGACTACGGCGTGAAGCTGCAGAAGCGCTTCTTCGATTTTTTCCTGAAGGGCAGGCAAAACGGCTGGGACCGGCAGCCGCGCGTGCTGTTGCAGGTCCGCCATCCGGGGGAAAAATTCGTCGAGCGCCACGAGCACGAATGGCCGCTGGCGCGCACGCGGTGGACGCCGTTCCATCTCGACCCGGACGGGATGCGCCTGTCCCCGACGCCCGTCGCCGCGGACAAGTCGGTGACCTACGACGGCCTGGGAGAAGGCTTGATCTTCTCGACGCCGCCGCTGGAGCAGGAGACCGAGATCACCGGGCCGTCGGCGCTGAAGCTGTGGGTGTCCTCGACCACGGCGGATGCCGATATCTTTGCAGTGCTGCGAGTGTTCGATCCCACGGAAAAGGAAGTCGTGTTCCAGGGCGCGCTCGATCCGCATACCCCGATCGCGCAGGGGTGGCTGCGCGCCTCGAACCGCAAGCTCGACCCCAAGCTCACGCTCCCGTGCCGGCCGTACCACGCGCACGACGAGAAGCAGCCGCTCACGCCCGGCGCCGTCCATGAGCTGGATGTCGAGATCTGGCCGACCTGCATCGTGGTGCCGAGGGGCTACCGCATCGCGCTCACGATCCGCGGCAGGGACTACGAGTGGGAAGGCGAGGCGGCGACGCTCTCGAACATGAAGAACCCGATGCGCGGCTGCGGTCCGTTCGTCCACGACGACGGGACTGACCGGCCGCCGGCGGTCTTTGGCGGGAAAGTGACGCTGCACGTGGGACCGCAACAGCATTCCCACGTGTTGCTGCCCGTCATACCGCCAAGTGGAAGGCAGGGATGAGGGGCACCCCCGCAGTGCGCAATCGCCTGCCAGGTCCCCCGCCCGCACGTCGTTGACAAGGGGAGACCAACCTACTCATACTGGTTCGTACAACAACAACAGGCGTCGCGCGAGGATGCAAGACGGCATGCCGGTTACGGGCAAGATCGTCATCGCAGCGGCGCGGATCGTTTCGCACGAAGCGCAACGCAAACATGGAGGAGGAACTATGCTTCGCACCCTGCCGGCCGGCTTTCTGATTCTCTTGTCGTTGGCGGGCGGTGTCGCCGCGCAGGAGGCGTATCCCACCCGGCCGATCAATCTCGTGTCGCCCTATCCACCGGGCGGCGCGGCTGACCTCACCGCCCGGCCGCTCGCCCCGGCCCTGGAGCGGGCCCTGAAGCAGCCCGTGGTGGTGGTCAATCGCGTGGGCGCCGGGGGCGCGGTGGGCACCCAGTTCGTGTCGACGGCCCCCGCGGACGGTTACACGCTGATGATCACCGTATTCTCCATCTCCACCATCCCGGAGGCGGACAAGGTGGCGGGCCGCAAGCCGCGCTTCACCCGGGACCAGTTCGTCCCGATCGCCCGCATCAACGCCGACCCCACGATGTTGATCGTGCACCCGAGCACCCCGTGGAAGAGCGTGAAAGCGCTCGTCAACGAGGCGAAGAAGCGCCCGAATGACATCGTCTTCGTGTCCGCGGGCCCCTACACCGTCGCGCACATGGCGATCGAAGTCTTCATGCAGACCGCCAAGATCAAGATGCGCCACCTGCCCACCACCGGGGGCGGCCCCGCGATGACCGCGTTGATCGGCGGGCATGCGTTCGTGTCGGCGCTGTCCACGGGGGCGGTCAGCCCGCAGTGGAAGGCGGGCAAGCTCCGTGTCCTGGCGAACTCGGGCGCCAAGCGGCTGGCGGCGTTCCCCGATACGCCGACGCTGAAGGAACTCGGCTACGACATGGAGGTTTACCTGTGGACCGGGATGTTCGCGCGCAAGGAGGTGCCGCCCGCGATATTGAAGACGGTCCGGGCCGCGGTGGGCAAGGCGGTGCGGGACTCCGAGTTCGTGAAGGCATCAGCGAAGATGCAGATGCCGCCCGACTACCTCGACGCGCCCGAGTTCCAGACTTGGTGGGACAAGGACAGCGAAATGCTGGCCAACGCCATCCGGCGCATTCCGCAACCGTCCAAGTAGCGCGGGTGCGCCGCGCCGGATCGAAGGACAACGCGTGCGGTCGCTGACTGTCGACCAGGTGGTGGGGTCGGTTTTCGCGGCGTTCTCGCTCCTGGTCCTGTGGGAAACGCGCGGCATCCCGTTTGGATTTCTTGCCGAACCCGGGCCCGGCGCCATGCCGACGCTCCTCGCGACCGCGCTGCTGGCGTGCAGCATCGCGGTCGTTGTCGGCGGGCGCTCCGGCAAGCGCGCCGCCGATGTCAAGTGGACGGAATGGCGCCACGCCGTGGGCATCCTGGGGGCGTGCGCCTTCATAGCGTTTGCGCTCGAACGCCTCGGATACCGCCTGACGATACTCGTGATGCTGCTGGTGCTGGTGAGCATCGTCGAGAAAAAGGGGTGGATCGCGGGGATCGTTTTCGCCGCCTGCTTCTCCTTCGCCACTCACTATCTCTTCAACACGCTGCTGCGGGTGCCCCTGCCGCAGGGTCCGTTCGGGCTGTAGGACGCCCTCGCGGCCCCGTGGAAGACGGCAGACAACGCGCAGGTAGCAACAGGATAGCGGCCTGATGGTCGAGACGCTGCACAGTCTCGCCAACGGCTTCGCGGTGGCCTTGTCCCCGGAAGTGCTGATGTACGCTTTCGTGGGCTGCCTGGTGGGAACGCTGGTGGGCGTGCTCCCCGGCGTGGGGCCGCTGGGGGGGATCAGCCTGCTCTTGCCGGTCACCTACGGGCTGGACGCGACCAGCGCCCTGGTGCTGCTGGCCGGCATCTACTACGGGGCGATGTACGGCGGCTCCACGACTTCCATCCTCATGCGAATTCCCGGCGAGGCCGCGTCGGTGATGACGTGCATCGACGGCTACGCCATGACGCAGAAAGGACGGGGCGGGGCCGCGCTGGCCATCGCCGCGGTGGGCTCGTTCGTCGCGGGGACCCTGAGCATACTCGGGCTCATGTTGCTGGCGCCCCCGCTTGCCGAGTTCGCCCTGCGCTTCGGTCCGCCCGAGAATTTCGCGTTGATGGTTCTGGGCCTGCTCGTGCTCGCGTACATGAGCAGCGGACCGATCACCCGGTCGCTGAGCATGGCCGCGCTCGGCCTGCTGCTGGGCATGGTCGGCATGGACACCATGACGGGCCTGTTCCGCTTCGACTATGGCGTGTCCGAGCTGGGCGACGGCATCGGCATCGTGCCGGTGGCGGTGGGATTGTTCGGGATCTCGGAAATCCTGCTTTCGGCCGGGCGTGACTCGAAGGCCGAGATCCGCGCGCCCCGCCTCAGGGAGCTGCTGCCTACCCGGCAGGAATGGCGGGCAAGCGCCGCGCCCATCGGCCGGGGCACCGTGCTGGGATTCCTCATTGGAATCATTCCCGGCCCGGGCCACGTCATTTCGTCCTTCGTTTCCTACTCGGTGGAGCGGCGCCTCTCCAGGCATCCCGAGCGGTTCGGTCACGGGGCCATCGAAGGCGTTGCCGGCCCCGAGTCAGCCAACAACTCGGCGACCAGCGGAGCCTTTGTTCCCATGCTCGCCCTGGGCCTGCCCTCGGGCGCCGTTCCGGCCATCATGCTCGCGGCGATGATGATCCACGGTATCGCCCCCGGTCCCCTGCTGATGCAGCAGCAGCCGGAGCTTTTCTGGGCCGTCATCGCGAGCATGTACGTGGGCAACGTCGTGCTGCTCATCCTCAATCTCCCGTTTGTCGGGATCTTCGTGAACATCCTGCGCATCCCGTATTCGTACTTGTACCCGGCCCTCCTCGCGTTCGCGACGATCGGCGTGTACTCGGTGAACAGCAGCGTGGTGGACGTGTGGATGATGGCCGTTGCGGGCCTCGCGGGCTACGTGCTGCGGAAGCTCGACTACGAAATCGCCCCGATCATCCTCGGCCTGGTCCTCGCGCCGATGATCGAGCTGAGCTTCCGGCAGTCGCTGGCCATGTCGGCGGGGAGCTACTCCATCTTCTTCACCCATCCGATTTCGGCCTTCATGCTGCTGATAGGGCTCACGCTCCTGCTGCTGGGCATGCGGTCGATGTTCACGCGGGCCGCGGGCCCGGGGGCGCTCATGGGCATCGAGCCGGCAGCCGGTCCGGGACAGAAACAGCCCTAGACGGCTCCGCCTTCATCCCTCAAAGATTGGCGTGAGCCAATCGGCTATGGCGTCCACGCCGAGCTGCCGGTTGTCGACCTGGCAGTGCTCCGCGCCGCCCTCGGCGGCAGTGAAGACCTTCAATGTCTTGTGCTTCGAGCCGGCCGCCGCGTAGAGCTTTTTCGCCGAGTCGAGCGGGACGATGCGGTCGTTCTCGCCGTGCGCGACCAGCAGCGGGCATTCGATGCGGCCGGCCACGCCGGAGAGGTCGAAGCGTTTCGCCATTTCCACCGCCTCGTCGAGGTCCTTCGCGCCGAACGCCCACGGCACCTGGAAGTGCGACTGCGCGCTCGATTTCGCGTCCGTCCGCACCGCGCGCCGGATGCCGTCCACCCATGCCTCCATGCTCCAGTGCATCGCGCCGAACGCGACGCACGCGCAGTAGCGCTTCTCGAACGCGACGATGCGCGGCGCGTAGTAGCCGCCGAAGCTGTAGCCCATGACCGCCACCCGCTTCGGGTCCGCCTCCGGGCGCGCCGCGACCCACTCGTAGGCGGCGGTGCCCGCCACTTCGTAATCGTGGCGGGTCCTGATGTCGCGCAGGCGCAGCGACTCGCCCTGTCCCGGGCCGTCGATCGCAAGCGTGTGCCAGCCGCGCGCCGCGAACTCGAGGCCGTTGAAGAGCACGCTCATCTCCTTGCAATTGTCGAGCCCGTCGAACGCCACCATCGTCGGCGCGCGCCCCGCCGCGCCCGGCGCCTTCATGAACAGCGCCGGCAGGCTCTTGCCCTCGTACGGCACCTCGACGCGCTCGACGTTCGGGTAGCGCCGCAGGATGCCCTTCGTCTGGCAGTCGATCGCTTTTTGCCCCATCGCGCGCTTCTCGGGACCGGGCTCGATGAAGCGCTCGGCGGTGAAGTAATACATCCCGGCGCGCAGAAACAGGTTGCCGGCGCTCATGCATTCTCCGCGCGCCTGGGCGGCCCCGGCTGATTTTTCAAGGCGCGCGGCGACGGCGCTCCATTCCTCCCGCCACGCGTGCGGCTCGCCCTGGCGCGCGCGCAGCCGCTCGCAGACCTCGTCGATCTCGCCGAGCGCGACGGCGCCGTACGGCGCCATGCCCTTGGTGACGAGCGTGGCGTTCGACCACATGAAATTACCGGGGAAGTGGTCGATCCAGGTGGGGCTGGCGGAAGCCATGAACAACCGTGAGATCGGGAGAGCGGGAGATCGGGAGAGCGATAAACCAGGAGATCGCGAGATCGGTCAATCGGGAGAGGGTTGGTCCCCCTCCCGCCCTCACGCTCTCACGCCCTCCCGTGTTCTCGGTCCGGTCACGGAATCTGGATCTTGCCGCCGCCCGGCATGCCGCCGCCGGGCAGGCCGCCCATGCCGCCCTGCGGCACGACGATGGAGGACGCCGCCTGGCGGCGCAGCTCCTGCAGGTCCTTCATGGTGCGCTCGACCGCCTCCTTCGCCGCGCCGGCAAATTTCGACACCGCCTCGTCGAGCGTCTGGGCCTCGAGCTCGAAGTTGATCGGCAGCGTGCCGACGTTGGTCATGAGCTGCGCTTCGCCGAGGTAGATCACGGCCCGGCTGGCGTCGGTCGAGCCGTCGCGCTTGACCGGCGTCAACATGCGGATCGTTCCCACCTTGCGGTCGGTGATGATCTCCTCGCGATAAAGCGATGCGGCGTCCATCGTCGGTTCGCCGGTCCGTTCGTCGGGTCTTTGGGCCATGGGTGCCTCGTCGGTGCGTATTGCGCAAGCGCAAGCGTATCAGAAATATTTTTCCAGCGCTCCGGCGGCGCCGCGCGCGCCATCCTCCTTCGAGACCCTGGCGCCGAGGTCTTGCGCGCGCGCGGCATAGTGCGGGGCTGCGAGCAGGGCGGCCAGCTCGCGCGCCAGCGCGCCGGCCGATGCCTTTGCGAACGGGATGCTGCGCGCGACGCCAAGCGCGGCCGCGCGCCGCGCGTTGTCGGGCTGGTCGAACGCGACCGGCACGATCAGTTGCGGTCGGCCCGCCGCGAGCGCCTGCGCCAGCGTGCCGATCCCGCAGGAATGCACGACCGCCGCCGCTCGCGGGAACACCGCGGAGTAGGGGAGATACTGAAACACCTTGATTGTCGGGGGGGCGGCGCCGAGCGCCTCAGGCGGATTTCCCGTCAACAGGATCGCGCGCCGCCGCAGGGATTGCGCGGCGTCGATCGCCGCGCGCCAGAATCCGCCCGCAACCATGACGGCGGAAGAGCCGAGTCCGAACACGATGGGCGGCTCGCCCGCGGCGAGGAACGTTTCGAGCTCGGCCCGGGTGCGGGCATCGGGCGCGGCCCCGTCGTAGCGCGGGAAGCCGCACACGACGGTGTTGGGCGGCCAGTCGGGCTGCGGGGCGGCGAGCACGCCGGAGAACAAGGCCAGGTGCAGCCGCGGCGAGAACTGTCCTTCGAACTGCGCAACCTTGCCGGTCGGAGGCAGGCCCAATTCGGCGCGGAACGCCCGCAGCGGCGCCTCCCAGCGCCAGACCATGGCGCGGGGGATGCGGAACAGCCACCGGTACGGCGCGACGCCGAGCCTGCGCGCCCATTGCATCCACGGTGCGGCGGGCAAAACCGGGGGATCGAACGCGGAGAACAACGTGATCGGCGAGAGCGCGGTCGAGACCCAGCGCAGGCCCTGCTTCTGCGCGAGCAACTGTCCCGCGAACGCGAGCGGGTGGGTGACGAGGAGGTCGGCGCCGCGGCACGCGCCCGCAAGGTCCTCGTAGCTCTCGCGCAGGTGCGGCATGAACATCCCGCGCACCAGGAATTCGGGCCCGCGCCAGGGATCGACCAGACGCTCCATCACGGCCGTCCGGTCGCCGAACCCGGCCATGTCGGGCCGCATCGGGGCGAACTCGACGCCCGCTCCTTCGACGGCCTCGCGGAACTCGGCGAAGCTGGCGATCAGCGGCCGGTGGCCGCGGCGGCCCAATTCCCGCGCGACGGCGATGTAGGGATGAAGATCGCCGAACGAGCCGAAGGTGGCAAAGACGATGCGCACGCCGTCACGCCTTCGGCGTGTGGCGGCGCAGCGCAGGCACGCCAGGCCGCCCGGCGCGGCGGTGCTGCTCGAGAAAAAACTCCGCGAGCAGGTCCGCGTCGCGCCGCCGGACGGACGTGCGCCGCGCGACGAGCGCGAGCGTGCGCGACGGCGCGGGCGCGGCGAACGGCCGGGCGATCAGCCGCGTGCCCTTGAGGAGGCCCGCCTTCAGCGCGATCTCCGGGAGCAGCGTGATGCCGAGCCCGCCTTCGACCATCTGGATCAGCGTGGGCAGGCTGGTGGCCTCGACCTTGGCCTCCCACGCGCCGCGGCGCGGGCCACAGGCGGCAATCGCGTGGTCGCGCAGGCAATGGCCTTCCTCCAGCAGGAGCACCGCGCCGGTGTCGAGCTTGCGGATGGCGATCTCCTTTTCCCGCGCGCCGGGATCGTCCTCGCGCGCCACGAACCAGAATTCGTCCTTGTAGAGCCCACGCACGTGGAAATCGCCGGTGTCGTAGGGCAGCGCGATCAGCGCGACGTCGAGGCTCCCGGCGCGCAGCCGCCCGAGCAGCCGGTCCGTGAGGTCCTCGCGCAGGTAGAGCTTGAGCGCGGGGTGCGCGCGCCGCAGCAACGGCAGCACTTCGGGCAGGAGGAAAGGCGCAATGGTGGGAATCGCGCCCAGGCGCAGCGGGCCCGAGAGGGGCGCGCCGGCGCTGCGCGCCGCTGCGGCGAGATCGGTCGCCCCGGAGAGCAGTTCCCGCGCCCGCGCCACCACCTCCTCGCCCACGGCGGTCAGGCGCACGTGGCGCTTGTCGCGCTCGACCAGCTGCGTCCCGAGCAGGGACTCGAGCTCCTTGATGCCGGCCGACAGCGTGGACTGGGTGACGAACTGCGCCTCCGCCGCCGCCCGGAAGTTGAGGCGGTCGGCGAGCTCCACCAGGTAGGTGAGCTGGCGCAGGGTGGGGAGGGCGGGCATGATCGTTAATTTCGATCATTCTAACTCAGATTATTCGTTGGAGCGATCAATCGGGGTGGGGCACACTCGGATCCGTTCCCATCATTCCGATCAAGAAGACAGCAATGCTGACCGTAGGTGACCGCATCCCTCAATTCGACCTCCAGGGGGAGCTGTATTGACCTGGATCAAGTGTGACTTCGCTGCCGGGGCCAACAATGCATACGGCGACGGCACCGAAAGTTAGGTGCAAACAACCAAAGGAAAGAACCATGCCAAACGAAATGAAGTGCCCGTTCAACCACACCGCCGGCCTCGGCAGGACCAACCGCGACTGGTGGCCGAAACAGCTGCGGCTGGAACTGCTGCACCAGCATTCCTCCAAGTCCAATCCCATGGGCGAGGACTTCAACTACGCCGAGGCGTTCAAGAGCCTCGACTACAAGGCGCTGAAGAGGGACCTGGTCAAGCTGATGACCGACTCGCAGGACTGGTGGCCGGCGGACTTCGGCCACTACGGGCCGCAATTCATCCGCATGGCCTGGCACTCCGCCGGAACCTACCGCATCGACGACGGCCGAGGTGGCGGCGGTCGCGGCCAGCAGCGCTTCGCCCCGCTCAACAGCTGGCCCGACAACGTCAACATCGACAAGTCGCG
>MERD01000048.1:0-136 GCA_001771935.1 Betaproteobacteria bacterium RIFCSPLOWO2_02_FULL_67_26
GCTCCATCCGCTGGAAATCCGCCGTGCGCGGCGCGAGCAGCGCCTCGACGTCGCCCTTGATGTCGTAGAAGTCCCCGGGCCGGCCCTTGAGGCCCCACTGCTCGTGCCGGGCATCGCCGTAGGCGAGCCCGCCGAT
>MERD01000048.1:142-12411 GCA_001771935.1 Betaproteobacteria bacterium RIFCSPLOWO2_02_FULL_67_26
CGGCTGGCGGTATGCCCCCGATGCCTCCGTCATGAAGCAGCGCCCGACTTCGAACAGGCGGGCGCGCGGCTGCCTGCGGCCGAGGTTGTGGACGAGGCAGTTGACCAGACCGCCGGCGAGCGTCGAGCGCATTACGCCCATCTGGCTGGCGATCGGGTTGGCCAGCGCCACCGGGGCGGCGTTGCCCGCGAAATCGGCCTCCCAGGCCGCGTCCACGAAGCTGTAGCTCACGATCTCCTGGTAGTCGCGCGCAACCAGCAACCGGCGGATCGCCATCAGCTCGCGCTGCGCCTCCGGCACCGGCAGCATGGTGGCTGGCGCCGCGGGCAGGGTGGCGGGTATCCGGTCGTAGCCGTGGATCCGCGCCAGCTCCTCGATCAGGTCCTCCTCGATCGCGAGGTCGAAGCGGTAGGTGGGCGGCGTGATGCGGAATTCTCCCTCCGCGGCCGAGAACTCGAAGCGCAACCGCCGCAGGATATCGCCCACCTGGATGCCGTCGAGCTTGATGCCGACGAGCCGCTCGACCCGGGCCAGCCGCAGGCGCACCGGGTCGCGCGCCGGCAGCGCCGCCCGCGCCTCGGTCACCGGCCCCGCGGATCCCCCGCAGATCTCGAGGACGAGCTGGGTGGCGCGCTCGAGCGCCCCCGGGGTGCCCGCGAAATCGACTCCGCGCTCGAACCGGTAGGCGGAATCCGACCCGAAATTGAGCGACTGGGTCCGGCCCGCGATCGCCTCGGGACTGAAGAACGCGCTTTCGAGGAACACATCGCGCGTGGCATCGCCCACCGCGGTATCCAGTCCGCCCATGATGCCGGCGAGGGCCACCGCCTTCGCCTCATCGGCGATCAGGAGAAATTCCGGCGTGAGCGGCGGCGCTGTCCCGTTGATCAGCGTCAGCTTCTCCCCCGCTCTTGCGTAACGCACGCGGATGCCGCCGTCGAGCTTCGCGGCGTCGAACGCATGCAGCGGCTGTCCCAGCTCGAGCATGACGTAGTTGGTGATATCCACCAGCGCGCCGATCGGGCGGATGCCGCTGCACGCGAGGCGGCGCGCCAGCCATTCCGGCGTCGCGGCGCCGGCATTGACCCCTTTCACCAGCCGGCCGCAATAGCGCGGGCAAGCCTGGGACGCCTCGAGCGTGACGCTCAGGCGGTCGGTGATCGTGGCGCGCGCCGTCTTGATGTCGGGCTGGCTGAGAGGCGCTCCGGTCACCGCCGCCACTTCGCGCGCGATGCCGACCAGGCTCAGGCAATCCCCGCGATTGGGCGTGGGCTTGAGCGTCAGCACCCAGTCATCGAGATCGGGCGCGACGTTTTCCACCTCCACCCCGGCCAGGGTGACGGCATCGGCCAGCTCGCGCGTGGCGAGCGGCGGGTTGACGAGGGTGCGGAGCCAGCTTTCGGAAAACTTCATGGCACCGGGTGCCTAGTTGAATTGCTTCAGGAAACGCAGGTCGTTCTCGTAGAACAACCGCAGGTCGTTGATGCCGTAGCGCAGCATCGTCAGCCGGTCGGGGCCGAGGCCGAACGCGAATCCCTGGAATTTCTCGCTGTCGACGTTCATGTTGCGGAGCACGTTGGGATGCACCATGCCCGCGCCGCCCATCTCGAGCCAGCCGTCCCCGAAGCTCATGTCGATTTCCGCGGACGGCTCGGTGAACGGGAAGAAGGACGGCCGGAAGCGCACCTTGAGATCGTCGCGCTCGAAGAACTTCCCCAGGAATTCGATCAGCACGCCTTTCAGGTCGGCGAGCGTGATGTGCTCGTCCAGCCACAGGCCCTCGATCTGGTGGAACATCGGCGAGTGCGTGGCGTCGTAGTCGTGCCGGTAGACGCGCCCCGGCGCGATGATCTTCACCGGCGGGCGGTGGCTCTCCAGGTAGCGGATCTGGATCGGCGAGGTATGGGTGCGCAGCAGGTGCTTGCCGTCGGCAAGATAGAACGTATCGTGCATCGAGCGCGCGGGATGGTTCTCGGGCTGGTTGAGCGCCGTGAAGTTGTAGTAATCGGTCTCGATCTCCGGACCATCGGCCACCTCGAACCCCATCGAGCGGAACAGCTGCTCGATCCGCTCCATGGTGCGCGTCACGGGATGGATGCCCCCGACCCCCAGCCCCTTGCCGGGCAGCGTCACGTCGAGCGCCTCTTCCATCAGGCGCGCTTCGAGCTTGCGGGCCTCGATGCGGGCGCGCTGCGCTTCCAGCGCCGCCTCCAGCTTTTCCTTGGCGGCGTTGACGCGGCTGCCGAACGCCGGGCGCTCCGCCGCGGGAAGCTTCGACAGCCCTTTCAGCAGCTGGGTCAGCGCGCCGGACTTGCCCAGGTAGCGCGCCTTGGCCTGGTCGAGCCGGACCGCGTCCTCGATGCCCGCGAGCACCGCGAGCGCTTCCTTCACGATGGCGTCAACGTCCGGCGACATGGGAACAGGGGACGCGCACCGTCGTCCCGGAGATCAGGCGCCGAGGCTGGCCTTGGCCTTCTCGACGAACTTGGAAAACGCCGGCTTGTCGAGGACGGCGATGTCGGCCAGCACTTTGCGATCCACCGCGATCGCCGCCTTCTTGAGCCCGTTCATGAACCGGCTGTAGGTCATGCCGTGCTCGCGCGCCGCCGCATTGATGCGCGCGATCCACAGCGCGCGGAATTCGCCCTTGCGGTCGCGGCGGTCGCGGTAGGCGTACTGCCCGGCGCGCATCACCGCTTCGTTGGCGATGCGGAACACGTTCTTGCGGCGGCCGCGGAATCCCTTGGCGCGCTGCAGCACCTTCTTGTGGGCGGCGCGGGCGGTAACGCCTCTCTTGACTCGTGGCATGGCGGTCTCCTCAGTAGGGCAGCATCACGCGCACCGCGGCCCGGTCCGCGGAATGTACTTCAGTGCCACCGCGCAGGTGCCGCTTGCGCTTGGTGTTCTTCTTGGTGAGGATATGGCGCAGAAACGCCTTTCCGCGCTTGACGCTGCCGCCGGCGCGCTTGCGGAAGCGCTTGGCGGCGCCGCGCTTGGTCTTCAACTTGGGCATGACAACAACTCCTGTTTTAGCTTAGCGCCGGGTGCCTGCTCCGGGAGCAGGGCTTCGGGAACCCGGGCAACTACTTCTTGGCGATGCCGGCCCCGGCTTCCGCCAGGGCCTTGGCGGAAGCCGCCTTGGCGGCAACCACCGTCTTGCCCGGTGCCGCCTTCACAGCGGGCTTCGTGGCGGGCTTCCCTTTCCGCGGCGCCAGCACCATGATCAGCTGGCGGCCTTCCATCTTCGGATACTGCTCGACCGTGCTGTAGGGCTCGAGATCCGCCTTGACCCTCTCGATCAGGCGCACGCCCAGCTCCTGGTGCGCCATCTCGCGGCCGCGGTAGCGCAGCGTCACCTTGGCCTTGTCGCCCTCCTGCAGGAAGCGGGTCAGGTTGCGCAGCTTGATCTTGTAGTCGCCCTCGTCGGTGCCGGGGCGGAACTTGATCTCCTTGACGATGATCTGCTTCTGCTTGAGCTTCGCCTCGTGGCGCCTCTTGGCCTCACGGTACTTGTATTTCCCGTAATCCATGACGCGGCACACCGGCGGCACGGCCGTGGGTGCGATCTCGACCAGATCGAGCTCGGCCTCCTCGGCGAGCTTGTTGGCGGCGGCCAGGCTCACTACGCCGACCTGCTCGCCGCCGGCCCCTATCAACCGGACTTCCGGCGCGTTGATCTCGCCGTTGATCCGCGGTTCCTTTTCCTGTGCGATGTAAAACCCCCCGTGTCCCGTTACTCTTGCGCCGCGCGTCCCAGCCGGGCTTCCTCTGCCCGGAGCCTGGAGACGAAATCGGCCAGACTCATCTGGCCGAGATCCTCGCCCTTGCGGGTGCGCACGGCAACCATTTGCGCCGCCTTTTCCTGGTCGCCGACGATGACCTGGTAAGGCAGCTTTTGCAGACTATGTTCCCGAATTTTATAGGAAATTTTCTCGTTCCTCAAGTCGGCGCCGGCGCGCAAACCCGCCTGTTTCAGGTGGGCCGCGACGCTTCCGGCATAGTCCGCCTGATGCTCGGTAATGTTCAAGACGACCACTTGCACCGGGGCGAGCCAGAGCGGCATCGCGCCCGCGTAATGCTCGATCAGGATGCCGATGAAACGCTCGAACGAGCCCAGGATCGCCCGGTGCAGCATGACCGGCACGTGGCGGGCGTTGTCCTCGGCCACGTACTCCGCGCCGAGGCGTTCCGGCATCGAGAAGTCGAGCTGCATGGTGCCGCACTGCCATACCCGGCCCAGGCTGTCCTTCAGCGAGAACTCGATCTTGGGGCCGTAGAATGCCCCCTCCCCCGGCTGCACGTCGTACTGAAGGCGCTTGTGGTCGAGCGCCGTCTTCAGCGCCGCTTCGGCCCTGTCCCACTGCTCGTCGGTGCCGACGCGCTTCGCCGGCCGCGTGGACAGCTTGACCACGATCTCGTCGAAGCCGAAATCCGCGTAGACCCGCGCGAGCAGGTCGATGAAGCGGATCACCTCCGGCCCGACCTGCGCTTCGGTGCAGAAGATGTGCGCGTCGTCCTGCGTGAAGCTGCGCACCCGCATCAGCCCGTGGAGCGCGCCGGAGGGCTCGTTGCGGTGGCAGGAGCCGAACTCGGCGAGCCGCAGCGGGAGGTCGCGGTAGCTTTTCAGCCCCTGGTTGTAGATCTGGACGTGCCCCGGGCAGTTCATCGGCTTCACCGCGTAGTCGCGCGACTCCGACTCGGTGAAGAACATGTTCTCGCGGAAGTTGTCCCAGTGCCCCGAGCGCTTCCACAGCGAGACGTCGAGCACCTGCGGCGCGCGGACCTCGAGATAACCATTGTCCTCGAGCAGGCGCCGCATGTACTGTTCGATGCGCTGCCAGATGACCCAGCCCTTCGGGTGCCAGAACACCATGCCGGGCGCCTCGTCCTGGGTGTGGAACAGCTCCAGCTGCTTGCCGAGCCTGCGGTGGTCGCGTTTCTCGGCTTCCTCGAGACGGTGGAGATAGGCGTCCTGGTCTTCCTTTTTCGCCCACGCCGTGCCGTAGATCCGCTGCAGCATCTCGTGCTTCGGGTCGCCGCGCCAGTAGGCGCCCGCGACCTTCATCAGCTTGAACACCTTGAGCTTGCCGGTGGACGGCACGTGCGGCCCGCGGCAGAGATCGATGAACTGGTCCTGCCGGTAGAGCGAGATCGCCTCGCCGCCCGGGATCGCCGCGATGATCTCGGCCTTGTAGTGCTCGCCCTGGTCCTTGAAAAACTTCACTGCCTCGGCGCGCGGCATCACCTGGCGCTCGACCTTGAAGTCGCGTTTCACGAGCTCCTGCATGCGCTTTTCGATCGCCGCCAGGTCCTCGGGCGTGAACGGACGCTTGAGCGCAAAATCGTAGTAGAAGCCGTCCTCGATCACCGGGCCGATGGTGACCTGCGCGTCCGGGTAGAGCTCCTTCACCGCGTGCGCGAGCAGGTGCGCCGTGGAATGCCGCAGCACCTCCAGCCCTTCAGGGTGCTTGTCGGTAATGACGGCGACTTCCGAGTCGGACTCGATGCGAAAGGACGTATCCACCAGCTTGCCGTTTACCCGCCCCGCGAGCGCGGCGCGCGCCAGCCCCGGGCCGATGCTCTGGGCGAGCTCGGCCACGGTCACGGGCTTGTCGAATTTCCTGACCGACCCGTCGGGAAGGCGAATGTCCGGCATAATCCTACGGTCTCAAAGCAAATCCGCGCAGTGAGCGGCGCAACGCGTCCGCTCGAATGCGCGGAGTTAAACCGGTGCGAAGCATCCGGCTTTAACAACTGGTAGGCGCGATTGGAATCGAACCAACGACCTCATCCATGTCAAGGATGCGCTCTAGCCAACTGAGCTACGCGCCTGAAGGGTTTGCATTTTATCGGAATCGTGCGGCAGCTTCAAATGGAATCAGGGAGTTGGAGACAGAATGGACACGGTGAGCATCGCCCGGGAAGTGCTGGCCGCGCTGGATGACGGCGCAACGATCCGGTCCGTGGTCGAGCGCCATCCCGGCTTCGGCTGGGACGAGGGATACACGGTCGCGGCGGAGATCCACAAGCTGCGCCGCGCCCGCGGCGAGCGCCCGCTCGGGCGCAAGATCGGCTTCACCAACCGCAATATCTGGGCGGAATACGGCGCGACGGCCCCGGCCTGGGCGCACGTCTACGACCGGACGCTCGCCTACGCCCCCGAAAACCGCGCCACGGTATCGCTCAAGGGCAGCGCGCGGCCGCGGCTCGAACCGGAGATCGCATTCAAGCTCAAGGCGCCGCTGCCGGCCGGCGTGAGCGATCCGGCGCGGATCCTGGACGCGGTCGAGTGGCTCGCGCCGAGCTTCGAAATCGTGGACTGCCACTTCGCCGGCTGGAAATTCAAGCCCGCCGACGCGGCCGTGGATTTCGTAATGCACTGGCGGCTGATCGTCGGCGCGCCGGTCCCGGCCGCGAACGCCCGCCTGCCGGAGCTGGCCGATCAGCTCCGGGATTGCCGCGTGACGCTCAGCAGGAACGGCGCGATCGTGGACCGCGGCGTCGGCGCCAATGCGCTCGGGCACCCGGCGCTCGCGCTCGCCCACCTGGCCGAAGTCCTCTCGCGCCAGCCGCAATTCGAGCCGCTCGCCGCGGGCGAAGTGATCACCACCGGCACGCTGACCGCCGCGATGCCGATCGCGCCCGGCGAAACCTGGTCGTCGCGCTACGAGGGACTGCCCGGCGTGACGGGCCTGACCCTCGCTTTCACGGCGTGAAACCCCGCACGTTGGCCCTGCACCCATTTCAGGCGTATCGTTTCCCCGGATGATCGGCACCTCAGCCGCCCAGGCGCGCCCCGTGAAAGAGCCGGCATTCCACAACGAGATGTACGGTGAGGACGGCGTGCGCCCGCACTACGAGGCGTACGCCCGCTGGCTGGAGACGACGCCGGTCGAATACCTGCTGCAGAAGCAGCGCGAGGCGGACACGCTGTACACCCGGCACGGCATCACCTTCGCGGTGTACGGGGACGAGTCCGGCGTCGAGCGCGCCATCCCGTTCGACATCATCCCCCGCATCATGCAGCCCGGCGCCTGGAAGAAGATCCACGACGGCGCGTGCCAGCGGCTGCGGGCGCTGAACGCGTTCCTCAAGGACATCTACCACGGGCAGGAGATCATCCGCGCCGGCGTCATTCCGGGCGAGCAGGTGCTCGGCAACAAGCTCTACCGCCCCGAAATGCGCGGCTTCGACGTGCCGGGCGACGTCTACGTGCACGTCGCGGGCGTGGACGTGATCCAGACCGGGGCGGATGCGCTGTACGTGCTCGAGGACAACCTGCGGACGCCGTCCGGCGTGTCGTACATGCTGGAGAACCGCAAGATGATGATGCGGCTGTTCCCGGAGCTGTTCTCCCGCATGTCGGTCGCGCCCATCGATCACTACACCGACCGGCTGCTCGACAACCTGCATTCCGTGGCGCCCGCCGGCGCGGCGAACCCGACGGTGGCGGTGCTGACGCCGGGCGCCTACAACAGCGCCTACTTCGAGCACGCCTTTCTCGCGCTGCAGATGGGCGTGGAGCTGGTCGAAGGGCAGGACCTGGTCGTCGCCGACAATTGCGTCTACCTGCGCACCACCCGCGGCCCGCAGCGCGTGGACGTGATCTACCGCCGCGTGGACGACGATTTCCTCGATCCGCTTGCGTTCCGGCCCGATTCGATGCTCGGTGTGCCGGGGCTGTTCGCCGCCTACCGCGCCGGGCGGGTGACGCTCGCCAACGCCATCGGCACGGGCGTGGCCGACGACAAGTCAATTTATGTCTACGTGCCGGACATGATCCGGTTCTATCTGGGCGAAGCCCCGATCCTGCAAAACGTTCCCACCTGGCAACTGCGCAAGCCGGATGACCTGAAGCACGTCCTGGCCCATTTGCCGGAGCTGGTGGTCAAGGAAGTCCAGGGATCGGGTGGCTACGGCATGCTGGTGGGCCCGTCCGCGAGCCGCGACGAGATCGAGTCGTTCCGCGCCCGCATCCGGCAAAATCCGGAGAACTACATCGCCCAGCCCACGCTCGCGCTCTCGACCTGCCCCACCTTCCAGGGCACCGGCATCGCCCCGCGGCACGTCGACCTCCGTCCCTACGTGCTCTCCGGCAGGACCGTCTCGGTGGTGCCCGGGGCGCTTACCCGCGTGGCGCTGCGCGAGGGCTCGCTGGTCGTGAACTCCTCCCAGGGCGGCGGCACCAAGGACACCTGGGTCCTCGAAGAATAAGGCATAAGGCACAAGGAAAAAGGAGAAAGGGTGAAAAGGCGATACAGACAATCAGGTGCTCCACAGTCTGCGGGTTCCTTTTGCCTTATGCCTTGTGCCTTTTGCCTTGTATGTTAAGCCGGACGGCGAACCACCTGTACTGGATGTCGCGCCACATCGAGCGCGCGGAGAACACCGCGCGTATGCTGGACGTGACTTACCGCATGTCGCTGCTGCCGTACCGCACGCCCGACCAGGTGTGGGCCGATCCGTGGGCGCTGCCGCTGGTGATCACCGGGCTCGCCACCGCCTACTACGAGCGCCACCCCGGCGCCCTCACCGCCGAGCACGTGCTGCGCTTCATCGCGCTCGACCCCGCCAGTCCCTCCAGCATCCTGTCCTGCATCCAGTCCGCCCGCGAGAACGCGCGCACCGTGCGCGGCGCGATCACCTCCGAGATGTACGAGGACATCAACGGGCTGTGGCTCGAGATCAAGGACCGCTCGTTCGATAGCATCTTCGCGCAGGGCATCAGCAATTTCTTCGACTGGGTCAAGATGCGCTCGCACCAGTTCCGCGGCGTCACGTTCGGCACCATGCTGCGCGACGAGGCCTACCAGTTCATCCGGCTCGGGACCTTCATCGAGCGCGCCGACAACACGGCCCGCATCCTCGACGTCAAGTACCACACGCTGCTGCCGAGCGTGGCGGACGTGGGCGGCGCGGTGGACTACTACCAGTGGGGCGCGCTGCTGCGCTCCGTCAGCGCGTTCGACTCCTACCGCAAGGTCTACCGCGACGTCATCACGCCGATGAAAGTGGCGGAGCTGCTGATCCTGCGCGACGACGTGCCGCGGTCGCTCCACGCCTGCACCCGCGAGATCTACGACATCCTGCGCGGGCTGTGCGACGCGTCCTCGCGCGAACCGGAGCGCCTCGCCGGCGAGTTGAACGCGCAGCTGCGCTACGGGCGCACCGAGCAGATCATCACCTTCGGCCTGCATGAATACCTGATGGGCGTCCTCGACAAGCTCTCGGCGCTGAACGAGGAGATCAACAATCACTTCCTGGTGCCGGTCTATTCCCAGCGAAGAATCGCGCCCGCCGCGGTCAAGACTTGAGCGGCTTGTCAGCCCGCGGTGTTTGCAATAAGCTTCCGCGCCTAAGTGTTTGAACGGGCGAAGGATACGATCCGATGACGTATTGCGCGGCAGTCATGCTGGACGCCGGGATGGTGTTCGCGTCGGACTCGCGCACCAACGCGGGCGTGGACCACGTCTCGAGCTACCGCAAGATGCATTTGTTCGCGGCCGATGGCGAGCGCGTCATCGTGATCCTGTCCTCGGGCAACCTGTCGGTCACGCAGAGCACGATCAGCCTGCTCGACCAGCACGCCCGCAATCCCGACTCGCACAAGACGGTGATGAACGCCGCTTCGATGTACGAGGTCGCGGAGCTCGTCGGCGCCTCGGTGCGCGAAGTCCGGCAGCGGGACGGCCCGTACCTGCAGCAGAGCAACGTGGACGCCAGCGCTTCGTTCATCATCGGCGGGCAGATCCGCGGCGAGCAGCAGCGGCTGTTCAACCTCTACACCGAGGGCAACTTCATCGAGGCCACCCGCGAGACGCCCTATTTCCAGATCGGCGAGAGCAAGTACGGCAAGCCGGTGATCGACCGCGTCGTCAAGGCCGGCACCGGGCTGCTGGAGGCGACCAAGTGCGTGCTGGTGTCGTTCGACTCCACCATGCGCTCCAACATCTCGGTGGGCCTGCCGATCGACCTCCTGATCTACACCCGCAACAGCCTGCGCGTCGGCTTCCAGCGCCACATCGATGAAGACGACGCTTACTTCGAGATGATCCACAATCAGTGGGGCGAGGGGCTGCGCAAGGTATTCGCGCAGCTGCCCAATCCCGACTGGGATGTCTCGACCCCCGCTTGACACGGCTGCCGGCGCTGCCGCTGCGCGCGGCATGAGCGTCACCATCGTCCTGCGCCACTCTACCCGCTACCGGTACGACCGGCCGGTCGCGCTGGGGCCGCACGAGATCCGGCTCCATCCTGCGCCCGTGTGCCGCGCGCCCGTATCGGGTTATGTGCTTGCGGTTCGTCCTGAACGACACACGACACACTGGTATTTCGACGCCGCGAGCAACCCGGTCGCGCGCATTTTGTTCCAGGACAAGGCGGCGCTGCTGGAGATCGATGTGGAATTCACCGCGGTGCTCGTTCCGGCCAACCCGTTCGATTTTTTCGTCGAACCGGAAGCCGAACGCTACCCGTTCCGCTACGGCGATACGACGCTCAACGATCTCTCCCCCTTTCTTGCGCTCGCGGAGAGCGGAGAGCGGCTGCGGCACTGGCTCACCGAATTTCGAGCATCGGAAAAGCCCGAAGGCAAGGCCACGATCGACCTGCTGGTGGCGATCAACCGGCGCCTCAAGCACGACATCGTCTACGTCACGCGCCTCGAGCACGGCGTCCAGTCCTGCGAGGAAACATTGAAGCTGGGCCGCGGCTCCTGCCGCGACAGCGGGTGGCTCCTCGTCCAGATACTGCGCCATCTGGGCGTCGCCGCGCGCTTCGTGTCGGGCTACCTGATCCAGCTCGCGGGCGACGCGCCCGACGCGCCGAAGGAAGACAGCGCGGACCTGCACGCCTGGGCCGAGGCCTACCTGCCCGGCGCGGGCTGGATCGGCTTCGATCCGACCTCGGGGCTGCTCGCGGCGGAAGGCCACATCCCGCTCGCGCGCGCGGCGACTCCGGCGCTGGCCGCGCCGGTGACCGGATCGGTCGAGCCGTGCCGCACGCAACTGGAATTCTCGATGTCGCTGCGGCGCCTGCCGTGAACCCCTACTCCGAGGCGCAATGGCGCGCCATCGACGGTCTCGGCCGCCGCCTGGATGCGGAGCTCGAGTCGCTCGATATGCGTCTCACGCAGGGCGGCGAGCCGACCTTCGTCGCGGCCGCGGGCGGCGACGCGCCGGAATGGAATGCGACCGCCACGAGCCCGGGCAAACGCCGGCTCGCCGGCCGGCTGCTGCGCCGCCTGCACGCCCGTTTCGCCCCGCGGGGACTCATGCACTTCGGGCAGGGCAAGTGGTATCCGGGCGAGGCGCTGCCGCGCTGGGCGCTCGGACTGTACTGGCGCCGGGACGGCGCCCCGCTCTGGAACGATCCGCAACTCGTCGCGGACGAGGATGCCGGCGCCCGCCACGGGATAGCGGACGCGCGGCGCCTGATCGAATGCCTGGCGAGCCGGCTTGGCGTCGCGCTGGACCTCGTGGTGCCGGCGTACGAGGACCCGTGGCCCGCGCTCGATGCAGAAAGCCGCTTGCCGGCGGATTTCGACCCCCTGCGGGCCGACCTGGCCAACGGCGCCGAGCGCGCGCGGCTCGCGCGCCTGCTCAGGCAGGGGTTGAATACCGTGGCGGGATACGCCCTGCCGCTCGCTGCCGTCGAGCGGGAGAGCGCGGGCCGGCCGACCGCGTGGCAAAGCACGCGCTGGGCGTTACGGCGCGAACATTTGTTCCTGCTGTCCGGCGACTCGCCGCTCGGCTACCGGCTGCCCCTCGACACGCTGCCGGAGAGCGAGCGGGTACGCACCGCGCTCTGCGTGGAGGCGCGCGACGGCCGGCTCCACGTTTTTTTGCCGCCGCTCGACTCGCTCGACGACTACCTGTCGCTCGTCGCCACGGTCGAGCGCTGCGCGCGCGAGCTCGATTTGCGCGTGCTGCCCGAAGGCTGTGAGCCGCCCGCCGCGAGCGGGCTGCTCACGCTCAAGGTCACGCCCGACCCCGGCGTCATCGAGATCAACGTGCACCCCGCCGCGAGCTGGTCCGAACTCGTTGCGATCACGGCCACGATCTACGAGGAGGCCGGGCGGCTCGGGCTGATCGCGGAAAAGTTTCTGCGCGACGGGCGCAGGACCGGCACCGGCGGCGGCAGCCACATCACGCTGGGAGGCGCCACGCCGGCGGACAGCCCGCTGCTGCGCCGGCCCGACCTGCTCGCGAGCCTCGTCTCCTATTGGCAGAACCACCCCGCGCTCTCCTACCTGTTCTCGGGGCTGTTCA
>MERD01000049.1:0-23098 GCA_001771935.1 Betaproteobacteria bacterium RIFCSPLOWO2_02_FULL_67_26
ACTGCGGCTTTTTATTCAGAAATTTCTTGAGCATCGTGTCCTCCATCCTGTTATGAAGCGGGGGCAAACATACTACCGGGATCGCGCCAGCAAAGCACCCTGGAAATCGGACTGAACCAGACAGTGGATTTTAGTATGCGGGAAGCTCTACTACGCTGCGGCAATCGTATACCCCGACACTTCCAAAAGCAAGCCGCGGACGGCTGGCCTCCAACGTCCCGTTCCGAGCCGGAAATATGTGGGTCCCACTCTCCCTCCCAACCCGGCCGTACGGTCACAAGTAATAGAACAGCAGGTAGGCCAGCAACAGCACCATCACCCACAAGGCCATGCTGCCGGTGGGCGGAGTGCGGGCGAGAGCCCCGTCCGGGCCATGGTGGCGCCGCAGCGCCGTTATCACGCCACCCGCCGCGGATTCCGCCGCCCGGCCCGTCCCGGCGAGCCATCGCGAAACGGTGGCGGCCGAGGTCCACGCCAGGTCCCGCCCGAGGCGGCGGTAGATCCAGTCGAAATCGAGATTGACCGAATTCAACTCGGGCGGGTAGATCCCGCTGCGCATCAGGTAGAAGACGCCCAGGACCGCGAAGACGAGCAGCTGCGTCTGCGTCAGCACGTGCGCCGCCGTGTACGGCACGTAATCGACCGGGTACGGCAGCACGGCGTACAGGGCCGCCGGGAACACGCCGATGCCGACGCACAGCAGCGAGGCCAGAGCCATCGCGGCGAGCATGTTTGGCGGCGCTTCCTGGCAGCGGATGCCCGAGTCGTGCGCGAAGAACGCGAAATAGGGAATCTTGATGCCTGCATGCTCCAGCACGCCCGCCGATGCGAACAGCAGCAGGAGCCAGATGAAGGCATGCCCTTCGACCGCGACGGCCGCCATGATCATCGACTTGGTGACGAAGGCGCTGAACAGCGGGAACGCCGAGATCGAGGCCGCGCCGACGATGCAGAAACCCGCGGTCCAGGGCATGGATTTGTAGAGACCACCGAGCTCGCTGCCCTTGACGGTCCCGGCACGCAGCAGGACGGCGCCCATCGACATCAGCAGCAGCGCCTTGAACAGGATATCGGCGAACGCGTGCGCGACCGCGCCGTTCACGGCCAGCTCGGTGCCGATCCCGATCCCGACCACCATGAAGCCAAGCTGGTTGGTAACGCTGTAGGCGAGCACCCGGCGCAGGTCGTTCTCGATCACCGCGTAGAAAATCGGGAACAGCGTCATCACGGTGCCGATCCAGACCAGTATCTCGGCGCCGGCGAACCCGCGCGCCAGCGCGTAGATGCCGAGCTTGGTCGTGAACGCCGACAGCACCACCATACCGGTGGCCGTGGCTTCCGGGTAGGCGTCCTGCAGCCAGTTGTGCAGCAGCGGGAACGAGCACTTGATGCCGAAGCCGGCGAAGATCAGCCAGCTGCCTGCGCCATCCAGCCGGAACTGGCCGAAGTGCAGCGAGCCGCCCTGCATCAGGTGCAATAGCGTGCCGGCGATCAGCAGCATGCCCGATGCGAGCTGGACGATCACGTAGCGCATGCCGGCCCGGTACGCGCGCTCGGTGCGGGTCGCCCAGATCAGCAGCACCGAGGACACGGCGGTCAGTTCCCAGTAGATGAAGAGCGTCAGCAGGTCCCCCGCGAAAACGGCCCCGAGCGCGCTGCCGGCGTACACCAGCCCGGCGCTGTGCTGCGCCGCGTCCTTCACGTGCAGCGAGAAGATCGCGTTGAGGAATGCGGCGATGAGGAACGCGTAGCCGAACAGCAGGCTCAGGCGGTCCACCCGCACCAGCACCAGCGTCTGGCCGAGCCATTCGATGCGGGCGTGCTCGCCGTGCGGCAGCGCGATCAGCCAGGCGAACGCCGCGACCGGCAGGAGCAGCAGGGCGGCGGCGCGCAGCCGCCCGGGCAGGAGCGGCAGCAGCAGCCCGCCGGCGATAAGGATCAGCGCGACCGGGAAATCAGCGCTCATAGTAGTCCTCGGCGCGCATGACCGCGCGGCGCAGCGCCTTGGCGGCCAGCACCAGCACGACGATTCCGACGAAGCCGTAGACGCCGTGGAACCCGAACCAGCCGGCGAAGCCGAAATCCTCGTGCCGGTGCACGACCAGGTCGGTCAGGACCAGCGCCGCGCCCAGCGCCCACAACCCGCGGTAGAGCCGGGCCACGTTTTCAGGCCGGTCGAGCCAGTATTTGTTACCGTCGGGCATGGGAACGCTCCATCATCCGGGGGACCGCGCCACGAGCTGCCGCGCGAGTTGCAGCGGGAGCTCCGGGAAGAAGAACAGCGCCACGGACGACGCGGCCGTGGCGGTAAGCGCCACCACCATCGGCCACGGCGCTTCGCCGTGGCCGTGCCCGTGGCCATCGCCCCCGCCGGCGCCAGCGCCGGGCACGCGGAAAAAAGCGGAATACACGATTGGCAGAAAGTAAGCGGCGTTGAGCAGCGTGCTGACGACGAAGACCGTCAAGGCAGCATAGTGCCCGGCCTGGAGCGCGCCGGACATGATGAACCATTTGCTGACGAAGCCGGCCGCCGGCGGCACGCCGATGAGCGAGAGCGCGCCGATCGTGAACGCCGCCATCGTCCATGGCATCCGGCGGCCGATGCCCGCGAGCTGGCTGACCTCCGTCTTGTGCGCCGCGGTGTAGATCGCCCCGGCGCAGAAGAACAGCGTGATCTTGCCGAGCGCGTGGGTTGCAATGTGGAGCGCGGCGCCGATCACCGACAGCGGCGTCAGCAGCGCCGCGGCCAGCACCACGTACGAGAGCTGGCTCACCGTCGAGTACGCGAGCCGGCGCTTGAGGTTGTCCGAGCGCAGCGCCACGATCGAGGCGGCGATGATCGTAAAGCCGGAGACGAAGGGCAGCCAGTCCACGCTCGTCATGCCGGAAATTGTCTCGACGCCGAACACGTAGACCACGATCTTGAGGACGGAGAACACGCCCGCCTTCACCACCGCCACCGCGTGCAGCAGCGCGGACACCGGCGTGGGCGCCACCATCGCCGCCGGCAGCCAGCGGTGCACCGGCATTACCGCGGCCTTGCCGATGCCGAACACGTAGAGCGCCAGCAGCAGCCCCATCGTTGCGTTGGAGACGTTTCCGCCCAGCACGCCGCCCGGCGTGAACTCGATCGTGCCCGCAATCGCCCAGGTCCAGATGATCGCCACCAGAAGGAACAGGATGGAGCTGCCGATGAGCATCCCGATATAGAGGCGCCCGGCCCGCTTCGCCTCCTCCGTGCCGTGATGGGTCACCAGCGGATAGGTGACGAGCGTGAGCGCTTCGTAGAACAGGAACAGCGTGAACAGGTTGCCCGCGAACGCGATGCCCATGGTGCTCGCGATGGCGAGAGCGAAGCACACGTAGTAGCGCGTCTGGTGCGCTTCGCCGTTGCCGCGCATGTAGCCGATGGAATAGAGCGAATTCACGATCCACAGGCCGGAGGCGAGGACCGCGAACAGCATGCCGAGCGGCTCGACTGTGAACGCGAGCGAAATTCCGGGCATGACCGGGAGCAACGTCTGGTGTGGCCGTCCGCCGGCGAGCACATCCGGCACGATCGAGGCTACGAGCAGAAACAGCAGCCCCGCCGTGACGAGGGTGACGGTTTCCCGCAGGTTGGGCGTGCGATGCGCCGCGGCGATAAGCACGGCGCCGGCGAGCGGTACCGCGACCGCGCCAACGATGAGCGTGCCGGCCGTCATCGCGGCCCCCGCAGCAGCGACTCGGCCGCCGCGCCCGCGCCGCCCAGCGTCACGCCCGTGTCGAGACCGAAGTAGAAGCAGGCGAGAACCATCAGCCACGCCGGCACGAGCATGCTCAGCGGCGCCTCGCGCAGCCGCGCGACCTCGGTGGTGGGCTCCCGGAAATAGGCCACCTCGACAAAGCGCCAGACGTAGACCACCGCCAGCAGCGAACTGCCCACGACGGCGAACGCGAGCCACGCATCACCGCGCTCGAGCGCGGCCAGCACCAGATACCACTTGCTGACGAAGCCGACGGTTGCCGGCACGCCGATGAGGCTGAGGCCCGCGAGCACGATGCCGAAGGACGTGAACGGCATCGCCCGGCCGATGCCGCCGATGGCGTCGAAACGAACAGTGCCCAAGCGAAGCGCGATTCCGCCGAGCAGCATGAACAGGGCACCCTTCGTCACCGCGTGATTGAACAGGTGCACGATGCCGGCGGTCAGGCCGTACACCGAGCCGAAGCTCACGCCGAGGGTGATGTAGCCGATCTGCGCCACGCTCGAGTAGGCGAACAGGCGCTTGACGTTGTTCTGGAAGATCGCGATCGCGGAAGCGATGAACATCGCCGCCAGCGACAGCGTGATCCAGATCGGGGCGAGCGGCCGGTCGTCGAAGATCCCGGAGCCGCTGAACACCGTGAAATAGAAGCGCAGCAGCACGTAGACCGACACCTTGGTCGCCGTGGCGGCAAGAAACGCCGTCACCGCCGAAGGCGCGTAGGCGTAGGCGTTGGGCAGCCACAGGTGCAGCGGAAACAGCGCCAGCTTGAGCGAAATGCCCACGGTGATGAACGCCAGCGCGGCCAGCACGGAGCGGTGATCGGACACTGCGGGCAGGCGCGCCGCCATGTCCGCCAGGTTGAGCGTGCCGGTCAAGAGGTAGAGCAGGCCGACACCGATCACGTAGAAGGTGGCGCCGATCGTCCCGAGTATCAGGTACTGGTAGGCGGCCATGAGCGCCCGGCGGTCCCGCCCCAACGCGATCAGGACGTACGACGAGAGCGAGGAGATCTCCAGGAACACGAAAAGGTTGAACGCGTCGCCCGTCACCGCGATCCCCAGCAGGCCGGAAAGGCACAGCGCGTACATGGCGTAGAACAGGTAGTGCCGCTCGCGCGGCACCTCGGCGCGGACGCTTTCGCGGCAGTACACGATCACCACGGCGGCGATGAACGAAACCAGCAGCGCCAGGAAAGCATTGACGATGTCGATCCGGTACTCGATGCCCCAGGGCGGCGGCCAGCTGCCGATCCAGTACGACACCACGTTGCCGCCCGCCACCTCCAGGAACAGGCCCGCCGCGATCGCGAGCGCGGTCCACGATGCCGCGACCGCAAGCGTCCAGGCCGCGGCGCCGCTGCGCAGCACCACCATCAGCGGGGCCGCCATCAGCGGAACGACGACCTGCAGTATCGGCAAATGGCTGGTGATCACGCGCGGCGATGCGGGTCAGGCGTCCCGGTCCTGCGGCAGGATCTCGTCTTCCTCGATGCTGCCGTAGGCTTCCTCCAGGCGCACCACGAGCGCGAGGCCCAGCGCGAGCGTCGCCACGCCCACGACGATCGCGGTGAGGATCAGGACGTGCGGCAGCGGATTGGAATAGACCTGGAACTGCGGCGAGACGATGGGCGCGGTGCCGCCGATCAGCTTGCCCGGCGCGACATAGAGCAGGTAGACCGATGTCTGGAAGATGCTCAGCCCGACGAGCTTTTTCACGAGATTGCCGCGCGCGATCACGATGTAGAGGCCCGCGATCGCGAGAAAGATGATCACCCAATAGCTGTAATGGTTTGCGAGCGTCATGTCTCGGGACCCTCGTTGCGCCGCCGGCCCGCGAACAGGTAGAAAATCTTGAGCATGACGCCGGACACGGTGATGAACACCCCGGCCTCCACCCAGAAGATTCCGCGCACCTGGCCGTGCACCGGGTTGGAATCGAGCACGAAGTAGTCGAGGTAGTTGCCGCCGAGCACGATTCCCGCCAGGCCGACCGTCGCGTACAGCAGCACGCCGGCCCCGACCATGGTCTCGACCAGCCACTCCGGCACCACGCGGCGCGCGGCAGGAAGGCCGTAGATGACCGCGTAGAAGATGATCGCCGCCGCCGAGATCACGCCCGCCTGGAACCCGCCGCCGGGCCCGAAGTCGCCGTGGAACTGGACGTAGAGCGCGAACAGCAGCATGAACGCGATCATCATCTTCGCGATCACCCGCAGGACGAGGTACTCCCTCATTGCGGATCGCCCTCCTTCTTGCGGCGGCGGATCCGGCGCAGCAGCGCGATCACGCCCGCGCCCGCGGTGAACACCACGGTGGTTTCGCCGAGCGTGTCGTAGCCCCGGTAGCTCGCCAGCACCGCGGTCACGATGTTCGGCACGCCGGTCTCGCGCGGCCCCTCGCTGATGTAGCGTGGCGCCACGTGCCGGTGGATGGGCGCGCTGGGGTCCGAGAACGCCGGCAGCCCGAGGGTGCCGTACACGAGCACGAGGCCGGTCGCAGCCGCGACGCCGAGCGGCAGCAGCGGCCGGTGCAGCGGCTTCAGCTCGTCTCCCTTGGTCAGGTACAGCGCGCCCAGCAGCAGCACGGTCGAGACACCGGCGCCGACCGAAGCCTCGGTCATGGCGACGTCGACCGCATCGAGCGCGACCAGCACCGCCGCCATCATGAAGCTGTAGATGCCGAGGAGTATCACCACGGCGAACAGGTTGCGCTGGACGACGATCGCCAGCGTGGCGACCGCCATCAGGGTCAGGAGCGCGCCGATTACGACTGCTTCGATGGCCGCCCTCCCCCGTCGTCAAGCATCGGCTTGAGCCCGCGCACCATCGCGGCCCGCGTCAGGGCGTGCGTCGCAGTGGGGCTCGTGAACAGTATCAACAACCCGATCAGCGCCAGTTTCACGCACACCAGCGTCGGCCCTGCCTGCAGCATGAGCCCGGCGAGAACAAGGCCGGCACCGAGCGTTTCCGTCACGCTGGCGGCGTGCACGCGCGTGTAGAAATCCGGCATTCGCAGCAATCCCACGGCGCCGACGACGCAGAAGACGCCGCCCGCGACCAGGAATGCCCAGCTCAATGCGTCCACGGCCGCGCTCACCCCGCCTCCTCCTCGCCCGGGTCGCCGAGGCTGCCGTAGCGGAAGAACTTGAGGATGACGATCGTGCCGACGACATTGAGGAATCCGTACACCAGCGCAAGGTCGAGGAACTCGGGGCGCCCGCCCATGAAGCCGATCACCGCGAGCAGCAGGACCACGACGGTGCCGATCGTGTTCGCGGCCTGGATACGGTCGAAGACCGAAGGGCCCATGCACGCGCGCGCCAGCGCGAGCGCCAGGGTCGCCAGCAGCGCCGCGGCGGCCGTTTCGAACATCAGGACAATCCCTCGAAGCGGGTCACGCGGCGGTCCATCTCGCCCTCGAGCAATCCCGCCGCGGATTCGCGCGTCAAGGCGTGCACGAGGATCTCACCCCGCGCCACTTCGACCGAGATCGTGCCGGGCGTGAGGGTGATGGAATTCGCGTAGGTCACCACGCCCACCGCGGACTTCTGCGTCGGCTGCACGCGCACCAGCGTCGGGCTGATCGGCAGGCGGGGGGCCACGATGATGCGGGCGACGCCCCACGCGCTCTTCGCGATTTCCTTGAACAGCCACGGCCAGTACAGCAGCACGCGCCAGCCGAGGCGCAGCGGGTAACCTTCGGCATCGACCACGTCCATGCGCCGTGCCAGGAGCACCACGCCGAGCGCCGAGCCTGCGCCCGCCACGATCAGGAAGGGCTCGAAATAGCCGGAGAGCAGAAGCCAGAAGGCGAAGAGAACGATCGCCGAGCTGAACGCGTACGCCGTGTTCTTCATGGCCTTAACCCCTGGGTAAGCGTGTGCCGTGGCCATGCCCGACGCTGTGGCCGATTTTTACTCCCGGCACCTCCCGCATTCTACGTACCACTCACGCGCGAAACAAGCGCGGCCGCGCCGGCACGCCTCAACCGCGCAAGACGATCATCAGATAGACGAGATACGCCGCGACCAGCAACGCCCCTTCGGCGCGATTCACGATCAAGCCGCGCCACATGACGGGGAGGCTCAATCCGGCGAGCACGACCGCGCCCCAGACCTCCACCGGCCGCACGCCGGTCGCATCGATCGGAGCGATCACGGCGGCGAGGCCGAGCACGCCCAGCAGGTTGAAGATATTGGAGCCGATGATATTGCCGATCGCGATGTCGCCTTCGCGCTTGAGGGCCGCGACCACGCACGTGATCAGCTCCGGCAGCGTGGTCCCGGCGGCGACGACCGTGATGCCGATCATGCTGTCGGTCATGCCCACGGCGCCCGCGATCCGCACCGCGCCGAAGATCAGGCTCTGCGCGCCGAGCGCGAGTGCCGCGAGCCCGACCGCGATCAACCCGAGCTCCGCGGCGGGGCTTGCGAGAGGGCGCGGGACCACCGCCGCGAATTCCTCGCGCACGTGCGCGCTGCGCTCGCGGCGGGCCAGGTACACCGTCAAGGCCAGGTAGGCGACGAGGGCGGCCGTCAGGATTCCGCCTTCGAGCCGCGCGAGATCGCCATCCATGATGAACGCCGCCACGACCAGCGAGGCGAGGATCATGATCGGCACGTCGAACCGGATGAGCTGCAACTGCGCCTGCAGCGGCGACACCAACGCCGTCAGGCCGAGTATCAGGCCGATGTTGAGGCTGTTCGCGCCGAATACGTTTCCGAGCGAGATGCCGTCGCGCCCGGCCAGCGCGGAGCCCACGACGACGAACAACTCCGGGGAGCTGGTGCCGCCGGCGACGACCGTGAGCCCCACGACGAGCGGGCTCATCCCTACCCGCCGGGCAAGTGCCGCCGCGCCCTTGATCAGCGCGTGGGCGCCCACGAACAGGCCCACCAATCCGCCGACGATCATCGCCAGGGCAAGGCTCATGTCAAAGTCTATCACCCGTGATCGGGATCACGAGTGGCCCTGCGTCACGCGAGCTCGACGGTTCAGGCTGGAATCGCAGTGCGTCCCATCCACAAGTCGCTCTGCACGCGCGCGACGTCGTTGAGCGAGCCGTGCTCCCGGTGCACCCCGCGCAGCCAGCTGGCGTCGGTGCGGCCGGCGATGACTTCGGCGCGCAGAAGCGCCAGCGCCTCCCCGTTTCCGAGCTCTGTCGCATGCGGCGCGACCACCGCCAGCGTCTCCAGGATATCGTCCTTCAGGCTCGCCTGGCGCTGCGCGTACGCATCGACGATGGTGCCCTCGAGACCGAAGCGGCAGGCCTGGAAACGGTTGTGGTTGTAGAGCACGTAGACGTCGCGCGAGGGCGCAAGCGGTCGGTCGGTCAGGACATGCCGGGCGAGTGACTGGGCATACGCGGCCAGCAGCGCGGCGCGCTCGACCGTGAGCGGGGTGTCGAATACGCGGATCTCGACCGTGCCGTACTCGGGCTTGGGCCGGATGTCCCAGTAGAAATCCTTCATGCTCTCGACGATGCCGTAGCCGCGCATCTTTTCGAAATACTCGAGAAACTCCTTCCACGAGTGCACGAACGGAATCTGCCCCGACAGCGGGAAGGCGCTCACCGTGTTGAGCCGCGACGACTGGTACGCGGTGTCCTCCCCCTGCTGGAACGGCGAGGAGGCGGAGAGCGCGATGAAATGCGGCACGTAGCGCGACAGGATGTGGGTCAGGTAGATCGCGGCATCGCCGTCCGGACAGCCGATATGAACGTGCTGGCCGAAGATCGTGAATTGCTTGGCGAGATAGCCGTAAAGAGACAGCAGGCGGTTGAAGCGTTCCGTCGGGTAGATGCGCCGGTCGGTCCACATGTGGAAGGGATGCGAGCCCCCGCCCGCGATGCGAACGTTCAGCCGCTGCGCCGCCTGGGTGACCGCGTCGCGGATCGTCCGCAGCTCGGCGACGAGCGTGTCGTGGCCGCCGTGAATCGAGCTGTTCAACTCGACCATGCTCTCGGTGATCTCCGGCTTGACCGCGCCGGGCGGCGGGGCCTTCTCGAGCAGCCCGATGAGATCGGCGGCGTCGCGCGCGAGATCGTAGTCGCGCGAGTTGAGTATCTGCAGCTCGAGCTCGACGCCCACCGAGAAGCCGGCGGAGGGCTTGAATTCCAGGGCGGCCTCGCTCATCACGCCGCCCGCGCCGCCTCGCCGGCGCGCCTCAGCGCGAATTGCACCGCCACCGGCCCGGCGAGCTCCATGATCAGCACCGCCGACAGCACGATCGCCGCGAGCGTGGCGCCGAAATCCGGGTACAACTGCGCGGTGCGGTGCACCATTCCCACCGACGTCGCCGACATCGGCGTCAGGGCGAGGCACAGCAGCCCCGCCGTCCCGCCGCGCGCGCCGGAGAAGTAGGTCAGGCCCATCACCGCGAGCGACTTGCCCGCGAACCGCGCCAGCACGTAGACCAGCGCCAGCGCGCCGCCCGTCACCAGCGCGCCGGCCTTCAGGCTCGCGCCGCTCACCACGAACAGCACCACCACGAACAACTGGCCGAACCATCCGACGTCCACCGGCATCAAGTCGTGCCGCTCATCGAGGTTGCGCGCCAATGCGCCGAAAGCCAGCAGCGCGAGCACGACCGAGAGCTCGAGCGTGCGCGCCGCGCCGACCGTCACCACGATCAGCGCGATCGAAACCACCAGGTGCCCGCGCTCGGTCTTGCCGAGCCAGCGCGCCAGCGCCATCGCCGCCATCGCGGCGAGATAGCCGAGGGCCAGCGAGCCGGCGAGCAGGTACACCGGATGCAGCACGACGGTCGCCCAGCTGGCGCGGTACTCGTGATGCAGCCACGACAGCAGCATGGTCGAGCTCACGAACGCGATGACGCTGTTGATCGCGGTGAGACTGAGGGCCCGCTCGGTGACCTGCCCCTCCGCCTTCAGTTCCTGCACCACGACCACCAAAACCGCAGGCGATGTCGCGATCCCGATGGCCGCGGCCAGCGCCGCGTAGAGCGGCTTGACCTCGAAATAAAGGAGCGCGAGAAACACGCACACGAACGCCAGCGCGCTCTCGAGCACGCCGGTCGCGGCGAGCCAGGGATCACGCCTGAACCAGGCGAAGTCGAGGCGCCGGCCGAGCTCGAACAGGATCAGCCCGAGCGCGATGTCGACGAAGATCCACGCCTCCCGCACGAGCCCGGCGTCCACCACGTTGAGGCCGCTGCTTCCGAGCGCCAGGCCGATCAGGACGTAGCCGACGATGCGGGGCAGCCCGAGCGTGCGGCGCACGATCTCGCCGCCCACGACGCCGGCGAGCAGGAGCAGGCCGAACAGCACGAGCGGGCTCGCGGGAAACGGAAACGGCGGAAGGAAGCTCAGTTGTGTCATATCGGGCCCACACCCGCACGGCCCCGTGCCGCGGCGCCGCGCCCTGTCAACAACTGAATACCTGGCATTCGCGCATCCGCTTCGGCGGACGCGGCAGACACCGGAACGATCGATATTATTGCGCTTTCAGACCGCCGCGACAGCAAAAGTTCCATGGCGGTTCGTAACGCATTGATTCGTCATGCGACCAGCACGACGCGCAAGCCAAACACGCTTGACGCCTACGGGACCCTATCCTTAACCTGTTGCCATGCGAATCTCGCTGCGCTTCGTCATTCCCCTTGCCGTCACCCTTGGGGCCATCGCCTACATGGTGGTGCCGCTCGTGGACAATCTCACCCTGAAGTGGTTCGTGCGCGACCTGGATATCCGCACGAAGCTGATCACAACGGCCGTGCAGGATCCATTCGTGGAGCTGCTGACCGAGAGGACGCGGGACAAGGTCCGGCTGCAGCGCGTGCAGGCGTTCTTCAACCGCATCCTGCAGGACGAACGGCTGTTTGCGCTCGGATTCTGTGACGCGGCGGGGACGCTCGTGTACAAGACGCCGACGCTTCCCGCGGAAAGCACGTGCCGCCCGCCCGACGCGCCGCCCGAGGAGACCGGGCGCGTGCTCGAGAACCAGCGCGGGTCGCTTCACGTGTCGTCGAACCCGATCGTGCTCGAGGGCAAGCAGCTCGGGGAGCTGCTGATCGTCCACGACATGAGCTTCATCGAGCGGCGCAGCGCCGACACGAAGAAGTACATTTTCTACCTGTTCGCGGCAATCGCGGCAGTGGTCGCGCTGCTCACGGTGGTCATCGCCGAGTTGAGCTGGCGCGGCCTGCTCGCCGGGGTGAAGGCGCTGATCTCGGGAGATCGGGATGCGCAGGCGCTGGACGGCACGCGCATGCCGGAACTGCGCCCGATCGCGAGGGACCTGCAAGCCCTGGTGCGCGACCTCGAGGCCGAGCGGCGGAGCCACGACGAAAGCCAGATCGGCTGGGGGCCGGATGCCCTGCGCCGCATCCTGCGCGAGGACCTGAAGGGCGATGAAGTGCTGATCGTTTCCAACCGCGAGCCGTACATCCACGAGCGACGCGATAACGCCGTCGAAATCCGGCAGCCGGCGAGCGGCCTGGTTACCGCGCTCGAACCGGTGATGCGCGCGTGCTCGGGCACCTGGATCGCGCACGGCAGCGGGTCCGCGGACCGCGAGGCGGTGGACGAGAACGATCGGGTGAGGGTGCCGCCGGAGCACCCGGCATACCGTATCCGGCGCGTATGGCTCACCAAGGCCGAGGAGCAGGGCTACTACTACGGCTTCTCCAACGAAGGCTTGTGGCCGCTCTGCCATATCGCGCACGTGCGGCCGACGTTTCGCGCGGCGGACTGGGAGCACTACCGCACCGTGAACCGGCGCTTCGCCGACGTGGTGGTGGACGAGGCGCGCACCCCCGACCCCATCGTGCTGGTGCAGGATTACCACCTCGCGCTGCTGCCGCGCCTGGTGCGCCAGCGGCTGCCGCGCGCGACGATCATCACCTTCTGGCACATCCCCTGGCCGAATCCGGAAGCATTCGGCATCCTGCCCTGGCGCGAAGCGGTGCTCGAGGGACTGCTCGGCTCCAGCATCCTGGGCTTTCACACGCAAATCCACTGCAACAACTTCTTCGATACCGTGGACCGCTTCCTCGAGGCGCGCGTCAACCGCGAGACCTTTGCGATTTCCTACGGCGGCGAGTCGACCGAAGTGCGCCGCTATCCCATCTCGATTGAATACCCGCCGGCGGCGCTCGCCGCCCAGCCCCCGGTGGACGCGTGCCGCAACCGGATCCGCGCGCGCATCGGCGCCGACCCCGACTTGCGCCTGGGGCTCGGCGTGGACCGCCTCGACTACACCAAGGGGATACTCGAGCGCTTCATGGCGGTCGAACGGTTGCTCGAGATCGAGCCGCGGTGGGTCGGCAAATTTTCGTTCGTGCAGATCGCCGCGCCCTCGCGCTCCTCGATCGACGAGTACCAGGGCTTCGAGGCCAGGGTGCGCGCGCTCGCCCAGCGCATCAATCGCCGCTTCGGGGGCGGGGGTTACCAGCCGATCATTCTCAAGGTCGAGCACCACGACGCGCGGGAGGTGTACGCCTACTATCGCGCCGCGGACGTGTGTTACGTTTCGAGCCTGCACGACGGCATGAACCTGGTGGCGAAGGAGTACGTCGCGGCGCGGGACGACGAGCGCGGCGTCCTGGTGCTGTCGCAATTCACCGGCGCCGCGCGCGAGCTGTCCGAGGCTTTGATCGTCAATCCCTACGACATCGAGCAGAGCGCGGCAGCCCTGCAGCTCGCGCTCACCATGCCGGCCGAGGAACAGCGCGCCCGCATGCGCAGCATGAGAAGCCTCGTGCAGGAGTTCAACGTGTACCGCTGGGCGGGGCGCATGCTCATCGACGCGGCGCGCATGCGCCACCGTCACCGCGTGCTTTCGAGCGCGCGGGCCGGACGGCTGCACGTCATTAACCGGTAGCCGATGCCCGATACGCCACCTCGTCCACAGGCGACGGATTCCTGGGCGTTTTTCCTCGACGTTGACGGGACCTTGTTCGAGCACGCGGACCAGCCGGACGCGGTGCGCGCCGATCCGGCGGTCGTGCAGTTGCTCGCGGGACTGCGCGCGACCACGGGCGGCGCGCTCGCGCTGATCAGCGGCCGCCCGGTCGCGTCCATCGATGCGTTGTTCGACCCTTTGCGCGTCCCGGCCGCCGGACTGCACGGCGTCGAGCGGCGCGACGCGCTCGGCAGGCTGCACAGCCACGCGCTGCCGGAAATACCGCTGCGCCGCGCGGCGGCGCGGCTCGCCGATTTCGCGGCGCGGCACGCGGGGCTGATCTTCGAGGACAAGGGGCTGGGCCTGGCGCTGCACTTCCGCAAGGCGCCGCACCTCGAGCAGGCCGCGAACGGGATCGCCGCGACGGTTGCGGCGGAGCTCGGCGAGGGATTCGAGCTGCAGCAGGGAAAGATGGTGATCGAGATCAAGCCGGGCGGACGGGACAAAGGCGTGGCCATCGAGGATTTCCTGCGCGAGCCGCCGTTTTCCGGCCGCACCCCGGTGTTCATCGGCGATGACCTCACCGACGAATACGGGTTCAGCGTGGTCAATCGCCTGGACGGTCACGCGATCAAGGTGGGCCCGGGCGAGACCGTTGCGCGCTGGCGGCTCGCGGACGCGTCCGCGGTGCGTTACTGGCTTGCGGAGTGCGCGGTGGCATTGCGCGCGGGCGGGGTCACGGCGTGACGCAGTCGCTCGATCTTGCCCTCATCGGCAACTGCAGCGTCGCCGCGCTCGTGGATTCCCACGGGGAGCTGGTGTGGGCCTGCGTGCCGCGGCTGGACGGCGACCCCGTGTTCTGCTCGCTGCTGCGCAAGCGCGGTGGCCGTGACGACTACGGGTACTTCGCCGTCGAGCTCGCGGGCCTGGCGCGCAGCGAGCAGGAGTACCTCCCGAACACGGCCGTTACGGTCACGCGCCTGTACGATGCGGATGGCGGGGCGATCGAGATCAAGGATGCCGCCCCGCGCTTCCGGCAATTCGGCAGGATGTTCTCTCCCACGATGGTGGTGCGGCAGGTACGGCGCCTTGCCGGCAGTCCGCGAATCACCATCCGGCTGCGGCCGGCGCGCGACTACGGGGCGAGCCGGGCAGCGCTCACCTTCGGCACCAACCACGTGCGCTATCTCTGTGGCGACTTCGTGCTGCGCGCGACCACCGACTGCTCGATCACGGCGCTGGTCGAGGAAGTCCCCTTCGTGCTGCAGAGCACGGTCTCGTTCGTCCTGGGCCCGGATGAGACGCTCCAGGGCGCGGTCGCGGAGGTCGCGCGGCGCTTCCTCGAGGAGACCGCTGACTACTGGCGCGAATGGGTGCGAAACCTGTCCATTCCGTTCGAGTGGCAGGATGCCGTCATTCGCGCCGCCATCGCGCTCAAGCTGTCGGTGACGGACGACACCGGGGCGATCGCCGCGGCGGTGACGACCTCGATTCCGGAAGCCGCGGCCAGCGGGCGCAACTGGGATTACCGCTACTGCTGGCTGCGTGACGCCTACTACACGGTGAGCGCGCTCAACCGGCTCGACGCCACGCGGACCCTGGAGCGCTATCTCGGCTATATCATCAACGTGGCAGCGAGCGCACCCGACGCGCGGCTGCAGCCGGTGTACCGGCTCAGCGGGCTGCCCGACCTGGAGGAGCGCGAAGTCGCCTCGCTCCCCGGTTACCGCGGCATAGGGCCGGTGCGGGTGGGCAACCAGGCCTGGCGGCAGGTGCAGCACGACGTCTACGGCTCCGCGGTGCTCGCCGCGACGCATGTCTTCTTCGACCGGCGGCTGCTGTGGTCCGGGAACGAGGCGCTCTTCGCGCAGCTGGAAGCCCTCGGCGAGCGCGCGACGGAGGTTTGGTCGCAACCCGACGCCGGGTTGTGGGAGTTGCGCGGCGTTGCGCGCGTCCACACTTATTCGAGCGTGATGTGCTGGGTCGCCTGCGACCGGCTGGCGAAAATCGCCGCGCACCTCGGGCTGCCCGCGCGCGCCGCGCGCTGGCGCGCGCGCGCGGACACCATCCACCGCGCGGTGTGCGAGCGCGCCTGGAGCCCGTCGCGCGGGAGCTTCGTGGCGACGCTCGACGGCAACGGCCTCGACGCCGGCCTGCTGCTGCTCGCGGAACTGGGCTTCATCCGGGCGGAGGACCCGCGTTTTGCGGCGACCGTCGCCGCGATCGAGCGCGAGCTCCGGCGCGGTGACTTCGTGTTTCGCTACGTCGAGGCGGACGACTTCGGGGTGCCGCAGAACGCGTTCCTGGCGTGCACCTACTGGTACATCGACGCGCTCACCGCGCTCGGGCGCCGGGAGGAAGCGCGCGCGCTCTTCGAGAACCTGCTGGCCTGCCGCAACCCGCACGGCCTGCTCTCCGAGCATATCGACCCGGCGACGCGCGAGCTCTGGGGAAATTTCCCGCAAACCTACAGCATGGTGGGGCTCATCAACTCCGCGACGCGGCTCTCGATCCCCTGGGAAGAGGCGTTCTAGCCGTGCTGCGGCTCGGCGTGGATATCGGCGGAACCAAGACCGCGATTGCCGTGCTGGACGCCGACGGCGCGGAGCGGCTGACGCGGCGCGGCGCCACGCCGGCCGGCGCCTATGATTCCGCGGTCGCGGAGCTGGCGGGGATGATCCTCGAGGCCGAGCGCGCCGCGGGGTCGCGATGCAGCGTCGGGATCGGCATACCCGGGGCGGTATCCGCGCGCACCGGACTGGTGAAGAACGCCTTCAATACCGCGTTCAACGGCGGCCCGATGTGCGCCGATCTGGAGCGGCAGCTCGCGCGGGACGTGAGAATCGCGAACGACGCCAATTGTTTCGCGCTGTCGGAGGCGACCGACGGCGCGGCGCGCGGCGCGCACGTCGTGTTTGGCGTGATACTCGGCACCGGCGTCGGCGGCGGCATCGTGGTTGGGGGGCGGATCGTCGAGGGGCGAAACCAGGTCGGCGGCGAATGGGGACACAACCCGCTGCCGTGGATGGCGCCCGACGAATTTCCAGGGCCAGGCTGCTATTGCGGGCGACAGGGATGCATCGAGCAATTCGTCTCGGGCCCCGCGCTCGAACGAGATCATGCGGCCTTGACCGGGCGGGCGCTCGATTCCCGGACCATTGCCGACGAAGCCGCCGCGGGAAATGCCGCCTGCAAGGCCGCGCTGCAGCGCTACGTCGATCGGCTGGCGCGGGCACTGGCGCACGCCGTCAACTTCCTGGATCCCGACGTCATCGTGCTCGGCGGGGGCCTGTCCAACCTGAACGGGCTCTACTCGGGCGTGCCTCCCCTGCTGGCGCGCTTCGCGTATGGCGGCATCGTCGAAACGCCGGTCGTGCGCGCCGCGCATGGGGACGCCAGCGGCAGGCGCGGCGCGGCGATGCTCTGGCCGTGATCAGGCGATGCGGGGAAGGCGCGGCACGCGCCATCACGCCGGCCGTCAGAACGACAGATAGTCTGGCGCTTCCACGGTGGAGTAATTGTCGGGCTGGGGGAAGGCCCTGAGATCGCGCGCGATGGTGGCGCGAAGGAAAGAGTCCACCCACCAGAACACGTCGGCCTCCCGGACCGAGCGCCGCATGCTGCGCATCCGCGCCAGCCGTTCGCGCGCACTCATGTGGAACGCGCGGTGGATCGCGTCCGCGACCCCCTCGATGTCGTAGGGGTTGACCAGCAGCGCGCCGCGCCCGAGCTGCGCGGCCGCGCCCGCGAACTCGGACAGGATCAGTACGCAGTCCTCCTCGATGCTGCTGGCGCAATATTCCTTCGCCACCAGGTTCATGCCGTCCTTGAGCGGCGTCACCAAAGCGACGTCCGCGGCACGGTAGTACGCCAGGAGGTCGATGCGGCTCAGGCTCCGGTACTCGTACCACACCGGCACCCAGCCTCCGGGCCGCACGAAGCTGCCGTTGATCTTGCCCACCAGTTGCTCGATCTCGGTCTTGAGTTCCCGGTACTGCCCGATGTCCTCGCGGCTCGGCACGACCACCTGTATGAGCGAGAGCCGCTCGCGCAGATCGGGGTAGCGCGTAAGCACGTCATGGAATGCCTGCAGCCGCTGCGGGATGCCCTTGGTGTAATCGAGGCGGTCGATTCCCAGGACGAGCTTGCGGTTGGGCAGAAGCCGGTGCAGTTCCTTGGCGCGCGCCGCAACCTCCCCGGTGGCGGCCTGGCGCATGAAGGCGTTGAAATCGATGCTGATGGGAAAATTTCCAATTCGCACCTGGCGTCCCGACACCGTCGCCTGCAAGACCTGGCCGCGGCCCTCGAATTCGATATCCCTGCGCAGCGCGCGCACGCATTGCACGAAATTCCGGCGGTCGCGCACGGTCTGAAATCCGATGACGTCGTACTGCAGCAGCGCCTCGATGAGGGCATTGCGCCAGGGAAGCTTGAAATAGATGTCCGGCGACGGAAACGGAATGTGCAGGAAGAAACCGACGCGGGCCTGCGACCCGAGCCGGCGCAGCTCCGCCGCGACATTCATGAGATGGTAGTCGTGCACCCAGATGAAGTCGCCGGGACCGCTCGAATCATGCACCAATTGCGCGTACTTGCGGTTGACCTCGCAGTAGGTGCGCCAGTAGAGGGGATGGAAGTTGCACAGCATCTGCATGTCGTGAAACAGCGGCCAGATGATCTCGTTCGAGAACCCCTCGTAGAAATTGCGCACCTCCTCCGCGGTGAGGAAGACGCCCTTCAGCGTGTAGCCGGCATCCTCGCCGACCGTGGCGAGCTCTTCGTTGAGGTCTGGCGAATAATCCGCGGCGCCCGGCCAACCGATCCACGTTCCGCCGCGGTGCCGCAGCACCGGCAGCAGCGCCGTTACCAGCCCGCCGCCGCCCGGCTCGGCCTGCCAGCGGCCCGCATCGTCGCGCCGGAACGCGAACGGCAGCCGGTTCGACACCACGATCAGGCGCGCGCGCCCGCGGGTTCCGATTCTGTTGATCGGGTCGTTCATGCTTGGCCCGCGCTCGCGGCCGGCTCCTGCTTGAAGTAAATGGTGCGCGTCGGGTAGGCGAACTCGATCCCCTCGCGCGCGAAACGCTCGAAGATGGCGATGTTCACCGCCTGGTGCACATCCATGTAGGTGTTGTAATCGGGATCGAGCACGTAGTAGACGATCTCGAAAACCAGCGCCGAGTCGCCGTACTGCTTGAAATGGGCGCGGTCGAACCGCGCCCGTTGCTGCGCCTCCACGATCTCGCGCAGCCATTGCGAAATCAGCCGCAGCCTGCCCAGCGGCGTCTGGTAGGTCACGCCCACGGTGAATTCGACGCGGCGGTCGAACATGCGCTTGAAATTCCGGATGCGGCTCCTCAGCAGGTCGGCGTTGGAGAAAATCAGGAGCTCGCCGTCGAGGCTGCGCAGCCGGGTGGTCTTGATGCCGACACGCTCCACCGTGCCGCGCAGGCTGTCCACGACGACGAAGTCGCCCACCACGAACGGCTTGTCGAGCACGATGGAGAGCGATGCGAACAGGTCGCCCAGTATGTTCTGCATCGCGAGCGCCACCGCCACTCCGCCGATGCCCAGTCCCGCCACCAGCGCGGTGATGTCGAAGCCCAAATGGTCCAGGATGAACAGCAGCACGAGCGCCCAGACCAGGACTCGCCCGGCGAAGCCGATCAGGCCGAGCGCGGTGGCCGCCTCGCCGTCGCCAGCCTGCCGCCGCGCCATCTTCCTCTCCGCCCAGCCGCGAATGAAGTGGTTGGCCCACAGCGCGGCCTGCAGCATCAGGGCAACGACCGCGATCACGTCCACCAGCCGCCCGAGCCGTTCCGGCAAATCGAGCGCGGATGCGCCCGCGTACAGGGCGAGCGGTAGCAGCAGCCACAAACGGGTCGCCGCCGCCACGTCCATCAGGATGTCGGCGTACGCCACCCCGGTGCGCGCCGCGAGCAACTTGAACGCGTGCGCGGCGGCGAGCCTGAGCAACGCCAGCACCATCAGCGCGCCGAGCGCGATCGCGGCTGCGAGCGCCCAGTCGTCGAGCGCATTGGCCTGCCAGGCTTGGTGAAGCAGCCTCATCGCGTGATTTCCTGGCGGCGCCAGCGGCCGATGAATTCCAGCAGCTCGCGCGGAGGCTTGATCCAGATATCCGCCGCGGTCCCGCGGCACACCGGCCGCACGAGCACGGCGAGTCCCCGCCCCTTCACCACCCGGAAGGCGTCCTCGTCGGTGATGTCGTCGCCGAGGTAGGCTACCGCGCTGTCGCAAGCGATTTCCGACAGCACCGTTTTCACGGCATGCTGCTTGCTGGAACCGCGCGCGCGCAGCTCGACGCCGCCGTCGAAAGAGAGCCACTCGAGCACACCGCTTGCGGCCAGAGGACTCCATGCCGTCTCCGACAGCCGGACCAGCCGCTCGACGGACAGTACCGGCAGCCCCCTCCAGTGCAACGCGATGCTGGCCGGCTTGCGCTCGATACGGGCGCCGGGCTGCAGAAAATCCGCGGCGCGCGCGTTGGCTTCGGCCAACGCCACCCTGACATCGGCGTGGGGTTCCTCCGAGTGAAGCCGGCCGCCGGGCGACAGGCGCTCCCAGCCGTGCGCGCCCCATATCTCGGGACGGCCCCGCGGCGGCAGCAAGCCGGCCACCACTTCCGCGCGCCGGCCGCTCACGATCACGACACGGGTCCCTTCCTGGGACATGAGCGCGCCCAGCATTTCGACGACCCCGGGATACGGCGACGCCTGCTCCGGCCGGATCCTGAACGGCGCGAGCGTCCCGTCGTAGTCGAGCATCAGCACGCGGCTGCGCGCCGACGCGAGCCGCGCGTAGAACGCCTCCAGGTCCAGGTGAGGACTGAGCACCTGCATGGACATCAATCCAGGTCGAGCCGGTCCCCGGCCCCGCGCGCCAACCCCGGCATCAGCGTCAGGAACTCCCGCAGGTGCCGGGTGATGAGAAAGTTCTGCGCGCGCTCACCTGCTGCGATCTGGATCAGCGCGCAGTCCTTGATCGTGAAGGGTTCGGCTCTTGTTTGTCTCTGGCTCATGGTTTCCATCCAAGTGGACGTGGCGACGCGCGTGGTCACGCGTGAGCGCGGCCGCGCCGGTCCGGGTAATGATGACTGCTGCGATTTAACCCGATGCTTTCCTCGATAAGCAACGGTCACATGGAGATTATTTTTATGACTTAAATTCTGACCATGACAGGCTGAAAAGTTCCACAGTGCGCCGTAACGTATTGATTTGTCATGGGAGGAGAATGATGTGCACGCGGTACGGCCCGTGCGCGCCGAGCGTGACGGTCTGCTCGATATCGGCGGTGCGCGAGGGGCCCGAAATGAAATGCACCGCGCGCGGCATTGATCCGAGTTCCGTGCGCAGGAGCTGCCACGCCTCTTCCATCCCGCGCACGATGCGGGACTTGCGCACGATGGCCACGTGCGTCTCGGGCAGCAGGCTCACCGTGGCCGGCGTGTCGCGCCCCGAGACGGTCAGGAGCGTGCCGGTCTCCGCGATGGCGCAGAACGCCCCGGTAATACCGACCAGGTCATTCTCGCGCGCTGCGCGCGCCTCGACGTCCATGCCGGCGCCACGCCAGTCGAGCGCGGGGAATTCCGCCCAGCAGGCCGCGGTGAGCGGCAGCGAAGCGGTCTTCAGGTAACGCGCCACGGCTTCAGGCACGGCCGCAAGCGCTTCCACTTCGTCCACCGTGCTCGCAAGTCCCAGCGCCCGCTCGCGGAAGCGGGCGACCGGCTCCCAATCCGAAATCGGGCGCGGGCTGTGTGGATGCGCGACGATGTGCGCCCGCACGGCCTCGCGCTCCTCGGCAGACGATTCGGCGCCCTTGCCCTGCCGCGCGCGGATCCGCGCCAGAATACGCTGGCGCGCCTGGGACCCATCACCCATCACCCATCACCCATCACGCTTTATCCAAGCGTCGGCATGTTGAGCCCCGGCGCCGGCGTATCCTGGTGCGGCCAGCGGGTGGTGATCGCCTTGGTGCGGGTGTAGAACTTCACGCCCTCCATGCCGTGCACGTGGAGATCGCCGAACAGCGACGATTTCCACCCGCCGAACGAGTAGAACGCGACCGGCACCGGAATCGGGACGTTCACGCCGACCATGCCGACCTGGATCTCGTTCTCGAAGCGGCGCGCCGCGCCGCCCGACTCGGTGAAGATCGCCGTGCCGTTGGCGTAGGGGTTGCGGTTGACGAGCGCGATCGCGTCCTCGAGCGTCTGCGCGCGCAGCACGACCAGCACCGGCCCGAAAATCTCGTCCTGGTAGATCTTCATCTCCGGCGTGACGTTGTCGAACAGCGTCGTGCCGAGGAAATAACCGTTCTCGTGGCCGGGGACCTTCAGCCCGCGCCCGTCCACGACGAGCTTCGCGCCTTCCTTCACGCCCTGGTCGACGTAGCCCGCGACCTTGTCGCGGTGCTGCCGCGTGACGAGCGGGCCCATCTCGACGCCTTCCTTGTCCCCCGGGCCGACCATGATCGCCTCCGCCTTCTTCTTCAGCAGGGAAACCAGCGGGTCGGCTGCCGCGCCCACTGCCACCACCGCCGAGATCGCCATGCAGCGCTCGCCGGCCGAGCCGTAGGCCGCGCCGGTCAGCGCGTCGGCTGTGAATTCGAGGTCCGCATCCGGCAGCACCACGGCATGGTTCTTGGCGCCTCCCAGCGCCTGCACGCGCTTGGCGTTCTTCGCGCACGTTTCGTAGATGTAGCGGGCGATCGGGGTGGAGCCCACGAACGACACGGCGTTGACGCCGGGGTGCCCCAGTATGGCGTCCACGGTCTCCTTGTCGCCGTGAACGACGTTGAGCACGCCGTCGGGCAGGCCCGCTTCCTTGAAGAGCTCCGCCATGCGCATCGAGGCCGACGGCACCTTTTCCGAGGGTTTCAGCACGAAGGTATTGCCGCAGGCGATCGCCACCGGGAACATCCACAACGGCACCATCACCGGGAAATTGAACGGCGTGATGCCGGCGCACACGCCCACCGGCTGGCGCACCGTGTGGCAGTCCACGCCGGTGCCGACGTTCTCCGAGTGCTCGCCCTTGAGGAGGTGCGGGACGCCGCAGGCGAATTCGACCACCTCGATGCCGCGCTGCACCGAGCCCAGCGCGTCGGGCAGCGTCTTGCCGTGCTCCTCGGAGACGAGCCGCGCCAGCTCCTTCTGGTTCGCCTGCAGCAGCTGGAGGAATTTCTGCATCACGCGCGCGCGCCGCAGCGGCGGTGAATCCCGCCACCCGGGCAACGCCGAAGCGGCCGCCTTCACCGCGGCGTCCACATCGGCTGCGTTGCAGAACGGCACCTTGCGGATCACGGCGCCGGTCGCGGGATTGGTCACGTCGCCGGACCGCGTCGCCGTTGCGCGCTGGCGACGGCCCGCGATCCAGAGATCCACCCGGGTAATATTGCCCGCATCAACGGACTTGTTCATCGTTGGCTCCAGTACAGCTCGCGAAAAGTCTTTCCCTGCGGCGCGGGAA
>MERD01000049.1:23116-23918 GCA_001771935.1 Betaproteobacteria bacterium RIFCSPLOWO2_02_FULL_67_26
AGCCGCGCCCGAAAGGCAGATTGTGTATCAATTTGTCGGCGCCGCCCATCCAGGCCAGCACCTGCGCGCCGATTCCGGTCATCATCGCATAAAGCCGGGGGCGCTGCGCGGTCCAACGCCACAGCGCAAGTCCCAGTTTCTCCGGCCAGGGTTTGAGCCCGCGCTCGAATTGCCGCTCGCGCAGCTTGCGCATCAGATCGGGCAGCGGGATCTTGACCGGGCACACCACGCCGCACTGGTTGCAAAGCGTGGACGCGTTGGGCAGATCGAGCGCGTTCTCCAGCCCGACGTAGGTCGGCGTGAGGACCGAACCCATCGGCCCCGGATATACCCAGCCGTAGGCGTGGCCGCCGACGCTCTGGTAGACCGGACAGTGATTCATGCACGCGCCGCAGCGTATGCAGCGCAGCATCGGCTGCATGTCGCCGCCGATCAGCTTGGTACGTCCCGCGTCCACCAGGACGATATGAAAATGCTCGGGGCCGTCGAGGTCGCCCGCGCCCCTCACGCCGGTCGTGACCGAAATGTAGTTGGTGACGGTCTGACCGGTGCCGTGGCGCGGCAGAAGCCGCATCAATGTCGCAACATCTTCCAGCGTCGGCACCACCTTCTCGATACCGGTGATCGCGACGTGCACGCGCGGCAGCGTCGTCACCATGCGGCCGTTGCCCTCGTTGGTGACGATCAGCGTGGAGCCGGTCTCGGCAACCACGAAATTGGCTCCCGATATGCCCATGTCCGCAGTGAGAAAGTGGCCGCGCAGCATCTCGCGCGCCTCGCGCGTGAGCGCCGCGATATCGGT
>MERD01000050.1:0-504 GCA_001771935.1 Betaproteobacteria bacterium RIFCSPLOWO2_02_FULL_67_26
GCTCTACGATCACGCCGGCTTCGAACGCGACTTCCTGTCCAGCTGGCCGGCCGGCAGCCCGGCCCACGCGTCCTATCACCGGCGCATCGTGGATGGTCCGTCCTACCGTCTGGACGATGCTGTGCGCCTCAAGGTGCCCGCCACAGCGTAACATCGGGCCAACACCCGCGGTCGGAATCAGGACATGAGGAAGAGCCGGTTGCTCGTCGTACTTGCGATCGCAGCACTCGTCGCGGCGTTTTTTGCTTTCGATCTTCAGCGCTACGTCACCCTCGACTTCTTCAGGTCCCAGCAGGCGGCGATAGACGCGTACTACCGCGCCAACCCGCTGCAGTCGGCCGCGATCTACTTTCTGATCTACGTCGCGGTGACCGGCCTGTCGCTCCCCGGCGCCGCAGTCATGACGCTGGCCGGTGGCGCGATTTTCGGGCTCCTGTGGGGCACTGTGATCGTCTCCTTCGCTTCTACGATCGGCGCCACACTCGCGTTCCTCGCCTCGCGCTT
>MERD01000050.1:518-24626 GCA_001771935.1 Betaproteobacteria bacterium RIFCSPLOWO2_02_FULL_67_26
CGGCACGGCGCGAAACGGCGGTAGCGTGGTTCGGCGCCGCGGACGTGCGGGTTTTTGCCTCCACACACTCCTGCCTGCCGGTAATGCAGGCGTTCGATACGCCGCACGGCCGCTGCCTGCTGGCCAACAACGGCGCCGCCGGCATGCCCAACTTCAGCGCCACGCGCCACGGATTGATCACCCGGATTTCGGAAACGGCCGCGCCGGACGCGCTGTTCGGAGCTACGATCGAGGGCGTTCGCGTCGAGACGCTGCCCGTGCTCTACGATCACGCCGGCTTCGAACGCGACTTCCTGTCCAGCTGGCCGGCCGGCAGCCCGGCCCACGCGTCCTATTACCGGCGCATCGTGGATGGTCCGTCCTACCGTCTGGACGATGCCGTGCGCCTCAAGGTGCCCGCCACAGCGTAACATCGGGCCAACACCCGCGGTCGGAATCAGGACATGAAGAAGAGCCAGCTGCTCACGGTGGTCGTGATCGCGGCGCTGATCGCGGCGTTTTTCGCGTCCGGTGGGCACCGCTATCTCACCTTCGAGAATCTCAAGCAGCTGGTCGCGAGCGCGCAGTCGTTCTACCAGGCGCACCCGATCGAGACCGCAGTCGGATATTCTTTCCTCTACGTCGTGATTGCCGGACTCTCCCTGCCGGGAGCGGTACCGATGACGCTCGTCGGCGGCGCGGTCTTCGGCCTGTTGTGGGGAACCGTGATCGTCTCGTTCGCCTCGACCTTGGGAGCAACGATCGCCTTTCTGGTCTCCCGGCTGCTACTGCGCGAGTGGGTTCAGAACTCGTTTGCCCGGTACATGAAGCCGATCAACGCGGGCATCGAAAAGGAGGGTGCGTTCTACCTGTTCACGCTGCGCCTGATTCCGCAGATTCCATTCTTCGCGATTAATCTGGTGATGGGGCTGGTTCCGATTCGCACCTGGACGTTCTACTGGGTGAGCCAGCTGGGCATGCTCGCCGGCACCATCGTCTACGTGAACGCCGGCACCCAGCTCGCGGCGATCGAATCGCCCTCGGGCATACTCTCCCCCGGCCTGATCGGCGCCTTCCTGCTGCTCGGCTTCTTTCCGCTGATCGCAAAGAAGTTCGTGGACGCGGTAAAGGCGCGCCGGGTCTACGCGCGCTGGCAAAGGCCGGCACGCTTCGACCGCAATCTCGTCGTGATCGGCGCGGGCTCCGCGGGTTTGGTCTCGGCCTACATCGCGGCGGCCGTGAAGGCGAAGGTCACGCTGATCGAGAAGCACCGGATGGGCGGCGACTGCCTCAATACCGGCTGCGTGCCGTCGAAGGCACTCATCAGGACGACGAGGCTGCTGGCGCAGATCCGCCGGGCGAGCGAATTCGGGATCAGGTCGGCGACCGCGGAATTCGATTTCGCCGACGTCATGGAGCGCGTGCGGCGCGTGGTGAGAACGATCGAGCCGCACGACTCGGCGGAGCGCTACACGGCGCTGGGCGTGGAATGCCTGCACGGCGAGGCGAGGATCACCTCGCCCTGGAGCGTGGAGGTGAAGGCAACCGCCGGCACGCGGGTGCTGACGACGCGCGCCATCGTGATCGCGGCCGGCGGCCGGCCCTTTGTGCCGCCGATACCGGGCATCGAGGACACCGGCTACCTGACTTCCGACACGGTCTGGGATCTGCGCGAGCTGCCGCCGCGGCTGGTGGTGCTGGGTGGCGGCCCCATCGGCTCCGAGCTGGCGCAGTGTTTCGCGCGCCTGGGCTCCCGCGTCACGCAAGTGGAGATGCTCGCGCGCATCCTGATCCGCGAGGACCCGGAGATCTCGCAGCTGGTGGCGGACCGCTTCCAGGCCGAGGGCATCGCCGTCCTCACCGGCCACAAGGCGAAGTCATTCGGGGTCGAGAACGGCGAGAAAGTGCTGGTCGCCGAGCACGATGGAAAAAACGTGCGCATCCCATTCGACCAACTGCTCGTCGCGGTCGGGCGCGTCGCCAACACGCACGGCTACGGGCTGGAGGAACTCGGCATACCCGTCACGAAAGCGCGCACGGTGGAGACGGATGAGTACCTGCGGACGATTTACCCCAACATCACTGCCTGCGGCGACGTGGCGGGGCCGTACCAGTTCACCCACACCGCCGCGCACCAGGCGTGGTACGCGGCGGTGAACGCGCTGTTCGGCGGCCTCAAAACATTCCGGGCCGACTACTCGGTGATCCCGTGGGCCACCTTCACCGATCCCGAGGTGGCGCGCGTCGGACTCAACGAGACCGAGGCGAAGGAAAAGAATATTCCCTATGAATCAACCGTTTTTGGCCTGGACGACCTCGACCGCGCCATCGCCGACGAGGCCGCGCACGGCGTGGTGAAAGTGCTCACCGTCCCCGGCAAGGACAAGGTGCTGGGCGTCACCATCGCCGGCGAGCACGCGGGCGATCTCATCGTCGAGTACATCGCCGCCATGCGCCACGGTATCGGCTTGAACCGGATCCTCGGCACCATACACATCTACCCGACCATGGCGGAGGCCAACAAGTACGCCGCCGGCGCCTGGAAGCGGAACCACGCGCCGCAGGGACTGCTCAAATGGGTTGAGAGATACCACGCCTGGATGCGCGGGTGATTCCGAGGGATGAGGGATGAGGGCGGAGGGTTGAAGATCTTTGTAGCGTTGCTCGCGTTCCTGGTAGCGGGCAGCGTGGCCGCACAGGGCTTCGACCACGAGCACACGGCGTGGACGGCGCTGCTGAAGAAGCACGTGTTGCTGGTGGACGGCGGGAAGGCGTCCCAAGTGCGATACGGCGAATTCCAGAAAGACCGCGCCGCGCTGAAAAACTATCGCGACTCACTCTCAACGGTAACGCAGGAGGAATTCAAAGGATGGAGCAAGGACCAGCAGCTCGCGTTCCTGATCAACGCCTACAATGCCGCCACGGTCGAAAAAATCCTCACGCGCTATCCGGATATCAGGTCAATCTGGGACTTCGGCAAGGTTTTCGGCAACCCGTTCAAGGACAGGTTCATCCGGCTCCTCGGCAAAGAGATGAGCCTCGACAACATCGAGCACGACACCATTCGCGCGGAGGGCGCATACAACGATCCGCGCATTCACTTCGCGGTCAACTGCGCGGCGATCACCTGTCCCATGTTGCGTGAGGAAGCGTACGTCCCCGGACGCCTCGATCGCCAGCTCGAAGAGCAGACCACCCGTTTCCTTTCGGACCACTCGCGGAATCGCTACAACCCGGAGACCCGGGCGCTGGAGGTCTCGAAGATTTTCGACTCCTTTCCCTGGTATGGCGGGGACTTCAGGAGGGGATGGAAAGGCTTTAGTTCGCTCGAGCAATTCTTTTCCAAGTACGCCGCGCAACTGGCCGGCACCCCCGACCACCAGAAACTGATCGGCGACCGGAAGGTCGGAATCCGCTTTCTGGAATATGATTGGGGGCTCAATGACGTCAAGCGGTGACCGGTGCTTTCCATCGTCGTCCCCTGCCTCAACGAAGCCGCGGGCATAGCCGATGCCCTGACGGCGCTCGCGCCGCTGCGGCGGCGCGGATCGGAAGTCATCGTGGTGGACGGCGGCAGCCGCGATGGCACGGCGGAACGTGCAAGGGCGCACGCGGACGCCGTGATCAGCGCGCCGCGCGGGCGAGCGTCCCAGATGAACGCCGGCGCGGCGCGCGCGCGCGGCGAGATCCTGCTGTTCCTGCACGCGGACACCCTGCTGCCGGAGGCGGCCGACGCGCTCGTCGTGGACGGCTTGAAGCGCGCGCGCCGCGGCTGGGGGCGCTTCGACGTCGCTATCGAAGGGCGGCACCCCCTGCTCAAGGTGGTCGCGTGCCTGATGAACCTGCGCTCGAGGTTGACGGGCATCGCCACCGGCGACCACGCGATCTTCGTCACGCGGTCGCTGTTCACGGCGGCGGGCGGCTACCCGGAAATCGCGCTGATGGAGGACATCGCTCTGTCCAAGCGCCTCAAGCGTTTCGGGCCGCCGCTGTGCCTGAAGCATCGCCTGACCACTTCCGGCCGCCGCTGGGAACGGCACGGCGTGCTGCGCACGATCCTGCTGATGTGGCGGCTGCGGCTCGCCTACTGGCTCGGCGCGGATCCCGCCCGGCTCGCTGTGCGGTATGACCGCGGCTGAATCCGGCACCGCCGTCATCGTTTTTGCCAGGGCCCCGCGGCCGGGCCTGGTGAAGACGCGGCTCATCCCCCTGCTGGGAGCGGAAGGCGCGGCCGCGCTCCACGCCAGGCTGGTCAAGCGCACGCTCGATACCCTGCGCGCGGCATCGTACGAACGGGTGCAGCTGTACTGCGCGCCCGACACCTCCGATCCTTTTTTTCCCTTTTGCGCAGGCCACTACGGCGTTACGCTTGAACCGCAGGTTGCGGGCGATCTCGGCGCACGCATGCTCGGCGCATTCGAGTCGGCGCTTGCGGCGCATGCCAGGGTCCTGCTCATCGGCGCCGATTGCCCCGCCCTCACCGCGCGCCATCTGCGACAGGCCGAACAGGCGCTGCGCGAGGGGCTGGACGCGGTATTCGTCCCGTGCGAGGACGGCGGTTACGCCCTGATCGGCCTCAGGCAGGCCGAAGCACGGATTTTTGACGGCATCGAGTGGGGCCGCGACCAGGTCATGGCGGCAACCCGCGACCGGATGGAGGATCTCGGCTGGCGCTGGCGGGAACTCGAGACCCTGTGGGACATCGATCGCCCGCAGGACTACGCACGCCTCGTCGAATCGGGCCTGCTCGAAAACGAGCGCGCAAGCGCCTGACACCTCATCCCTCATCCTTGAGATGCCCTACGCCACCCTCATATCCGCAAGCAGTCTCGCGGCGCACCTCGATGATGCCCGCTGGGTGATCTGCGACTGCCGCCACGACCTGGGCAACACCGAAGCGGGGCGCCGCGCATACGTTGAATCGCATATTCCCGGCGCGCGCTTCGTTCATCTCGACGAGGACCTGTCGGCGCCCAAAACGGGCCGTAACGGCCGTCACCCGCTGCCCGACCCGGACTGGTTCGCGCGGCGCATCGGCGCACTCGGCGTCGGCAACGGGTCCCAGGTCGTCGCCTATGACGCGAGCGGCGGCTACTACGCCGCCCGGCTGTGGTGGATGCTGCGCTGGGTGGGGCACCAGGCGGCCGCCGTGCTCGACGGCGGCTGGGACGCCTGGCTCAAGGCCGTGCATCCGGTTACGGACCGGCTTCCGGCCATCACCGCGGCCCGTTTCACCGCGCGCGTCCGGAACATGGCGGTGCTTGATGCAGGATCTATCCTCGAGAGTCGCGGAAGGCCCGGGCCGCTATTGCTCGACGCGCGCGCGCCCAACCGCTACCGCGGCGAGAACGAGACGCTCGACCCGGTGGCCGGCCACATTCCGGGTGCCGTCAACCGCTTTTTTCAGCTCAATCTCGACGCGGCCGGCAGCTTCAAGCCGCCGTCCGCTTTGCGACAGGAACTCAAGGCGGTGATCGGCGCGAAAGCACCCGCGGATGTCGTTCACTACTGCGGGAGCGGCGTCACCGCCTGTCACAATCTTCTCGCCATGGAAATCGCCGGTCTGGCTGGTTCCCGCCTGTACCCCGGCTCCTGGAGCGAGTGGTGCAGCGACCCGTCGCGGCCCGTGGCGACCGGAGACGCTTAGATCTCGCCACCCAGTGAACGCCCTGCTTGCAGATTTCGTCCTGATCGTTCATTTCAGCTTCGTAATGTTTGTTGTGGGCGGCCTGGCGCTGATCTGGATCGGGGCGGCGGCGGGCTGGCGGTGGGTCCGAAACCTCTGGTTCCGCGTTGCGCATCTCGCCGCGATCGTGTTCGTCGCGGCGGAAGCGCTCCTCGGCATCTGGTGTCCGCTGACGTTATGGGAGGCGCAACTGCGCGGCGGCGACGCCGAGAAAAGCTTCGTAGCGCAGTGGGTCCACCGCCTCCTGTATTACGACCTCCCGGAATGGGTATTCGCGGTCGCCTATGTCTTGTTTGCCCTGGCCGTCGCGGCGACCTGGTGGCGCATACGGCCCTCGAGGATGCGCTGAAATAAAAAAGGGCGCGCCGCCGCGCGCCCTTTTTTCCGGCGACGGCGGATCAGCCCAGCGTGTCGGCCCAGATGTTTTTCGCCCAGCCCCAGGCGTAGGTGCCTTCCAGCTCGCTCGCCTTGGGCGACACGCCGCCCGCGCCCTTTACCGGCAACAGGGTCTTCTTCCCGGCGTCGTACTGGTGGATGGAGGTGACGTGCATGGCGCTGCGCCCGTCGACGAAGCTGTAGCAGGCGTTCATGATCATCGGGTTGGTGTCGACCGGCCGGTCCCTGAGTATCGCCACCACGGCGGCCGCGCAGATCTTCCCGTGCTGGTTCGCCATGCTGGCTGATTTCGGCATGGCCGGAGCGGACAGTGTCGCATCGCCGAGGACGTGGATGCCCTTGACGGCCGTCGACTCCATCGTCAGCCAGTCGATTCCGCACCAGCGCTGGTTGGCGGTGATGAGCCCGGCCTTTACGGCGATGTCGCCCGCGCGGTGCGGCGGCACGACGTTCAGCACGTCCCCCTTCACGCTGTCGAACGTGAGCTTGACGGCTCTACCTTTCACGTCGACGTCGGCGAGCTCGCTGTTCGGGCGGTAGTCGATCATGCCCTTGTAGACGCCGTTCCAGGACTGCAGGAACAGCCCTTTCTTCGAGGTGATGTCCGGGTTCGAATCGAGCACGATGATCTTCGACTTGGGCTTGGACTTCTTGAAGTAGTCCGCGATCTGGCACACGCGCTCGTAGGGTCCCGGCGGGCAGCGGTACGGCGCCATCGGGATGTGGAACACGAACACGCCCCCGTCACGCATCCCGGTCAGCTGGCGGCGCAGCGCAAGCGTCTGCGGGCCGGCTTTCCAGGCGTGGGGAATGGCTTCCTGCGCCGCCGCGCTGCGCAGCCCCGGGATGCCGTCGTACATGAAATCGATTCCCGGCGAGACGATCAGCCGGTCGTAGGAAAGCGTGCCGCCGCTCGCGAGCCGCACCTGCCGGCTGCCCGCGTCCACCGCGACCGCTTCGTCGCGGATGAGGCGCACGCCGCGGGCCTTAAGCCCGTCGTAGTTCATCGTGATATTGCCGATCTGGGTGTTCCCCCCCAGCACCAGGTTGCTGATCGGGCAGGAGACGAACTCGCTCCCGCGCTCGACCAGGGCCACGTCGATGCCGGGTTCCCACAGCTTGATGTAGCGCGCGGCGGTCGCACCGCCGTAGCCGCCGCCGATTACCACCACCCGTCCGATGGCGCCCCCGCCGGTGCCGGCGCAGCCCGCCACGGCCGCGGCCCCGGTCGAGGCTGCCATCCACTTCATGAATTCGCGTCTGTTCAGTGTCATGGCCGTCTCCCCGTTGTCAGCGCTTCATGCTCGCAAAATAGCTGGCCATCGTTTGAAGCTGCGCGTCGGTGTAGCCCTTGGCCTGCTGGTGCATGATGGTCGCGGGACGCTTGCCCGCCTTGAAATCCCTCATTTGCTGCAGCAGGTAATTCCGGTCCTGCCCGGCGAGGCTGGGAGGAATACCCCCTGCGCTGCGCCCGTCGGTGCCGTGACACGTGAAGCAGGCGGAAACCAGTCCGCGCGCGGCGGCCGGATCCTGGCCCCACGCCGGCGCGGCAAGCCCTGCCGCAAGCAGTGCAACCATGCCCCCTACTCGGACAACCTTGGTTTTCATGTTGGCCCTCCCCCCGATGGTTCGAAGTCCAGTATAAGCGCGCCGCCAGCCGCTCCTTAGAAGAATAATTTATTGCGTCATAAGTTTGTGACCGCACGAAGGTGGCGTCAAGCGCAAACAAAAGGCCCCGGGCGAACCAACGCAACCGGGGCCTGGGCGGGCGGCTACGGCCGTTCACGCGATGCTGGCGGCCTCCTCGGCAAAGACCAGCTGGATCTTCTCGTCGGCGCCGATGTCCACGGTCACCTTGCCGCCGTGGGCAAGCCGTCCAAACAACAGCTCGTCGGCAAGCGCCGAGCGGATGGTGTCCTGGATCAGCCGCGCCATCGGCCGCGCGCCCATCTGCGGATCGAAGCCCTTCTTCGCGAGGTGCTCGCGCAGCGCCGGGGTGAAGGTAGGCTCGACTTTCTTCTCCTCGAGCTGCTGCTCGAGCTGCATCAGGAACTTGTCCACGACGCGCAGGATGATGTCGCGGTCGAGCGCGTTGAACGAGATTATGGCATCCAGGCGGTTCCTGAATTCCGGCGTGAACATGCGCTTGATCTCGGCCATCTCGTCGCCCGCCTGCGGGCTCGGCGTGAAGCCCATGCCGGACTTCGAGAGCTCCTGCGCTCCGGCGTTGGTGGTCATCACGATGCACACGTTGCGGAAGTCGGCCTTGCGCCCGTTGTTGTCGGTCAGCGTCCCGTGATCCATCACCTGCAGCAGGATGTTGAAGACGTCCGGGTGCGCCTTCTCGATCTCGTCGAGCAGCAGCACCGAGTACGGGTGCTTGGTAATGGCCTCGGTCAGGAGCCCCCCCTGGTCGAAGCCGATGTATCCCGGCGGGGCGCCGATCAGGCGCGACACGGCATGCCGCTCCATGTACTCGGACATGTCGAAGCGGATGAGCTCCACGCCCATGACGTAGGCGAGCTGGCGCGCGACCTCGGTCTTGCCCACGCCGGTCGGCCCCGAGAACAGGAAATTGCCGATCGGCTTCTGCGGATTGCCGAGACCGCTGCGCGCCATCCGGATCGCGGAGGTCAGCGCGTCGATCGCCTTGTCCTGGCCGAACACCACGGCCTTGAGGTCGCGGTCGAGGTTCTTCAGCGCATTGCGGTCGTCCACCGACACCGCCTGGACCGGCACACGCGTGATCTTGGCGATGATCTCCTCGATCTCGTGCTTGCCGATGATGCGCTTCTGCTTGGCCTTGGGCAGGATCTTCTGCGCCGCGCCGGCCTCGTCGATCACGTCGATCGCCTTGTCCGGCAGGTGCCGGTCGTTGATGAAGCGCGCGGAGAGCTCGGCCGCGGCGGTCAGCGCCGAGGGCATGTACTTGATGCCGTGGTGCGCCTCGAAGCGCGATTTCAGCCCCTTCAGGATCGCGATGGTTTCCGGCACCGAGGGCTCGACCACGTCGATCTTCTGGAAACGGCGCGAGAGCGCGTGGTCCTTCTCGAACACGCCGCGGTATTCCTGGTAGGTGGTCGCGCCGATGCACTTCAGCTGCCCCGACTGCAGCGCGGGCTTGAGCAGGTTGGAAGCGTCCAGCGTGCCGCCGGAGGCGGCGCCCGCCCCGATCAGCGTGTGGATCTCGTCGATGAAGAGGATCGCGTTCGGGTTGTCGACCAGCTGCTTCAGCACCGCCTTCAGGCGCTGCTCGAAATCGCCGCGATACTTCGTGCCCGCGAGCAGCGCCCCCATGTCGAGCGCGTAGACGTGGCAGCGCTTGAGCACTTCGGGCACGTTGCTCTCCACGATGCGGCGCGCGAGGCCCTCGGCTATGGCCGTCTTGCCGACCCCCGCCTCGCCGACCAGCAGCGGGTTGTTCTTGCGCCGGCGGCACAGCGTCTGGATCACGCGCTCGATCTCGCGCTCGCGCCCGATCAGGGGATCGATCTTGCCGGAGAGCGCCATTGAGTTGAGGTTGAGCGTGTAATTATCGAGCGCCCCGCCGGGGGAGGCCTCCTGCTCGGTTTCGGCCTCGTGATCGGCCTTGGGGTGCGCCGCCTGCGGCACCTTGGTGATGCCGTGCGCGATGAAGTTCACGACGTCGAGCCGCGTGACCCCCTTCTGGTGCAGGAAATACACCGCGTGCGAGTCCTTCTCGCCGAAGATCGCGACCAGCACGTTCGCGCCGGTCACTTCCTTCTTGCCCGAGGACTGCACGTGCAGGATCGCGCGCTGGATCACGCGCTGGAAGCCGAGCGTGGGCTGGGTGTCCGCCTCCTCGCCCGAGAGGATCGGCGTGTGCTCGGTGACGAACTCGGCCAGCTGCTTCCTCAGGTCCTCGATATCGGCGGCGCAGGCGCGCAGCACCTCCGACGCGGAGGGGTTGTCGAGCAGCGCAAGCAGCAGGTGCTCCACGGTGATGAACTCGTGGCGTTTCTGCCGGGCCTCCATGAAGGCCATGTGCAGGCTGACTTCCAGTTCCTGGGCGATCATGTCAGGTTTCTTCCATCACACACTGTAACGGATGTTGGTGCTGTTTGGCGTACGATTTTACCTGTTCCACCTTGCTGGCGGCGACGTCCCGCGGGTAGACCCCGCATACGCCGATGCCTTCCCGGTGCACCTTGAGCATGATCTGCGTCGCCTTTTCGCGGCTCAGCGCGAAGAATTTCTGCAACACCATGACCACGAAATCCATCGGCGTGTAGTCGTCATTCAGCAGCAGCACCTTGAACATCGGCGGTGCCTTGACCTTGGCTTTCTTCGCCTCCAGGACGGTATCTTCGCGTTGCCGATTCGCCATACCGGAAACCGCCGTTAATCCCGCGCCTCGATTGATATTTTCACCATAATACCGAAATTATCAAGTAGCTGCGGTGACTTACGTCTCGGGGTATACTTGACTTCCACCCGCTTTTGGCCTAGAAAGCGAATGGGTGTTTGGCTTCAAGCGTCCTCGCTGTATCGGCATTCCCGTACGCGATCTTGAAACTCAAACAGCGTGCGGGCGCCCCACCCGCTTTTTTCCAGCAGAGGTAGGTGTATGGCAACCGGCACGGTCAAGTGGTTCAATGACGCGAAGGGTTACGGCTTCATCACCCCGGACGACGGCAGCGAAGATCTGTTCGCGCATTTCTCGGCGATCCAGATGAGCGGTTTCAAGACCCTCAAGGAAGGCCAGAAGGTGTCGTTTGAAGTAACCCAGGGCCCCAAGGGCAAGCAGGCCTCGAATATCCAGGCCGCTTCCTGAGCCCCGCGCCGGCCGCGCCGGCATCCCGGTTACAACAATAAAGCCCACGCAGACTCCCAGGCGCGTGGGCTTTGTTCTTTGGGCGCTTACCGGCCCCAGGGCTTGATCGCGTCCTTCAGCTTGTTGTAGCCCTCGATGTAGCGGGGCCGCTTGCCGCCATAGATCCTGTCGAAAGTCCCGAGCTGCGCGTCCAGCCAGCGGGCGAGTTCCTGGTTGCCCGGATTCGCCGCCTTGTACGCCTCGTTGATCAGCACGAAGTGGATCCGCGGGTCGTAGGGCTGTTTCTCGCCGCCGACCGTCTCATCCCCGGCCAGCAGGCGCAGCAGCATCGCGTCGGCGGAACCCAGTGTCTGTTCGTAGATCGGCTCGCCCTGCATGCGGTACATGACGCTGGTCATGTCATGACCGCTCTTCATGGTGAAGCCCATGTCGGCCCACACCTTCTTCATGTCCGCGCCGGCCTTGACGTGATCGAGAACGATTTGTCCCCAGTTGCGCAGCGCTTCGGGGGCGTCCGCCATGAGGTCCGTCAACCGGTCGCCGTCGAGGTCCGTCGCGTAGACGATGACTTTGCGCTGCCGCATCATGTCGTGCAGCAGCAGGCCGAAATTGGTATCGGAGATGTGTTCGTGAATTTCGCCGCCCCAGTTCTCCATGCCGGCCTTGAAGTCCTTGGGCAGCAGCGCCACGATCGCGTCCACGTTCGCCTTGTGCTCGGCATAGGCGTCCACGGAGTAGCGCCGCTTGAGCTCGAATTTCGTCCCCTGCAGCAGCCAGCGCAGGATCCCCGCGTTGACCGCGTCTTCCTGGGCCTGGGTCGGCTTGGTGGCGACGCGCCCGATCTGCTTCGTTTCGTGCACCATCCTCAGGAACAGGCGCACCGCGTACGCCATCCGCACACCCGGCGTGTTCATCTCGGAGTGGATATTGCCGCTCGCCTTGTCGACACTGAATTTCTTGCCGTCCTGCGAATACGGCAAGCCCGGCATGAAGCGCACGCTGGTGATCGTGCCGTAGGGCCGGACGTTGCAGTAGACCCCGGCCTTGGTGCGCAGCGGCGCGTTGGCGGATTTGCCGAACACCACCACCTTTTTGCCGTTGTCGTTGACCATGAAGTCGCCGGCGGTGGACCACTTGATCGCGGTGGCTTCGAGCTTGCCGAACCAGTCGAGCGACGCGAGCTTGGTGTCGTGCCGGAACTGCGCCATCATCGGCACGCCGAGGAACGGCAGGCCCAGCACATCGAGCGCCATCAGCGTGCCGTTGAGCGCGAACATGTCTGTCAACGCGTGCGCCACCGGCTTCACGCCGCCGTGCGGGTTTCCGCCCTCCCAGATGACCGCGTCGGAAATACCCCGCGGCTGGATCCTGGACCGCTTGTAAATGCTATCCAGCAGCTGGAACAGATTGCCGCTCTGTTCTTCCTGGGCAATCTTCAGCAGGTCGAGTCGTTCAGTCATGATGCTTCTTCTCCGTTCGGATAGACGCTCCGGGAAGCGGCGGATTATAACAAACGCCGACACACCACCTGGCCGGGCCCCTGACCCCGTGCCGGGGACAACGCGGCCGGAGGGGCTCTTTGTTGTCGCATTGCATCTTCGTAAACCATCAACTCCGACAATGCGTTGGCCAAGCGCATGGATCATGTATAATGCAGTGCAGCATCGATTACGGTGTTCGTTTTCACGATGCGCAATAGGGTAACTGGACTTTGACCTCCGAACAGTCGTCGAGGATGAAAAGCCCCATGAACCGCGCACTGCCGCTGCCCCCGGGCGTTGAAATCCACGCCCCGATGACGCCCGATCAATCGACGATCGTCACGCCGCAAGCGCTCGCCTTCGTCGCCAAGCTCGCGCGCAAGTTCGAAGGCCGCCGCCGCGAGTTGATGGCGCTGCGCGCGCGACGCCAGTCCGAGTTCGATGCCGGCAGGCTGCCCGCTTTTCTCGAGGAGACGCGCAACGTCCGGGAAACCGACTGGACCGTCGGCTCCATTCCGCGCGAACTGCAGGACCGCCGGGTCGAAATCACCGGTCCGACCGACCGCAAAATGGTGATCAACGCGCTCAACAGCGGCGCCAACGTTTTCATGGCCGACTTCGAGGACTCCAATACCCCGACTTGGGACAACATGATCGAGGGGCAGATCAACCTGCGCGACGCCATCAACCGCACCATCGCGTTCACGAGCCCCGAGGGCAGGCGTTACGAGCTCAACGCGAAGACGGCGACTCTGCTGGTGCGCCCCCGCGGCTGGCACCTGATGGAAAACCACGCGTGGATCGACGGCGCGCCGGTCGCGGGCGCGATCTTCGATTTCGCGCTCTATTTTTTCCATAACGCCAAGGCACTGCTCGCGCGCCAATCCGGACCGTACTTCTACCTGCCCAAGCTGGAAAACCATCTGGAGGCGCGGCTGTGGAACGAGATTTTCGTCGCGGCACAGCGCGAGCTGGGCGTTCCGCAGGGCACGATCAAGGCGACGGTGCTGATCGAAACCGTGCTCGCGGCATTCGAGATGGACGAGATCCTCTACGAGCTGCGCGAGCATTGCGTCGGCCTCAACATCGGGCGCTGGGACTACATCTTCAGCTGCATCAAGAAATTCCGCTCCCACAAGAGCTTCTGCCTGGCCGACCGCGCGGCGGTGACGATGGCGGCGCCGTTCATGCGCGCCTACGCCCTGCTGCTGATCAAGACCTGCCACCGCCGCAACGCCTTCGCCATGGGCGGCATGGCGGCGCAGATCCCGATCAAGAACGACCCGGCGGCGAACGCGGCCGCGCTCGAGAAGGTGCGAGCCGACAAGCTGCGCGAGGCGACCGACGGCTGCGACGGCACCTGGGTCGCGCACCCCGGCCTGGTGCCGGTCGCGAAGGCGGTGTTCGACCGGCACATGCCCGCGCCCAACCAGCTCCACAGGAAGCGCGACGACGTCAAAGTCTCCGCCAGCGAGCTGCTCGACTTCCAGCCGGAGCAACCGATCACCGAGGCCGGGCTGCGCGGCAACATCAGCGTCGGCATCCAGTACCTCGGCGCCTGGCTTGCCGGCAACGGCTGCGTGCCGGTCTACAACCTGATGGAGGACGCCGCCACCGCGGAAATCTCGCGCTCCCAGATCTGGCAGTGGATACGCAGCCCCAAGGGCGTGCTCGAAGACGGGCGCAAGGTGACTCGCGAGCTCGTCCGCAAGCTCCTGCCGGAGGAGCTCGACCGGGTGAAGTCGTTGCTTGGCGATGCCGGCTGGCGCGCGGGCCGCTACGAGGATGCGGCCACTCTGTTCGAGGAGCTCACCCTGCGCGACGAGTACGTGGAATTCCTTACCCTTCCCGGCTACGAGCGGCTGACGCGCGGCGTGCGCGAGCCGGTCGCTGCCTGACGACATGTAACTCGCCGCGCCGCCTGTCTCGTGCTCCACAGCGATAAAATAGCGGCGTGTCTTATCAGGACGTCTGGAAACCGAATGTCACGGTCGCCGCGGTCGTAGAGCGCGACGGCCGCTTTCTGCTGGTCGAGGAAGAAACGGAGCGCGGCCGGCTCTACAACCAGCCCGCCGGCCACCTGGACCCCGGCGAGTCGCTGGTCCACGCCGTCGGGCGCGAGACCCTGGAAGAGACAGCCTACACGTTCAGGCCGACGGGATTGCTGGGCATCTACCAGTACCATTCCGGCGCGGACGGCGTGACCTACCTCCGGTTCGCCTTCACCGGGGAGATCGCCGCGCACGACGCGGGGCGGGCGCTCGATCACGGTATCATCCGCGCGGCGTGGCTCACGCCGCAGGAAATCCGGCGCGAGTCGGTCCGCCATCGCTCGCCGCTGGTGATGCGCTGCGTGGACGATTACCTCGCCGGCCGGCGCTACCCGCTCGACCTCCTGTACCATCACGCGCCCTAGCGTATGGCGGGAAAGCGCGTCATCGTCGGCATGTCAGGCGGGGTGGATTCCTCCGTCGCGGCGCTGTTGCTCAAGCAGCAAGGCTACGCCGTAGCGGGCCTGTTCATGAAGAACTGGGAGGACGACGACACCGACGAGTACTGCTCCTCGCGCGAGGACCTGGTCGACGCAGTGGCCGTGGCCGAGCGGATCGGCATCGAGATCGACGTCGTCAACTTCTCGACCGAATACAAGGAACGCGTGTTCGGCGATTTCCTGCGCGAGTACCGGGCGGGGCGCACGCCCAATCCCGACGTGCTGTGCAACGCCGAGATCAAGTTCAAGGCTTTTCTCGATCACGCCCTGGGGCTTGGCGCCGAGCGCATCGCCACCGGCCACTACGCGCAGATCCGTGAAGTGGACGGCCTCCACCAGCTGCTCAAAGCGGAGGACGGCACCAAGGACCAGAGCTATTTCCTCTATCGCCTCAACCAGGCGCAGCTCGCAAGCACGCTATTCCCGCTCGGCCAGCTCGCCAAGCGCGAGGTGCGCGACATGGCGCGGCGCGCCGGGTTGCCCAACCACGACAAGAAGGACTCGACCGGCATCTGCTTCATCGGGGAACGCCCGTTTCGCGAGTTCCTCAACCGCTACCTGCCCGACAACCCGGGCGAGATCTGCACGACGGAAGGCAAGCGGGTCGGCCACCATCGCGGGCTCACGTTCCACACCATCGGCCAGCGCCAGGGGCTCGGCATCGGCGGCACCCGGGACGGCGACGGCGAGGCCTGGTACGTCGCCGCCAAGGACCTCGCCCGCAACCGGCTGATCGTGGTACAGGGCCACGACCATCCCGCGCTGCTTTCCGACCGGCTGACCGCCCGCGACCTCAACTGGATCAGCGGGTCGGCGCCACGCTGCAATTGGGTCTACACCGCGAAGGCGCGCTACCGGCAGAAGGACGCCCCGTGCACCCTGGTCGCGGCCAGCGCAGAGCGTTGCGTCATCGAGTTCGCCGAGCCGCAGTGGGCGGTCACGCCGGGCCAGTCGGTGGTGGTGTACGAGAGCCAGGTCTGCCTCGGAGGCGGAATCATCGAGTTCGGGGAGCGCGCGCGGGAAGACGAGCGCCTTGCGGTCGAATGCCCGCCGGGAACGGAAACGCCTTCGCCTTGACGCCCTGCTATCGCGGGGATTAGGCTTCACTCGTCCGATCAACCAAGAGCTGTCATGGGCGCGACCGACAAATTCATCCTCTTCCTCCAGCCCGGGTGAAGCAGCTGTCTCCGGGCGAAAGAGTTTCTTTCGAAAAAGAAGGTAGACCACATCGTTATCGACGTGGCGAATGACCCCGGCGGGCGCGAACGGTTGCTGGCGCTGGGCGTGCGCAACGTGCCGGTGGTCTCGAAGGGCGAGAACTACGTCTTCGGCCAGAACCTCGAGGACGTCGCCGAGTTCGTCGGGTTGCAGGGCACCGGCCACACGCCGCTGCCGCCGGACCAGCTCATCAGGAAATGGGTGCTCGTGCTGCGCGCTTTGCAGCGGTACGTGCGCCAGATGCCGACCGAGCGCATCAACGAGAACGTCATCGAGAACCGCCAGCGCTCGATCCGGCTGCTGGCGTATCACGCGTTCCGCATCGCCGAGGCGTACCTCGAGTCCGCGATCGACGGCAAGGAATACGCGGTCCAGCACGCCAACGTGCCGCCGCAAGACGGCACTCACCTGACCGGCGCGGAGATCGCCGACTATGGCGAGGGCGTGATCGGGCGCCTCCAGAAATGGTGGGATCAGGTCCCGGACCAGTCGCTTTCGGTCAAGATCAAGACCTATTACGGCATGCAGCCGATGGCCATGGTCTTCGAGCGCTCCACCTGGCATTCGGCGCAGCACGCGCGGCAACTCATCCACGTGCTGGAGCGCTTTGGCATCGAGCCCGACGGCCGGTTGACGCCGGAAGACCTGGCGGGACTCCCGCTTCCCGAGCGCCTGTTCGAGTGACGCGGCGGTAGGCCGATCGCGCTCACGTCGTCACTGCGTCACGGATTCCGAGTACCGGCGGACGCAATCCGCCGCGCGTGCTGCATCAGCGCCTCGGCGCGTGGCGCCCGCTCGAGTGGTCGAAGCGCTCGTGGTGCTGTCGCAGCAGATCCGCGCCGTAGTCCCCGCCGTTCGGCGTGCGGATGATGGTGTGGACATGATGGTGGGAAGGCGCCAGGTTGTCGAACACGATCCCGGGGTGGTGGTCAAACTCGACTAGCACGACCGGGCTCTGCACGCGGTAGTAGAACGGACCTTCGTCGCTCGTTGCACCCATCCAGGCGAAGTGCGTCTCATCGAGATGCGCCTCGACTTCCGTCATCTTCACCGCCGCGTGGCCGTCGCGCGCCCAGCCGACATAGGTGCCGACCAGGGCGACGAGCAGCCTGCGCTGCGCATCGGATAGTGCGTCGGCGCGCACTCCCGCGTAGGGGATGACCGCATTGTCCTTGAAAGCGCCGGCGGCCATGCGGCCGTCGACGGGATGCCTGAGCCCGGGCGGCAAGTCGTCGGGCAGGATCGAGGCGCGCAGCACTGCTCTTTCGGACTGGCCGGCGTCGAGCGAGCGGACGAGCGCCAGGCCGGCGTGCGCTTCGGGCACGAATACTTCGGTGCCCGCGAGGGGGCCGCTCGTGACCCGGCAGGGCTCCGACCCCATGAAGCTCGGCGTGAATACGAGCCGGTCCCCGAGCACGAAGAAATTGAGGTTCAGGTGATGCCCGTCGATCTGCCATCCCCACGGCGCGTCGGCCGACGGCAGGCCGAAAAACGTGAGGAAGTACGGCCACTCGCCGAAGTCCTCGTGCTTGCCGGTGACTTCGATCAGGAGGGCGTTCAGTCGCATGATGTCGCGTGCCTGGGCGAAGCCGCGCGCCGATAGCGTCGTCTCCATCAGCCGCAACGCCGCCTTGCGCTGCGCCGGGGCGAGGCCCTCGAGCATCAGCCCGTGGCGGAACACATAGGGATGGATGTTGTACCACGTCCGGCGCTCGCCGGCCTCGAGGCCGTATACGATTTTCGCCCGCTGTTCCGGATCAAGCGCCGCAAGAAAGCTCTGCGCGGCGTCGAGCATCGGGGCAGGGGTGACGCCCGCCACACGCAGCGGAAACAGGCCGCGGCGCACCTTGCCGTCGACCGAAATCCCGACGAGCGGCTCGGCGGCGGACGCAGCCGCCGCCTCGAGCACGGGCTGGAGGAACGGCGGGAAACCGGCGGGCCTCGAGCGCGCAGACATGGAAGGCAGGCCGCGCAGGCCGAGTTCTGTCCAATCCTTCATCACTGCGCCTCCTCGAATAATGGGGACACGATTCCCGCCGCGGACAGGGACGCGCCCGCCAAGTGTCCGGCAGGCACCACGGGCTCGATTGTAGAACATCTCGGCTCGATCGTAGACCCGGCGGCGCGCGTTTGCCGTACCCCCTGTCCTGTTGTAAGGTAATGGCGAGGAGCGGGACGGTGCCGGATACGAAGAACAGGCCTGCGTCGGACGCGGAGGTGAACGTGGGGCTCGCCTACGAGCACTTTGCCGCGGAGAGCGCCCACGACGCGCAGCGCACGCTCGCCACGCTCGCCGACGACATCATGTACCGCGTGGTCGCGAGCGGCGAGATCGTTCACGGCAAGGCGGCCGTGGCGAGGTACTACGACGCGTGGTGGGCGGCATTTCCCGACGTGACGATCGAGATCAGGCGCCTGGTCGCGGCCGGCGAGTGGGTGATCTGCGAGAACGTGGCCACGGCAAAGCACCTGGGAACGTGGCTGGGCATTCCGCCGACCGGAACGCGCGTGGTCCAGAACCTGTGCGCGGTCCTGCGCTTCCGCGCCGGCTTGATGATCGAGGAAACCGTGTATTACGACCAGATCGAGCGCATCCGTCAGCTCGGCTCGGCGTTTACGCTCGACGGACGGCCGTTGAAGATCCCGACGGGGCCTGTCGTACCAACAACCTAGGAGGAGCACATCATGAACGGAGTATCGGCATTTCTGCGATTTGCGGCGATCGCGCTCGCGCTGGCGCTGCTGCCGGTCGCCGCGGGCGCGCAGCAGGTCATCAAGCTCACCGCGGTCGACGGCTACCCGCCGCGCGCGCTCTGGGTCAAGGTCTTCATCGAGTACTTCATTCCGGAAGTCGACAAGCGCCTCGCCGCCACCGGCAAGTACAAGATCGACTGGCACCAGGCCTGGGGCGGGCAGATCGTCAAGCCGCGGGGCGTGCTCGAGGGGCTCAAGAACCGGCTGGGCGACATCGGCGTCGTGACGACAGTGTTCTACGCGAGCAAGCTGCCGCTGAATAATCTGCCCTACTACACGCCGTTCAGCTCCCGCAATCCCCGGATCGTCTCCCAGGTGATCGATGAGCTGATGGAGCAGTTCCCGGAATTCCAGAAGCAGTTCGACGCCCAGAACCAGGTCGCGCTGACCAACTACTCCTCGATCGACAACTACGGCGTATTCACCAAGGCGCCGGCCCAGAACATTTCCGACCTGAGAGGGCGCAAGATCCTCGCGGCAGGGCCGAATGCGCAGTACCTGAAGGCGGTGGGCGCCGTGAACGTCCTCGGCAACCTGACCTCGTACTACAACGACATGAAGACCGGCGTCGCGGACGGCACGGTAATCTGGCCCGAGGCCACCATCACCTTCAAGCTGTTCGAGGTCGCGCCCTACTACATGGAGACCGACTTCGGCACTGGCGTCAACAAGTCGATCACGGTCAACAAGGACGTGTGGGCGAGCCTTCCGGCGGAGGTCAAGAAGGTGCTCAAGGAGGTCGCGGTCGATTATCGAGAGAAGATGGCGCAGGCGGCCCTCGATCTCTCCGACGTGTCGATCAAGAAGTTCAAGGCCGCGGGCGGCAAGATCCGCACGTTGACCGCGGCGGAGAAGAAGCAGTGGGCCGAAATGATGCCCAACATCGCGATGGACCTGGCGAAGGAAGTCGAGAAGCGGGACGGGTATCCCGCCACCAAGATCCTCGCCGCGTACATGAACGCGCTGCGCGCCGCCGGCGAGAAGCCGGTGCGGGACTGGGACCGGGAATAGCCCGCTTGCGCCTGGTGGTCGCGGCCCCCGGGGGATCGCTCATTGAGGGGGCCGCGGTCCCCTTGATGTTCCCTTTCGTTATCGATCCACGGGCCGCGGAGCGTCGATCATGAGCATGCGGGGGCCCGCACGCTGGCGCGCGATCGTGCGCGTGCTCGACCATACGGTCACCTTCCTCAACGCGGTGGGCTCGCTGTGGGTGCTGTTGCTGGTGATACTGATCTGCGCCGATTCGTTCGGTCGCAGCTTCTTCAGCCGCCCGATCGACGGCGTGACCGAACTGGTCGCGGTGTCCCTGGCGGTGATCGTCTTCTGCCAGCTCCCCGACACGGCGCGGCTCGGCCGCCTGACGCGCTCAGAGAACTTGCTCGCGAAGCTGCAGGCGAGCAACGCGATGGGCGCCAGGCTCGCCGTCATCGGATTCGAGCTGCTCGGCGCCGCCGCGATGGTTGCCATCATCGTCGGAACCACGCCGCTGCTGGTCGAAGCCTACACGCGCGGCTATTACATCGGTGAGCACGGCATTTTCACGCTCCCCGAGTGGCCGCTGAAGGGGCTCGTGGTGCTGGGCAGCGCGGCCTGCCTGCTGTGCTTTCTCGTGCGGGCCGTGGGCCACTGGCTGCTGGTGCGCCAGCGGCGAGGCTGACCGGTCCCATGGAGCCGTTCGCCGTCGGCCTGATCTCGCTCGTCCTGATCGTTCTGCTGATCTGGGCCGGTTGCTACGTCGGCATCACGCTTTCCCTGGTGTCGTTTCTCGGCGTCTGGTTCATCAAGAGCGACCCGGTGATCGCGGTGCGCATGATGACGCTCTCGGTGACCGATACGATCAAGCACGTCGACTACGCCAGCATCCCGACTTTCGTGATGATGGGGCTGATCGTCGGCAAAAGCGGCTTCGGCTCCGACATCTACCAGGTCGCCAACGAGGTGTTCCGGCGATTGCGGGGCGGCCTCGGCGTCGCCACCGTGGCCGCCAACGCCGCCTTTGCCGCCGTCACCGGGTCGTCGATCGCCGCGGCGGCGGTCTTCGCCCAGGTGTCGGTGCCGGAGATGATCCGCTACGAATACTCGAAGCGCTTCGCGGTGGGCGTGGTCGCCGGCAGCTCGGTGCTCGGCATGATCATCCCGCCAAGCGTGATGATGATCATCTACGCGTTCGTCGCCGAGCAATCCGTCGGCGACATGTTCATTGCGGGCATCGTGCCGGGGCTGCTGTTGGCCGCGGCGTTCATCGGCGCCATCATGGTGATGACGAAGGTGGCGCCCCGCTTCGTCGGCCCCGGCGCCCTGCGCACGCGCGCGAAGCCCGCCAGGCCGATGGCGTTCGGCGAAATGGCGCGGAGAATCAGCCCCATCGTCGCGCTGATCGCGATCGTCCTGGGAGGAATCTATACCGGCTTCTTCACCGCGTCCGAGGCCGGCGCGACCGGCGCGCTGACCGCCTTCCTGCTCGCGCTGATCAAGCGCAGATACGGCTGGGCGGCGTTCAAGGAAACGCTCATCGACACGGGCCACATCACGGCCAACCTGCTGTTCCTGATCATCGCCGCCTCGATGTACAGCCGCATGCTCGGGATCGCCGGGCTGCCCTTCCTGCTGAGCCAATGGCTCGGCGAGATCAACCTCGGCTTCGCCGGGCTGATGACGGTCTATGTCGTGCTGCTGCTGTTTCTCGGCACCATCATCGACACCGGCTCGATCATCCTCGTGTGCGTTCCGTTGTTCCTCAGCACCATCGAGAACATGGGCCTCAATCTGGTCTGGTTCGGGCTTGTGACCGTCATCGGCGCCGAGATCGGCCTGCTCACGCCGCCCTTCGGGCTGTCGTGCTTCGTGATCAAGACCGCGATCAACCGCGCGGACATCGGGCTGAACGACATCTTTCTCGGCGCGCTGCCGTTCGCCGCCGTGATGCTGGGCGTGCTCATCGTGCTGATCGCGTTTCCGCAGCTCAGCCTCGTCCTCCTGTAGGGTGCCGGCGGCAGGGCCGCCCGCGGCTACTGCGGTTGTATCCCCGCGGCTTTCACTAGCTTCGAGTACTTCGCCAGGTCGTTCCTGATCACCTGCGCGAATTCCTCCGGCGTGTTGCCCACCAGATCGTTGCCGCCCTGCGTGGCGAGGCGCTCGACCACGTCCGGCAGCTTGAGCGCCCTGGCCACCTCGCGGTAGAGCACGTCCACGACCGGCGCCGGGGTGCCCGCCGGGGCCACCACCGCCTGCCATTGCGTGAGCTCGAAACCCTTGAGCCCCTGTTCGTCCAGCGTGGCCACTTCCGGCAGCGAGGAGGCGCGCTTGCGCGCGGTAACTCCCAGCGCCCGCAGCTTCGCGGCGCGAATGTGCGGCACGGCCGTAATCACGGTGTCGAACATGTAGTTGAGCTGTCCCCCGAGCAGGGCCGCGAGGGCGGCGGCGCTTCCCGTATACGGGACGTGGATCGACTTCGCGCCCGTCATCAGGTTGAACAGTTCGCCGGAAAGATGATTGCCGCCGCCGACGCCGGTCGAGCCGTAGGTCATCTGACCGGACTTCGACTTGAGCACGCCGATGAAGTCCTTCAGGTCCAGGACCGGCATGGATGGCGGCACCACGAGCACGTACATGTAGGACGTCCCTTGCGTGACCGGCGCGAAATCCCTGATCGGGTCGTATGGAACCCTCCTGTAGAGGACCGGGTTCACCGTCAGCGGCCCGCTGTTGCCCATCAGCAGGGTGTAGCCGTCCGGCGCCGCTCTCGCCACGATCGCGGTGCCGATGCCGCCGTTCGCACCCGGCCGGTTGTCCACCACCACCGATTGCCCGAGCGCCTCGGCGAGCTTCTGCCCGATGGTGCGCGTGAAGATGTCGCCGGCGCCGCCGGGAACGTAGGGGCAGATGAAGCGGATCGGCCGCGACGGGTATTTCTGATCCGCCTCGGCCGCCAGCGCGCCGCCGGTCAATCCCGCGGCAACCCATGCCAGGGCGGCGAGGGGAAAAATTTTCATCGGTCTTCCTTCGTGGCGGTTTGACAATAGCACAACATCCGGAGTTGGGCTAAACTCCGTGCTCCGTTTTCCGCGCCCCCCCATGCGCTCGCCAGGCCGTCACCGTCCACACCCCGGATTCGCCGCGATCGGCACCCCGCCATGGTGAATCCCGCTGCCGCCGCGCGTCGCGCGATCCCCTCACTCGACCGGCTGCTCCAGTTGGGAGCCGTCGCGGAGTTCATCGAGCGCTACGGCCGCCCGCTGGTAACCGAGGCGGCTCGCGCGGAGCTCGCGCAGCTTCGCGCGAGTCTCGCCCGCCACGCCGACCGCGGTTTCGACGAAGCTGCGTTCGTGCAGGCCTGCGCGGCGCGGCTCGCGCGCGAGACCCGGCCCTCGCTCAAGCCCGTGTTCAACCTGACGGGCACGGTGCTGCACACCAATCTCGGCCGCGCCCTCATGCCGCAGGAGGCCGCGCAGGCGGTCGCGCGGGCCATGACCCGCCCGGTCAATCTCGAGTTCGATCTGGAAGGCGGAGACCGTGGCGAGCGCGACCGTCACGTCGAGCGCTGGCTCACCCGCTTGACCGGAGCGGAAGCGGCGCTGGTGGTCAATAACAACGCCGCAGCGGTTTATCTCACGCTCAACACGCTCGCGCTCCGGAAGGAAGTGCCGGTATCGCGCGGCGAGCTGATCGAGATCGGCGGCGCTTTCCGCGTGCCGGACATCATGGCACGGTCCGGCGCGAAGCTGGTCGAGGTCGGCACCACCAACCGTACCCATCTCAAGGATTACGCCGGCGCGATCACGCCGCGCACCGCGGCGCTGATGAAGGTGCACACCAGCAACTACGCCATCCAGGGATTCACCGCGGCGGTCCCCGAAGACAAGCTCGCCGCCCTCGCGCACCAGCACAAGCTGCCGCTGATCACCGACCTCGGCAGCGGCATGCTGGTAAACCTCGAGGAGTATGGTCTTCCGCACGAGCCCACGCCGCGCGAGGCACTCGCTGCCGGCGCCGATATCGTCACGTTCAGTGGCGACAAGCTGCTGGGCGGGCCGCAGGCGGGCTTGATCGTCGGGCGCGCCGATCTGGTCGAGCGGTTGCGCAAAAATCCGCTCAAGCGCGCGCTGCGCGTGGACAAGATGACGCTCGCCGCGCTCGAAGCTGTCTTGAGGCTTTACGCCGATCCGGAGCGCCTGACAGCAGCACTGCCCACGCTCAAGTTCCTCACCCGCGCGCCGGCGGAGATCGAGTCGCAGGCGAGGCGCCTGTTGCCTGCCTTGGAATCGGCGTTGCAAGGTAAGGCGAATGCCGGGATCGTTGCCGTGCGCAG
>MERD01000051.1 GCA_001771935.1 Betaproteobacteria bacterium RIFCSPLOWO2_02_FULL_67_26
GCGCGATCTCGGCGAGCGGCACCAGCACGAAGGCGCGGCCGGGCATCCGGGGATGCGGGATCGCGAGATCGGCCTCGCGAACCGTTTGATTGCCGTAGAGCACGATATCCAGATCGAGCGTGCGCGGCGCGTTGGGCGCACCACGCGCACGGCCATGGTCGCGCTCGACTTCGAGCAACCGCGCGAGCAGTTCGCCCGGGCCGAGGCGCGTTTCGATTTCCGCCACCGCGTTGACGAAATCGGGCTGGTCGAGGCCGCCTTCCGGCGGATTGCGATAGAACGAGGAACGGCGGACGAGCCGTGTTGCGGGCAGCGCGGCGAGCGCGCGCAGCGCGGAGCGCATCTGGGCGGGCGGGTCATCGAGGTTGCTGCCCAACGCCACGAAAGCCGTGACCGGTGATCGGTGACCGGTGACCGGCGCCGGCTCCTTCTGCCTTCTGCCTTCTGCCTTCATACTTCGCCGCCGGGCACGACGCCATGGCCGGGCGCGGCGCGCGGCCCTCGGCGGCGCCGGCGGCGGCGCTTGCGCGGTTCGGCGTCGCTCACCAGCATCTGGGCCCGCTCGGCCTCGCCCGCATGCTGGAAGCGCTCCCACCACTCGCCCAGCGCGGTGTCGATCTCGCCGCTCTCGCAGCGCTGGCGCAGGAAATCGAAGCCGGCGCGGAAGCGCGGCAGCTCGAGCAGGCGGTACGGACGCCGGCCGGCCCGCTGCAGGAAGCGCGGCTGCATCGCCCAGATCTCGCGCATGTCGGCGGCATGTCGGTGCGGGATGGCGAGCTTGCCGGCCTGCGCGCGGATGACGTGATCCATCGCCCGGTACAGCGCCGGGATGGGCGGCTCGCCCTTCTCCACCAGCACCTTCCACTCCGCGTTCACTTCGGGCCACAGCAGCGCCGCGAACAGGAAGCCCGGCGACAGGGATTTCCCGGCCCGCACGCGCTCGTCCGTGCTTTTCAACGCAGCGATGACAAAGCGCTCGCCCGCGGCCCTGCCCATAGCGGCGTCCAGCAGCGGCAGGACGCCGTGGTGCAGGCCTTCCTTGCGCAACTGGGCCACACCCTCGGCGGCGTGGCCGGAGAGCAGGAGCTTCAGCATCTCGTCGAGCAGGCGCGACGGCGGAACGTGCGCGAGCAGCCCGGCGAGCCGGCGGATCGGCCGGCGCGTCGGCGCGTCGATCTCGAGCCCGCGGCTCGAACCGAGCCGGACCGCGCGCAACATCCGTATCGGGTCCTCGCGATACCGCCGTTCCGGGTCGCCGATCATCCGCAGCCGCCGCTGCTTCAGGTCGGCCACGCCGTCGTGGTAGTCCCAGACCTCCTGCGTGGCCGGGTCGTAGAACAGCGCGTTGATCGTGAAATCGCGGCGCGTGGCGTCCTGTTCCTGCGTGCCGAACACGTTGTCGCGCAGGATCCGGCCGTGCTCGTCCGCCACGTGCTGGTCGCTCTCCTCCGCCGGGTTGGCGCCGCGGAAGGTGGATACCTCGACCGTTTCCGGGCCGAACATCACGTGCACCAGCCGGAACCGGCGGCCGATGATCCGCGAGCGGCGGAACAGCTCCCGCACTTCCTCGGGCGTGGCATTGGTCGCGACGTCGAAATCCTTGGGCCGGCGGCCGAGGATGAGGTCGCGCACGGCGCCGCCGACGACGAAGGCGACGAACCCGCGGCGTTGCAGGGACTGCGTCGTGCGCAGGGCGCCGGAGCTGATCGCCCCGCGGTCGATGCGATGCGTGCCGTGCGGGATGATCTTCGGCTGCGCCGGCCGGAACAGCCGGCCGGAGAAGACCCTGCCCAGGAAACGCCTGATCATTTGAACGTAATACCCATAACCTGCTTAGTCGAGGCTGATGATCCGCCAGCCGTTGCGCCCGGCATGCGCCCGCAATTCCGCATCGGGGTCCACGGCGACCGGGTGGCTGACGCGCTGGAGCAACGCCATATCGTTGTGCGAATCGCTGTAGAACCACGACTCCGGGAACGCGGACAGCCGCGCGCCCCGCCCCGCCAGCCAGGCCTCCAGCCGCGCAACCTTGCCCTCGCGGAAGCAGGGAATGCCGGACACGCCGCCGGTGAACTCGCCGTCCCGCTGCTCGGGCTCGGTCGCAATCAGGTGGGCGACGCCGAATTCGCGTGCGATCGGCGCGGTGACGAAGCTGTTGGTCGCGGTGATCACGACGCACAGGTCGCCGCGGTGGCGCTCGATCAGCGCGCGCGCGCCCTTGCGCACCATCGGCCGGATCTTGGCGGCCATGAACTCGAGGTGCCAGACCTCGAGCTGCGCGCGGGGATGGCGCGACAACGGCTTCAGCTGGAAATCGAGGAACTCGTGGATATCGAGCGTGCCCGCCTTGTACTCGTCGTAAAAAGCCTGGTTGCGCGCCTCATATACCTCGCGGTCGAGCACCCCCTGCTCGATCAGGAATTGCGCCCACTCGAAATCGCTGTCCCCGGACAGCAGCGTGTCGTCGAGGTCAAACAGGACCAGTCGCTCGCTCAATCCCCGGTCCTCAAGAAATCCCCCCGTGCCACGCACGATCCATCACGCATCGCGCCGGCTCGCCGCCTGCAGCAGCTCGCGGGCGAGCGGCACGGTGACCGGGCGCTTGGTTTCGAGCGAATAGCGGTCGAGCGCGTCCAGGGTCGCCACGAGCGAGGCGAGGTCGCGATTTGCGCGCGTCAGCAGATACTCGCTCACGTCGGGCAGCAGGCGGAATCCGCGGCCCGTGGCGTAATCGGCGAGCGCCCGCGCCTTCTCCTCGTCGGTGAGCGCATGGACCTGGTAGACCAGGCCCCAGGCAAGCCGGGTCACCAGGTCCTCGCGCAGCGCCAGCTGCACCGGGGGCGCCGCCCCGGCCGCCAGCAACGCGCCGTTGCGCTCGCGCAGCCCGTTGTACAGGTCGAACGCGGCGATCTGTCCCGCGCCATCGAGCCGGTCCACGTCGTCGAGCGCGACGCAGTCCATGCGCTCGAGCCCGTCGTCGAGCCGGATCCCGGCGGCGCATGCGACGAACACCACGGCAGCCCCGGCGCGCTGCAACTCCGCCACCGCCCCCTTGAGCAGGTGGCTGCGTCCGCTGCCGGGCCGTCCCCAGATGTAGAGAAAGCGCTCCTGCGCCTGCCGCGCGGCCAGCCGCTTCAGGCTGGCGAGCAGCTCGCCGTTGCGACCCGCCACGAAATTTTCGAGCGTGGGCAGCGGCGGGGTGGCGAAATCGAGCGCGAGCTGTTTCATGTAAAATTTCAGCCCGAAGTGAGGGAATCGGCAAAGGGAAGCGGGATGGCGACCTTTCCGCGCACGTATCTTAGCCCAAAACACCCTTCCGCTCGCGATCGATGCGCCCACGGAAACGCCGCTTGAAGAAGCCCGCTACCCCGCCCGTCCTGACCTACCGCGATGCCGGCGTGGACATCGACGCCGGCGACCGCCTGGTCGAGCGCATCAAGCCGTTCGCCAGGAGGACGCTGCGCAAGGGCGTCCTCGCCGGCATCGGCGGATTTGGCGCCCTGTTCGAGATCGCACGCAACCGCTACCGCCAGCCGGTGCTGGTGGCCGGCACGGACGGCGTGGGCACCAAGCTCAAGCTCGCTTTCGAGCTCAACCGGCATGCCGGCATCGGCATCGATCTGGTCGCGATGAGCGTCAACGACATCCTGACGCACGGCGCCGAGCCGCTGTTCTTCCTCGACTACTATGCCTGCGGCAAGCTCGACGTCGCGGCCGCCGCCGAGGTCATCAAGGGCATCGCCAGGGGCTGCGAGCAGGCCGGCTGCGCGCTGATCGGCGGCGAGACCGCCGAGATGCCCGGCATGTACCCCTCGGGAGAGTACGACCTTGCCGGCTTCGCCGTGGGCGTCGTCGAGAAGAGCCGCATCATCGACGGCACCGGAATCGCCGAAGGCGACGCCGTGCTCGGTCTCGCCTCGAGCGGCGCGCACTCCAACGGCTATTCGCTGATCCGCAAGATCATCGCCGTGCAGGGCGTGGACCTCTCCACCCGCTTCCACGGCAGGACGCTCGCCGACGCGATCCTGGAGCCGACGCGCATCTACGTGAAGCCGATGCTGAAGCTCGCGAAGGCCGTAACGATCAAGGGACTCGCCCATATCACCGGCGGCGGCCTCGTGGACAACGTGCCGCGAGTCCTGCCGGATCGCCTGGCGGCGCGCATCGACCGCGCGGCGTGGCCCATGCCGCCGCTGTTCCAGTGGCTGAAGGAACGGGGCAACGTCGCCGACGCCGAGATGTACCGGGTCTTCAACTGCGGCATCGGCATGGTGGTGGTGGTGAAGGCCCCCGATGCCGGCCGGGCGCTGAAGGCGCTCAAGGCGGCCGGGGAAACCGCGTGGCGCATCGGAGGCATCGTGCGGCGCGGGAAGAACGCGCCGCAAGTCGTCATGGTCTAACGACACATGACCGACAAGACCCTTGTCATCCTGATCTCCGGCCGCGGCAGCAACATGGAAGCGCTGCTTGACGCGCGGTTGCCGGCGCGGGTCGCGGCGGTCGTCAGCAACAACTCCCAGGCGCGCGGCCTCGGCGTGGCGCAGGCCCGCGGAATCGCCACCGCCGTCGTGGACCATCGCGCATTTCCCGAGCGCGCCGCCTTCGACGCCGCGCTCGCGCAGGAAATCGACCGGCACCGGCCCGACCTCGTCGTGCTGGCGGGCTTCATGCGCATACTCACGGCGCCCTTCATCGAGCGTTACCGCGGTCGGCTGTTGAACATCCATCCCTCGCTGCTGCCCGCGTTTCCGGGACTCGACACCCATCGCCGGGCGCTCGCGGCCGGCGTTCAGACCCACGGCTGCACGGTGCACTTCGTGACCCCGGCGGTCGACGGCGGCCCGATCGTCGTTCAGGCCGCGGTGCCGGTGCTGCCCGGCGACACCGAGGAGCGTCTCGCCGCGCGCGTGCTGGCGGAGGAGCACCGCATCTACCCGCAGGCGGTGCGCTGGTTCCTCGAAGGCAAGCTCAAGCTGGAAGACGGCCGGGTCGCGATCGACGAATCGTGCCGCCACCCGGAAACGGTCGTTTCCCCGCCGGGGCGCCCGTGAGACGCCTCGCCGCGCTGCTCGTCCTGTCCGGCATCGTTCTTTGTGCGGGGGCCGCGCCGCCCACGCGTGTCGAGCTCTCATACGCGATCATGATGGGCAGCATGCGCATCGGGGAAGGCCGCGACGTGCTCGAGCACGATGGCCGGCGCTACCGGATCGTGAGCGAGTCCAGGCCGAAGGGAATCGCAGCCCTCTTCATCAACGATCTGCGGCGCGAGAGCCGCGGCAGGGTTCATGACACCGGGCTGCGGCCCGACCATTTCGAGGAAACCGGGCGCAGGGGCGGGACGCGCGCGGCAACATTCGACTGGGCCGCCGGGCAGCTTGCACTGATCAATGGAAACAGCGCCCGCAACGTGGCGCTCCCGCGCGGCACGCTGGACCAGACCAGCCTCGCCTACTCTTTCTCGTTCCGGCCCGTTACGGGCGAGGGCTTCGCCGTCCACGTGACCGATGGACGCGGCGTCAAGCAGTATCGCTATCGTGAAATCGGCCGGGAAACGCTGGTCACCCCGCTGGGAGAGATCAGGACACGGCATTTCGAGAAGGTGCGCGGCCCCGACGACAAGCGCGGATTCGAGTTCTGGCTCGCGCCCGACCGCCACCTCCTCCCGGTGAAGCTGCGCTACGTCGAGAAAAACGGCGACGCGTTCGATTCGGTCGTCACGGACATCAAGGCCCAGTAGCTCCATGCGGCCGACCGCGGCGTCCCTCGAGGCGGCGGCCACCGCGTCCGCCCTGGCCTGCCGGCTCGTACAGCCGGCCGACGCCGTCCTGCGGGAGTTCTTCCGGTCACACCATGAGCTCGGCAGCCACGACCGCGCGCTGGTCGCGGAAACCGTATTCGCCGTGCTGCGTCACAAACGCCTGCTCGAAGCGCTCGTGCCGGACCCGACGCCGCGCCGGCTCGCACTCGCCAGCCTGGTCAAGTTCGGCGGCATCAGTATCGCGGCGCTGAATTCGCTGCTCGAGCGCGACGACCATGAATGGCTGATCGCCGTAAAGCGCGCCGCCACGGAAACGCTGCCGGCGGCGGTGCAACTGTCGCTTCCGGACTGGATCTGGGAACGATTGGCTGGCGAGCACGCCGAGCAGGAAGCCGTATCGCTCGCACGCTCGCTGCTCAATGCGGCGCCGCTCGACCTCCGCGTCAATACGCTGCGCGGCAATCGCGACGAAGTGTTACGAACCTTTGCCGCGGACGGGATCGCCGCCGAGCCTACCCCCTATTCCCCGGTGGGAGTACGCCTGACGGGCCGGCCTGCGATCAACCGCCATTCCCTGTTCACGACCGGCGCGGTCGAAGTCCAGGACGAGAGCAGCCAGCTGGCCTGCTATCTGGTGGCGCCGAAGCGCCACGAGATGGTGGTGGACTTCTGCGCCGGCGCCGGGGGCAAGAGCCTGATGCTCGGCGCGCTGATGCGCTCGCAGGGCCGTATCTATGCCTTCGACGTGTCGGCGGCCCGTCTCGCCCGCTTCAAGCCCCGGCTCAAGCGCTCCGGGCTGTCCAATTTGTACCCCCATCCCATCGCAAACGAGAACGATTTGCGCGTGAAGCGGCTCGGCGGCAAGATCGACCGCGTGCTCGTGGACGCCCCATGCACCGGGCTCGGCACGCTGCGCCGCAACCCCGACCTCAAATGGCGCCAATCGCCGCAGTCGTTGGCGGAGCTGAAGCTGAAGCAGGCAGCGATACTGCGGGCGGCGTCGAATCTCCTGAAACCGGGCGGCCGGCTGGTCTACGCCACCTGCAGCCTGCTTGCCGCGGAGAACGAGGACATCGTCGCCGCCTTCATTGCTGACCGCGGAGACTTTCGGAAACTCCACTGCGGAGAACTGCTCGCGCAACAGGGGATCGCCCTCGACACGGGCGAATGCCTGAGGCTGGCCCCGCACGTTCACGGCACCGACGGGTTCTTCGCTGCGGCCATGACTCGCTCGTGACCGGCGGCGGGCGGATGTCTTGACCGTGGCCCACGACACGCCCGGCAAAACCGTGTAAAGTGCCCGCCCAATACAGTACGCGCGGTCATTCTCGGGGGAGAAACCGTGGCAACGAGGGAATGGTACGAGTTGAGGGTTGCCGGCAGCGCCGGCACCGCCGCCGGCATCGCCGCGGGAACGCATGAGGGCATAGCCGTCGGCGAGAACGGCCGCCTGTGTTCACTGTCATCCGGGGGCGCGCGGCGCTTCGAATCGAGGCAGCAGGCGATCGACTATCTCGGCAAGATCAAGGTGTCCGGCGACTACCAGTTCGAAGCCGTAGTGTGCGGCACCCGGGCCGCTGCCTGACCACTCCGGCAATGCAACGACCGGCCTGTGGCCGTCTCAGGCCCTGGCCAACAGCTTCATGATCTCCTCGGGCGGCATCGGCTTGCCGTACAGGTAGCCCTGCACTTCGTCGCAACGCAGCAGGCGCAGCAGGTTGGCCTGCTCCTCGGTTTCCACCCCTTCCGCGACGACCTTGAGGTTGAGCGCACGCGCGAGCGAGATCACCGTCGACACGATCGCCATCTGCTCGGGGCTTTTAGGCATCTGCGTGATGAACGAGCGGTCGATCTTGAGCGAGTCGATCGGCAGCCGCGCGAGATAGCTCAACGAGGAGTAGCCGGTCCCGAAATCGTCCAGCGCGACCTGCAGTCCCATGGCCTGCACCGCCTTCAGCTTGGCGATGCTGCCGTCGATGTCCTCCATGAGCATGCTCTCGGTGATCTCGATGTCGAGCCGATCGGATGCCCTTCCCACCGCGGCCAGCGCATCCTTCATGTAGTCAACGAAATCCCGCCGCCGCAACTGGACGGCAGAAACGTTGACGGCAATGCGAGGGGGCTTCAGACCCGCGTCGCTCCATCCGGCGTGGTCGAGCGCGGCCCGCTTGAGCGCCCAGCGCCCCACCTCGATGATCATCCCGGTCTCTTCCAGTATCGGGATGAATTCTCCCGGCGCCACCATCCCGCGCTCGGGGTGCTTCCAGCGAATCAGCGCCTCGAGCCCGGAGATCCGCCCGCTGGCGAAATCGAAGCGCGGCTGGTAGTAGAGCACGTATTGCTCCTGCAGCAAGGCGTTGCGCAGGTCGTTCTCGTTCTTCAATTGCTCGGCGACGCGCGCGTTCATCTGGGGGGCGTAGAACAGGTAGCGCTCGCCGGAGGTCCGGGCTTTGGTGAGCGCCGCCTCGGCGTTCTTGAACAGCGTGTCGGCGTCGTCGCCGTCCGCGGGAAACACGGCAACCCCGGCCCTGGCCGTGGCGCGCAGCTTCTTGTCACCGACTTCGAGCGGCTCCTCGAGGCAACCCAGAACCTGCTTCTCTACGGCGTGCGCGACTTCCGCCGCGTCCCGGACGCCGCGGATCACCACGGCGAAATTGTCCGCGCCGAAATGTGCGAGATTATCCTTGCCACGGAATGTGCGTTCCAGCCGGCCGGCAATCTGCCTGAGCAGCTCATCGCCGCCGTGACGGCCGAGCGTCTCGTTCATGTTGCGGAAGCGCTCGAGATTGAGCAGGATGAGGGCGACCATCCGCTCCTCGCCCTCGCGCGCGCGCATCTGCTGGCTCAGGCGGTCGATGAACAGCTGGCGGTTGGGCAGCGCGGTCAGCGTGTCGTAGTACGACAGGTATTCAAGCTTTTCCTGGCGCGCGATGGATTGCAGCGCGAACGACACGTCCGCCGCCACTTCCTCGAGCAGCGCAAGCTCGTCGCGATCAAAGAATCCCTGCCCAGTCGCGAACAGCCCGATGAGCGCCACCACGCGGCCGTCCACCAGTAACGGCAGGGACACATTGGAACGGCATCCCCGCGCCAGCGCCTCCTGCCGCAAGCGCCCCGCGGCATACTGGCTCCCGATATCGTTACGGACCGACGGCTTCCTGGTCCGGATCGACTCGCCCAGCGTTCCCTGCGCGGCGGCGATGCTCGCCCAGGTCACCGCTCGCGCGGCCTCAGCCGAGAATCCGCTCCACGCTACCGGCTTCACTTCCTTTTTTTCTTCGTCCAGCGCCGCAACCCAGACCAGCTCGAATTTCCCGCGTTCGGCGGCGATGCGGCACGTTTCCTCGAGCAGGCCGTGGCGCTCGCGGATGCGGACGATGGCGGCGTTGATTTCACCCGATACCGCGCGGATGCGCGACAGCTTTTCGAGCTTTTCCTCCTTGGCGATGTGCTCCAGGGCAAAGGAAACGTCCCCCGCAAGCTCGGCCAGCAGCCTGAGTTCCTCCTCATCGAAGAAGTTGAGTTCCCTGGCAAACATCGACATGGTCCCGAACACCTCGCCTTCGGCGATCAGCGGCAGGACGACAACCGAGCGGTAGCCGCGCCGGATCGCTTCCGCGCGTCGCCTGCCGCCTGCATCCGGGTCGATCGTAATGTCATTCTCGAACACCGGCTCGCGCGTCTTGATGGCCTGGGCGATGACCCCTCGGCCCTGGGGGAGATCGTCGCGGATGGTGGATTTGACGCCGCCCAGGAATTCGGCGGCTTCCAGCCCCGCCCACGCCACCGGCGTAACTTCCTGCGCCGCCGCGTCGAGCGTGCCGATCCAGGCCATGCCGAAATTTCCGTGCTCGACAGCGATGCGGCACGCTTCCCTGAACAGCTCTCCGCGGTCGCGTATGCGCACGATGGCGGAGTTGATGCCGCTCAGGACCTCGTGGATCCGGCTCAGCCGGGCGATCCTGATCTCCTGGCTCTTGCGCTCGGTGATGTCGGTCGCGACGCCGAGCACCATGTTCGCCTTGCCGTCCGGGCCGACGATCGGACGCTTGACGATCTGGAACCAGCGCTCCCGGCCCGACGCGTCGACGATCCGGTCCTCGGAAATGAACTTGTCGCGCAGCGATTCCATGACTTCCAGATCGTCGGCGCGCAGGCGCTCGGCCTGGGCCTGGTCGAGGCCGAATTCGTCCAGCGTCTTGCCCAGCATGGCCTCGACGGAACTGCCAAAAAGCTCGGCCACGGCCTGGTTGACCAGGACGAACCGGCCCTGATGGTCCTTGGCGAAGATGAGGCTGCGGTCGAGATCGATGATCTGCCGGAGAAACGCCCGCTGGTGCTTGATCTCCTCCTCGGCCCTGCGGCGCGCGGCGTGAACCTCCTTTTCCTGCAGCGCGCGCTCGACCGCCGACGGCAGCCGCACCAGGTTGTTCTTCAGCACGTAATCGGTCGCGCCGTTCTTGAGCGCCCGGATCGCGTATTCCTCGCCGATCGTGCCCGAGACGAAAAGGAACGGCACGTCCGGGACCAGCTCGTGCGCGAGCGAAAGCGCCCACATGCCGTCGAAATGCGGCATGGAGAAGTCGGAGATGATGAGTTCCGGCCGGAAGTCCCGCAGTGCCTCGCGAAACGCTCCCTCGGTCTCGACAAGCCGATGCACGACGCGCATGCCGGCGCGCTTGAGCTCGCGCACCTCGAGCTCCGCGTCGTGCTGCACGTCCTCGATCATCAGCAGTCGCAGTTCCTTATCCACGCTTTGGATCCCTGACCCCTTTGGTCCCGGCTACGGCGTCTTGTTGACCAGCATCCAGTACAGGCCGGCCTTGGCGACGGTATCGCTGAACTGGGAGAACTCGACCGGCTTGACGACGTAGCTGTTGACGCCGAGCTTGTAGCTCTCGGTGATATCGCGACCCTCGGCGGACGAGGTGACCATGACCACCGGGATGACCTTCGTGCGCTCGTCCGCCTTGATGCGCTTCAGGACCTCGATCCCGTCGACCTTGGGCAGCTTGATGTCGAGCAGGATCAGCCGCGGATACTGCTCGGGACGCCCGGCGTACTCGCCGGTGCGGAAAATGAAATCCAGCGCCGCCGCGCCGTCCTTGAGCCAGGTGATGTGGTTCGCGAGATTGCCCTTCCGGAGCGCGCGCATCGTCAGCTCCGCGTCGGCCGGATTGTCTTCAACCAGAAGGATGTCCACTTTTTCAAATTGGTCCATCAACCCCTCCATTCGGCAGCGAGAAATAGAACTCCGCGCCTTCGTTCACCTTGCCCTCCGCCCACACGCGTCCACCATGCAGGGAAACCACGCGCTGTACGATAGCCAGGCCGACGCCGGTGCCGGGAAAGTCCTCCGTCGAGTGCAGCCGCTGGAACACGCCGAACAGCTTGTTGTAGTACTGCATGTCGAATCCGGCGCCGTTGTCCTTCACGCAGTAAACGTTCTCCCCGCCGTTCTCCCTGCCGCTCACCTCGATCACCGGCTGCTCGCGCTTGCTGCTGAACTTGACCGCGTTCCCCAGCAAATTCGTCCACGCCAGCTTCACCAGCGCCGCATCGCCGCTCGCTGGCGGGAGCGCCCCTATCTCCAGCCTGGGAAGCCTCTTCCCCGGCACCTGCAGGCTCCCCATGACTTCCTCGACTTGGCGCCGCATGTCGATCGTGGTGTTCGAGAGCGACTTGCGACCCAGACGCGAGAACTCCAGCAGATCGTCTATCAGTTCGCCCATCCTGCGGCTGTTGGCGCGGATGACGCCAAGCAGGCGCCGGCCCTCGTCATCGAGTTTCCCTGCACAGTCCTCCTCCATGATGCGGGAGAAGCCATCGATTGCGCGCAGTGGGGTGCGCAGATCGTGGGATATGGTGTAGGTGAAGCCCTCCAGCTCCTTGATGCTCGCCTCCAGCCGCGCGGTGCGCCCGGCCACCCTGCGCTCCAGGTCCGCATTGAGCTGTTGAATCACGTCCCGCTGCGCCTGCATCAACTCGAAGGCGTGGTCCAAGGCCGCCATCAAGCCCCCGATTTCTCCGCGCGGGTAGGGCTGGCCGATGCGCGCGCCGAAATCTCCCCGGCTGAACCGCGCGACGGCCGCGATGATACGCGCTGACTGGCGGCGAATGCCCAACTCCACCAGCGCCCACCCGCCGGCGAATACCAGCAGCGAGACAACGGCCAGGATCGCGAGTCCCTGATTCAGGTTTCGATTTGCAGACGCGAGCAAATCCTTCCTCGCCACCCCGACCAGGACGTGCAGCCCCGCTTCGGGGAACTCGGGTAATGCACTGGCCGCCCAGATCCGGGAGACTCCGCCGGCCTCGATATCCTCCCGCACCTCTTCCCCGTGGCGCTCCCGGGCAAAGCGAAACAACGGCGAATCGGCGATCGACGTGCCGCGCAGTTTCTCTCCATCGGGATGCCAGGTGAGTATCGTTCCCTTGCCGTCCATGAGCGCGATCACCGCGGTTTCCCGCGGCAGGGACGTCGCACGAGGCTGCATGTACTTTTCCAGGTTCAGCGATGCGAGCAGCACGAACCTCGGTTCGCCCGTTTCGCGCCGCGAGGCGTAGGCGACCTGCAGGACCGCGATCCCGGTCAAGCGGCCGAACGCCGGCTCGACGGCGAGCGGGGTCTTCGAATTGAGCGCGCTCTGGAAATACTGACGATCGGTCAGGTTCAACGCTCTGCCGGTGCGCAGGGAATCGCAAAACAGGTCGCCCTTCGGCGTTATCGTGAGTATCCCGGTGTACTGCGGATGCTCTTTCAGCACGTCGGCAAGGAAGGCGGAGCAGGCGGCCTTGTCCTGCGTATCGAGATCCCGCGCCCGCGACAAGCCGTAGTGAAGTTGCGCCGTCGCCCGGACCGTGTCTCGCAGGACTCGCGCAACGCGTTGCGCCGCGGCAGCCAGATCGCGCTGCGCGGCGGTGATCTCGGAGTCGCGACGTTCCAGAAACTGCATCCCGCCCACCAACGCGGGAATAAGCGTGGCGAACAGGATAAGCAGCAGGAGCCGGGCGCGGATGCTCATCCCCTGTCCCTTTTGGGAAGCGTGAAGTAAAACGCCGCGCCTTCGTTTAACTTCCCTTCCGCCCACACCCGCCCGCCGTGCCGCGAGACGACCCGCTGCACGATAGCAAGCCCGACGCCGGTCCCCTCGAACTCCTCAGTGCTGTGCAGCCGCTGGAACACTCCAAACAGCTTGTCGTAATACCGCATGTCGAACCCTGCACCGTTGTCCTTCACGCAATACACGTTCTCGGCGCCGTTCTCGTGGCCGCTCACCTCGATCACCGGCTGCTCGCACTTGCCGCTGAACTTGATCGCGTTGCCCAGCAGGTTTGTCCATACCACCTTCAACAGCGTCGCGTCGCCGCGCCCCGGCGGCAGCGCCCCCAGCACCAACCTGGGCGGCTCCTCGCTTGACCCCTGCAACTCCCCGAGCGCTTCCTCGACCACGCGCTTCATGTCGATCGCGGCGATCGAGAGCGACCTGCGGCCGAGCCGAGAGAATTCCAGAAGATCGTCCACCAGCTCGCCCATCTTCCGGCTGCTATCACGAATTACCCCGAGCAGTCGCCGCGCCTCGTCGTCCAGTTTCCCCGCGTAGTCCTCCTCCAGGATGCGCGAGAAGCCGTCAACCGCGCGCAGCGGCGCACGCAAGTCGTGCGAGACCGAATAGCTGAATCCCTCCAGCTCCTTGTTGGACGCTTCGAGTTGGGCAGTGCGTTCCGCGACCAGGCGCTCCAACTCGGCTTTCATCCTGCGGTCCTCTTCGCCCCGCCGCCGCTCGATGACGATCCGTGACGTCAGGTACGCCGCGAGGATGCAAAACAGCCCCGTCAGGCTGTAGGCCAGCAGCAGTTGATTCAACTGCTGGTTCCTCGTCGCGAAAGCGGTACGCGCGGGTTGCTCGGCGACGACCGCCCAGCCGTATTTCCGCACCGGCTCGTAGGCCTTGACGATCTCTTCGCTCGCGCCCGGGGCAGCCGTGACCTCGACGCCCTTCCGGCCTGCCAGCGCCAGGCGAACAGCCGGTACAGCGGACAATTCGATGAAATCCCCCTGCAGCGGCAACCGCGGATGGAAAGCAACCCTGCCCGTCCGGTCGACGACGTAGAGGTGGCCTTGTTCGCCGATGTTGACGTTCCGGGTCCATTCGAACAGGGTGTCGAGCCGTATTTGCAGCAGCAGGGTTCCGAGCACCTTCCCGTCGTCGTTCCGGATGGGAACGACAACGCCGAAAACATTGAGTACAGGCCCAACCAGCCTCCTGTACACGTTGGACACGTAGGGCTTCCATTCGCGCGAAACGCCTTTGTACCAATCACGGTCAGAGAAATTCCTGCCCATGGCCTCAGGCACTACCGGGATGTCGGCCCTGAGCGTTCCTTTTGTGTCATTCAGGGTGATACGGTCGACAAAGGGAAATTCCGTGCGCACGCGGGCCAGGATATGGCTTGCCTCCACCCATTTCCCCTCGCCTATGAGCTGGCGAAAGCGAACGCGGTCGGCGAGCGAGACACCGATATCGACGAGGCGATCGAGTTTCTCCGACAGCGTGACGGTTGCAAGCTCCACGAGCGCGGCGTTTTTCGAGAACACCGCTTCAGTGAGTTCCCGGTCGATCGAACGGTAGCTCTGCACGGCGGCCACGACGATCGCCACGAACGCCAGCGCGATCATGGCCGCGTAATTCCAACGCGCGCCGGGATAAAACCCGAACAGCCGGCGTTTCGTTGCCGTGTTGATCGTTTCGGCCTCAGCCACGCGGCTCTCCATGCGGCAGCGAGAAATAGAACGCGGCGCCCTTGCCGACTTCGCCCTCCGCCCATACGCGTCCGCCATGGCGCGCAACAACCCGCTGCACGATCGCAAGGCCCACCCCGGTACCGTCGTACTCTTCAGCGCTGTGCAGGCGCTGAAACACGCCGAACAGCATGTCGTAGTAGCGCATGTCGAACCCGGCTCCGTTGTCCTTCACGCAGTACACATTTTCCGCATCGGTCGTGGTACCGCTCACTTCGATCAGCGGCTGTTTGCGTTTGGCGCAGAACTTGATGGCGTTTTCCAGCAGATTCGCCCACGCTTGCTTGATCAGCACCGCGTCGCCATACGCGGGCGGCAGCGGCCCGAGCGCGAGCTTGGCCCGCCGCCCGCTCCTTGGCTGCAACTCCCCAAGCACCTCCTCTACGAGGCGTTTCGTATTCATCGTGGCCATGGATAACGGCTTTCGACCGAGCCGGGAGAACTCCAGCAGGTCGTCTATCAGCTGACCCATTTTCTGGCTGTTCTGCCGGATAACGTCAAGCAGGCGCAGGCCTTCTTTATCGAGTTTGTCGGCGTAGTCTTCCAGCAGGACGCGGGAAAAACCGTCTATCGCCCGCAGCGGCGAACGCAGGTCGTGCGAAACGGAGTAGCTGAAGCTTTCCAACTCCTTGTTCTTCCGTTCGAGCTCACCTACGAGCGCGGCGCGGGTCTCGGCCACCTCGCGCGCCGCCTTGGCCTCCGCGGCCTCCAGCTCCTTACGCATCAGTTCGTCGCGAATGCGGCGGTTCTCGTCTTCGAACTGTTTTCTTCGGATCTGAGCGCGAACCCTTGCCTTGAGTACGTCGAATTCGCCCGACTTCGAAATGTAGTCGTCCGCGCCGGCACCGAGGCCGGCGATCATCGCCTCCCGGTCTTCAAGCGCCGTCAACATGATGAGTGGAATGTCGCGTACGACCGCGGCCGACTTGATCCGCCGACAGGTTTCCTGACCGCTCAGACCCGGCATAAGCAGGTCTAGCAGGATGCAGTCGACGAGCTGCACCGCCAGGAGATCAAGCGCCTCCTCACCTGAGTGGGCGAGCACGACGTCGTAGCCTTCGCCTTGCAGCGCTGCCTCCAGCTCATGAAGATAGGTGAGGCTGTCATCCACGGCGAGAATTCTCTTGGGTCCGAGCAGACTTCTTGGCTCTCCCGTAAGCGGCTTGCCCGTTTGCCGCAGCACCGCGGCAAGGCGTGCGAGAATGACGCTGATTTCCTCGTCCTTGCGCACAAAGGCGTCCGCTCCCGCATCAAGCGCGAACAACTCTGCGCCCTTGTTCTCCGCAGCGGTGAGGAGCACGCAGGGAACGCCGCGCAGCGCGGCATCGAGCCGGAGGCGCCGAATCACGGTTGCGCCGTCAATCCCGGGCAGCGTCCCGTCCACAATGATTGCGCTCGGCCTCTCGTCCGCCGCGACGCGCAGCCCTTCCTCGCCGCTCACGGCGGTGATTACGGCATAACCCTCCGTCTCGAGCGCGCCACGAAGTTCCTCCCTGAAGGTGGCGCTGTCATCAATGACAAGGATCTTCGCCTCGTCCCGCATGCCGCCAGCGCGTCGTTCGCGAAGAAGCTCCCGCGCCTTCGCCACGACGTATGTCGCGTCGTAGGGTTTGCCGACGTATTCGTCGGCCCCGGTCTGCAGCCCGCGGATCCGATCCTTGACTTCCGCTTCGGTGGACAGCAGCAGCACGATAGCCGACGCCCCCTCGGGCGATGCCCGGAACTCCTTCAGGAATTCGATTCCATCCGCGTCGGGTAGAAGCACATCCAGAACCACGACGCCGACGCGCATTCGGGCCAGTGCCTCGCGCGCCTCGGCAGCGGTCGCGCAGGGGACGGGCCGAAAACCGGCCGCCGCAAACACCTCGTTCAAGTCCATACGGACCGTCAGACTGTCGTCAACGATGAGAACCGTGTCAGTCACAGCTTTTCCTCGACCCTGGCTGGAGCGAGAGAGGCGAGCATGGACCCGATCTCGCCGAGCGGCAGCACGCGCTCGGCGGCTCCGAGCAGCGCCGCCTCCCTCGGCATCCCGTAGACTACCGACGTCGCCTCGTCCTGGGCGATCGTGAATCCGCCCGCCTGTCTGATCTGAAGCAGGCCCGCCGCGCCGTCTCTTCCCATACCGGTGAGAAGACACGCCGCTGCGCCCGGACCGAATTCCCCGGCCATCGATTCGAACAATACGTCCACCGACGGCCGGCACGAATGCCGTTCGGGATCGCGTGTCAACCGCAACCGGCCTTCGTGCACCACGAGATGGCGATCGGGTGGCGCCATCACGACGCAACCTGCGGCCGACATCACGGATTCTCCGTCCCTCGCATATGCCGCCGGACGACCAATCTGACCGTCCAGCCAGTCGGCGAACGCGGTACCGAACGGCTCGCCGATGTGCAGCACCAGCAACACGGGAAGCGTGAACTCACGCGGCAACGCACCGAGCACTTGCACGATTGCAGCCGGCCCTCCCGTCGAAGTCCCGATCGCCACCGCGCGATAACGCGAGTCCGCCGCCGTTGAAAGTCGCGCCGGCGGGACCGGCGCCGCCTGCGGCCGGCCGTAGGCACCCAGGCGCGCCCGCGGATGCGTGATCACGCGGATGCGCGAGATCAGCTTTACCACCGAGACCAGGCGCCGTTCCCAATCCTCGTCGCGCTCGTCGCCAAGCGGTTTATCGAGAACGTCCAGCGCGCCTGCGGCAAGCGCCTCGTAGGTCCGGAACAACTCGCCGCGATTGGTGGAAGCCGACACGATGAGGATCGGCGTTGGGCAATGGGCCATGATGTACTCGGTGGCGGCGAGCCCGCTCATCACCGGCAGCATCATGTCCATCGTTACCGCGTCGGGTCTCAACGCGCAGCACAATTCGATGGCGCGCTTGCCGTCCGCGGCCTCGCCGATCACCTCGATCCCGGGATCGGACGCGAGCACTTCGCACAGGCGCTTGCGCACCGTGGTCGAGTCTTCGATAACGAGGAGGCGTACTTTCGTCATCGTCATCCCACCAGTTCGCGGATGCGCTTGAGCAAGTCGCTCTGATCGAACTCGCTCTTCACGACATAGGCATGCGCGCCGACCTCTTCTCCGCGCCGGTGATCCTCCGGAGAAGTGCGCGACGTCACCAGGATCGAAGGCACGCCGGCGAGCACGGGATCCGCGTTTGCGCGTTCGATGAAGGCGTAGCCGTCCATGCCGGGCATTTCCACATCGACAAGGAACAGCGCGTATCGCCTGCGGCGGGCCATGTCCAGGGCTTCCTCACCCGAGGTGGCCACGTCGACCTCGTACCCGGCGGACTCGAGAATGCTCCGCTCGAGCATGCGCGTCGTCAGCGAATCGTCGATAACCAGGACCGGCATGCTCCGCGTCTCCGGTTCAGGTTGCACAGCCGCGACACGCCCCGCCTCGGCAACCAGGGCGTCCGGATCCAACAGGAGTTGCGGATTGCCCTCCTCATCGAGCGACGCACCGGCGACCACAGGCGCCACCGGCACGAGGTCAGACAGGGGCCGCAACAGCACGCTCACTGTCCCCAGCAACCGCTCGATGCCGACTGCCGCGACCCCCGCTGCGCTTCGCACGACGACCGCTGTCCACGGCCTGGCCCCGCGCGCCGGCAATGTCCCCCGAGAGAGAGCGCGCGACAGGGGCATAAATGGAATCACCTTCCCCTCGTGCGCGAGCGATTCCCCGCCCGCCGTCCGGGTCAGGTCGCCAGGAAGGACCCGCAGCGTTCGCTGCACGGCATCGAGTGGAATCGATGCGGAGACGCCGGCGTCCTCCATGACGAGCGCTTCGAGCGAAGCGAGCGAAACCGGCACGACCAACTCCACCGTCGTGCCGCGGCCCGGCTCGGTGCGCATCGCCACCTCTCCGCCCAGGCGTTCGACGATCTCGCGTACCACGTCCAGGCCGATGCCGCGACCCGAGACTTCGGTCACCGCGTGCGTGGTGCTGATGCCGCCTTTTAGCAGCAAGGACATGAGGTCTTTTGCATCAAGTTCCTGAACTTTGTGCGAAAACGCGTCCTTGCTGCGCACGGCGCGCCGTACCGCCTCCAGATCCACGCCCCGGCCATCGTCGATGCAAACGAACGCGATGCGGCGACGGCGCCGCACCACGTCGAGCACCACGCGACCTTCGGGAGGTTTGCCCGCCGCCGTCCGTTCGGTTGCCCGTTCGATTCCATGCGCCACGGCGTTGCGAACGACGTGCTGCAGTGCGCCCTGGACGGCGGCGAGCACGTGGGCATCAAGCCGTACGTCGTCGCCCCGACCCTCGAATACGACGCGTTTGCCGAGCGCCTGCGCGGTGTCCCTCGCCGTCCGCTCGAGGGACGTAAACGAGTTCCCAGCGGGCACGAGCCGCAACCGCTCTGCCGTATCGCGCACTTGCCTGAGTTCGCGGTCGATCTGTTCGACGCCCGATGCCAGTTTGCGCGCGAGATCACCGTGGACGCTCCGAAGTTCCTCGGCAATCAGGCGGGTCCTCTCGTTCGCAAGCCCGTCGCCGATCTGGACGGCTCGCGCCCGGGGGGCGCCGAGTTGCCCAATCAGCTGCTCGGCGAGCTGCCTGCAGCGTTCGGCCCCGCCGATGTGCTTGCGCAATGTACCGAGCCAGGTGTGCGACTCCGCGATGCCGTCGAGCAGGCTGTCTATCTCTGCCACGTCAGCGCGTACGGTGCGAAAAACCTCTTCGGGCTGCGCGCGCGCCGCGGCTGTGCCTGCGGGCGTCTCAGGCGCAGGAGCGAGCGCCGCCAGGCGGGCGGCGATCTCGTCCAGGTTCCGGAGCACCGCGTCGATGCGCTCCCTGGGCACGGCAGCCGGCGACTCTCGGTACGGCGCGAGCGCGTCCTCGATCGCGTGCGCTGAATCGGCGATCTCGCGCTGCTTGACCACCCTCGCCGCCCCCTTCAACGTATGAGCAAGACGCAGAAGCCTGGATACATGCGCCGGTGCAGGATCTTTCTCGAGATCCAGCACCGCTTTGCCCAGCTGATCGAGCGACTCGCTCGCCTCGATCCGGAAATAACGGTAGGGATCCGGGGTCATGTCAGTGCGCCGAATGCACGATCGCCTGCGGCTGCACCAGGCGCAGCAGCTCCCGCGACAGTGTCGCAAGCTGCGAGGCCGTTTGTAGTGTCTGGCCCGAGCTCGCCTCGGTCTCTTTGGTCGCCTGCGCCACGTTCGCGATCGCGACATTGACCTGCTCGACCGCGGTGCTCTGTTGCTTGGTCGAGAGTTCAATCTCGCGCGCGGCCTCAGTGGTGGTGGAAACGAGGGCAACGATCTGCTTGAAGGACGCGGCCACCTCTACGAACTGCCGGCCGCCCGCGTCCACCGCCTTGGAGCCGGTCTCTGTCTGCATCACCGTGGTGTTGACAGCGCCACGCACGTCGTCGATCAACCCGCGGATCTCCTTGGTCGAGCCGGCGACCCGATCCGCGAGCTTGCGGATCTCGTCGGCGACAACCGCGAACCGCTTGCCGCTGTCGCCGGCTCCCGCGGCCTCGATGGTCGCGTTGATCGCCAGTATGTTGGTCTGCTCCGCGAGTTCGGAAACGATGTCGAGGACGGCCCCGATCTGCTGCGATTTCTTGCCCAGTTCGAGCATGTGGCTGACGATGAGATCCACCTGCCGCCGAATCGCACCGATCGCATCGTTCGCCTTCTGCACCGTCAAGTCGCCGGTGCGAGCCGCGCCGACGGTCTGCTCGGCTACGCCGGCCACGCGCTGCGCGCTCTCGGCAATCTGGCGCGACGTAGCGAGCAACTCGCTGATCGTGGTGGTGATCTCGTTCATCGCCGTCGCCTGCTCCTTCGCGCCAGTTGCCTGCTGGTTGGCCGCCGATTGCAGCTCCGCCGAGGAGCTTTGCACCTGGCCGACGGCGGTGCCAATCTGGCGGCCGAGCGAACGCGAGAGCGCGACCGCCACGACGATCGCGAACAGCACCGCGACCAAGGTGATGATCGCGAGCAGCACGATAGCGTTCCTCGCGGCGTCGGTGGCCGCCTGCTTCTCCTGTTCCAACTGCCGCTGCTCGTGCGTCACCAGCGAGCTAATGCTGTCGCGAAACCGATCGCGCGCGGGAAATACCTTGTCCTCGAAAACGCGTTCGATGACCTCGGCGCGAGCATCCGTGCGCCCCAGCATGATAATTTCGTCCGTAACCTGCCGATGGGTTTCCGACGCACGCTCGACGGCACTCAACAAACGCCGCTCCTCATCGGCGTCGGCCAGGGACTGTAGGCGGCCGAAGATCGTGGTGAGCTCGCTGCGCGCGGTGCGGAGCGAATCGAGCGATCTCTGCTCGCGAGCGATCAGATATCCCCGTACGGCCGAACTCGCCGCTTCTGATGCGGCCTGCAGCCGTTCCGCCTCGATCAAAACTTGCGCGTCGTGGGTGATGACCCGGTCCTTGCTCTCCACCACCGCGCGCAACGCGTAAACCGCAATCACGCTGACGATGATGGCGAAACCGATCATCACCGCGTAGCCACCTGCCACTCTCTGGCCAAACGTCCAGTTGTTGATCATGGCTCAAGCCTCCTTCCTGTTGGAACGGGTGGCTTCCACCCGCTTGTGGATGTCGTCCAGCACTGTCGGCAGATGCACGATCGGGCGCAATCCACCAGCCGCCCGCACGGCGCCGCGCTCACGCGGGCGCTCGCCGGCCGTGGAAATCGCGTCCTGCAGCGAGACGACGAGTTGTCCCTCGAACATGCCGAACGCCAGTGCTAATGCCTCGCGCGAGCGCGCAAGCACCATCCACCGGGCCTCCGCGCGCGCCGGGTAACCGAGCAGGGCCGCGAGGTCGTAGACTGGAACGATCGCGCCACGCAGACCCGAGACGCCGAGCAACTCCGGCACTGCACTCGGCACCGGCACCACCGCCTTGTCCGCGAACAACCCCGCGATCTCAGCCACGCGAAGCGCGTAGGGATTTCCCACGACGCGGATGGCGAGCAAGTTCTCGGTCCGAACGGCCTCGAGCGCGGGCGGCTGCGCGAACGAGCGGTCGAAAGCCTCCCGCAGCGCTTCCGCCCGGCCGGTGAGTTGCGCCTGATTACCGCTCATGGCCGCGCCCCTATCGCCGCCAGTTCTGCACGACACAACTCGATCAGTGAATCGCGCCCGAACCCACCGCCGAACAGCAGCAGCCGCGATGGGTCTTCGCGTTGCAGCAGCGAAAGCGCGAGCTCCAGTTCCCCGCGCGCCGCATCGCGGTCTCCGCACTTGCGTGCGAGCAGGCCAAGGTGCAGGTGCGGCATTGCGAACCCGGGGTCCAGGTAAGCGGCGACCTGATCGTGGTGGAGGGCCCCTTTCCGGTCGCCCGCCCCTTCCCGGCACAACGAAAACACGTAGTGAGCGCCAGCATTGAGCTCGTCGAGCTCGAGGAGCTTCCCGCACCATTCTTCGGCCTCGGACAGCCGGCCGCGGTGGGCCAGCAGCACCGCGTGCAGCAGCAGCACGTCCGGATCGCGCGATGCCTCCGGCGCCAGCGCCCGGATCTGCTCGAACGCCTCGGCAAATCGCTCTTGCCGCAGCAAATCAAAGACTGCGCCGAGATCCGGCTGCTGCGCCAGTGCTGCTGCGGGCATCGCTGCGCGGCGAAACGGCGATTCGGCAAGCGCCTGAATACGCTCCGAAGCAGTCCGGATCGCCTCCACCCAGCTGTCGGAATCATCAACCGCCGCGACCAGCGGCACAGCGGCGGCGAGCGCCGACGGAGCCGTCGGCGGGCAAGGCGGTCGAGCATGCGGATCGTTATCTTCCCTGCGCTGGTAGTAGAAGGTCTCGTGTGTGTGCCGCAGGTGGAAATCCTGCGACAGTCGGTGCAGCGTCTCGGCATGTCCCAGGAACAGGTATCCGCCTGGCGCGAGCGAGCGCGAGATACGATCGATCAGCGCCTGCATCTGGCCAGGCGTGAAATACATCATCACGTTTCGGCAAAAGACGACGTCGTATCGCGCCGGCCGCCAAAGCTCGATGTCGTCGTCGACCAGATTGCGCGCTTCGAACTTGACGCATCTCTGAATCGTGTCATCGAGCTGGAATTCCCTCCCTGTCTGCCGGAACCATCGGCTGCGGATTTCGGGCGGCGTCTCGCGCAGCGCCCATTCGGAGTAGCGTGCCTTCGCCGCCCGCTCGAGTGCGGCAGGGTTGACGTCCACCCCGAGGATCGTCACCTCCCAGGCGGGGTCCGGCAAATGCTCGCGAACACCGATCGCGAGCGTGTAAGCCTCCTCGCCCGATGCGCAGCCTGCCGAAAGCAGGGTCAACTTGCGTCTGCCGGCCCGGGCATGCACGCGCTCGGGGAGACACGCCTTTGCGAACGCGCGAAACTGGTCGATATTGCGGAAGAAATAGGTTTCACCCACCGTCAGCTCTTCAGCAAGCGCGAACCATTCCCGCATCGCCGCCCCGTTCTCGAGATCCGCCAGATAGATTTCGCAATCGACGCTTCTCGCTTCGGTCTTGCGGTGGAGGATCTCCGACAGAAAGCCCAGCTTCGCATCCTCGAAATACAGCCCTAAGCGCCGCGCGATGGCGCCACGGAAACGCTCGACTGCGCCGCGCTGGACGGCGGGAATCATCGCGATACGTCCTGCGATCCGACGCTCGCCCAGACGGAATCGGGCACGATCCGCGCGCCGCGCAGCACGAGCAGAAGCTCCGCGTCGAACGTGCCGATTGCTTCGACCACGTCGCCTCCCGCTTCTTGTAGAAGCGACGGCAGGTCTTGCATCGATTCGGCGGGAAGCGCCCGGATGCCGAGGACTTCATCCACCGCAAGAGCGGCCCGGCGATCGGCGACTTTCAGCGAAATGAGGCGCGTGGGAGTGGATTCCTCACGTCCCAGCAGTAATCCGGCATCGACCACCGGTACCGCGGCGCCCCGGATCACAGAGACACCAGTCACGAACGGCGGCACCCCCTCAAGCGCCTTGACCGGCAGCGGGCGCATGATTTCCTCCACACTCGCAAGGGGCAGCGCGCAAAGCAACACCTTCGTACGGAAAACCAACGAAGGCCCTGCTGGTCGCTCGCGCGCCAATTCTTGTTCTTCATTGATCACGTTCGGCGGCCTCCTCGACACGCGACGACGTGAGGCAACAT
>MERD01000052.1:0-353 GCA_001771935.1 Betaproteobacteria bacterium RIFCSPLOWO2_02_FULL_67_26
CACGCAGGCCGCAACAAGCAATAGACAGGCAAGACCCAATCGGGGATTCATCGAAGAAAATGTACAGGATTCAGAAGGTTGTATCTCAAAAAAACCAATTAGACAGGATTTACATGATTAACAGAATCGACCCGCCTCTCTAATCTTGTAAATCCTGTAAATCCTGTCTATTTCTAGACGCGTTCGTAAACCGCGCAGCGGAAAGGGTAACGGTGCCGCCCGTCCGCCGGGAAGGACGAAGTTGACACTTCCCGCCAGCCTTGGAGGTCGAATTGCGGCATGAGCGTGTCGCCCGCGATGTCGGCATCGACCGTCGTCAGGTAGAGCCGCCCGGCGCGCGGCAGCGCCTGCGC
>MERD01000052.1:455-10110 GCA_001771935.1 Betaproteobacteria bacterium RIFCSPLOWO2_02_FULL_67_26
GTCCGGCTGGCGCGTGACGATCACCGTGGCGCGGCCGGGCAGCAGCCGCCCGATGGAGTCCCAGGTCTTGCGGCCCATGACGATGTGGTGGCCCAGCGTCAGGCTCTTGAACCGCTTCAGCTCCTCCGGCAGGCGCCAGGGGATCGCGCCGTTCGCGCCGATGACGCGGTTCCTTGCCATGGCAACAATGATCGAAATCACACCGCCACTGGCGCTTTGATTGCCGGATGGGGATCGTAGTTCTCGAGCGTGAAGTCCTCGTACTTGAATTGAAAGATGTCCCTCACCGCCGGGTTGAGCTTCATCGCCGGCAGGCGGCGGGGCTCGCGCGAGAGCTGCTCGCGCGCCTGGTCGAGGTGGTTCATGTAGAGGTGGGTGTCGCCGAAGGTATGCACGAAGTCGCCAGGCTTGAGCCCGGTTACCTGCGCCACCATCAGGGTGAGGAGCGCGTAGGAGGCGATGTTGAACGGCACGCCGAGGAACAGATCGGCGCTGCGCTGGTAGAGCTGGCAGGAGAGGCGCCCGCCGGCGACGTAGAACTGGAAGAAGGCGTGGCACGGCAGCAGCGCCATCTTGGGCAGGTCGGCGACGTTCCACGCCGAAACGATGAGCCGGCGAGAATCGGGGTTTTTCCGGATCTGCGCGATGACCTCGCCGATCTGGTCGATGCGCCGCCCGTCCGGCGCCGGCCACGACCGCCACTGGTGGCCGTAGACCGGACCCAGGTCGCCGCTCGCATCCGCCCACTCGTCCCAGATGGTGACGCCGTGCTCCTTCAGGTAGCGGGTGTTGGTCGCACCCTTGAGGAACCACAGCAGCTCGTGGACGATGGACTTGAGATGCACCTTCTTGGTGGTGAGCAGCGGGAACCCGGCGTCGAGATCGAACCGGAGCTGCGCCCCGAAGATCGAGAGCGTGCCGGTGCCGGTGCGGTCGTTCTTGCGCGCGCCGTGCTCCAGCACGTGCCGCATCAGGTCGAGGTATTGGCGCATTCGAAGGAATTCTAGTTTATTTCCTTGCGGTACGGCTGCTTCAGCATCCACTTCGCGATCGCGTCCACCGTTTCCGCTTCCCTGCCGTAAAAACCGTGAGCGCTCAGCGCCTCGCAGGGTTGGGATCTTGCCGGCAGGCCGCCGGATACGGATACCAGCGGGTAGCGGGCGGCAAGGCGCTTCGCGGCCGAATGGGGCGTGACTTCGCAGCTGTCCTCCACGTGGTGCACAAACAGCAGCGGCGACGGGATGGATGAAAAATCGAACCCGCTCAATCCCCGGTGGCGCCGGTTGGCCTCGAACACGGTCGCGGTCAGCACCACGCCGTCAATCGTACTGCCGAGGCGCGCGCTGCCCGAGGCGGCGGAAACCGTGCCGCGGCTCGTGCCCACGAGAAAAACCGGCAGGCCGGGAAATCGTTTTTTCAGGTCCGTCACCACTTTCCCGATGTCCCCGGCATGCGCCGCGCCCAGGCGGAACTCATCCTCCATCCCGGCGGGCTGGTCGGAAGGCGCGTCCACCACCGCCCCGGCGATTCCGCTCCCGGCGAAGAGCCGGCGCGTGCGCACCAGGAAATTCCCGCGATCGAGCACGGTGCGCGCCGTTTCGCGCTCGAGGTCGACCTTGCCGGCGCCGCCGGCAAACAGCACCGCCACGGCCCGCGCCTTGCCCGCTTCCGGTGCCGACAACAGGTACGATTGCGTGACGCCCCCGCGCGTGGGGAGGATCACGATGTCCTCCGCGGACGGCGCGCCGACGGGCAGCAGCAACGCGAGCGTAACGAGCAGCCGGTGCATTTTCGAAATTATAATGCCCACGCGCCGTATAATCCGCCTTCCTGTCGATCCACGATCCACGAACCACGAGTCACACGGACCCCCCATGCTGGCCAGGCTGGAACAGAACGCAACGCTATTATCCGAGAGCGATCTCGACCGCGCGAAGCACGCGCTCATCGTGCTGCCGAAGGCGGCATCGCTCGAGACGCTGCGGGGCGTGCCCGGTGTAGCAGCGCTTTCCGCCGCGCTCGCGAGACGGAAGAAGAAGCTGCCGGACCTGGCCAAGGCGCCGCTCGCCACCGATCTGGCGCGAGGGGCCCTGGTGTCCTGGGTCATGCTCGATCCCGCGCGCTCGGTGTTCGAGCGGCAAACCGTTCTGCGCAAGGGCCTGCAGCTCTTGCTGTCCGAGAGGCCCGAGGAGATCGTGATCGGAGTGTTCGGGCCCGCGGCGCGCCGCCGCCATGCCGCGGAGCTCGCCGCCTACGCGGCGTGGGTCAACGGCGCGCGATTGCCGGAGCGGAAGAGGAAGCCCGCTGGTCCGGCGCTGCAGTCGGTGCGTGTATTCGGTCATCGGGCACGGGATGCGTACGCCTGGCAGAGGGCGGTCGCCGAAGGAAACCTCCTTTGCCGCGAGCTCACGGTGCTGCCGCCCAACGAGCTGACACCGGGAATTTACCGCAGGCGGGTGCGGGAAATCGCCAGGCAACACGGCTGGCGGCACGAGGAATATGACGTGAAACGCCTGCGCAAGATGGGGGCCGGTGCGTTCATCGCGGTGGCGCAGGGCAGCGCCGAGGAGGATGCCGCGATCGTGCGACTCGGCTATCGGCACCCGCGGGCAGGAAAGTCCGTGGCGCTGGTCGGCAAGGGCATCTGCTTCGACACGGGCGGCCACAACCTCAAGCCCGCGCGCTATATGCACGGCATGCACAAGGACATGAACGGATCCGCGGTGGCGCTCGGGATATTCCTTGCGGCGGCGGAAATGAAATTGCCGGTCCGGCTCGATTGCTGGATGGCGATCGCGCGCAACGACATCAGTCCCCGCGCCTATCACCAGAACGAGGTGGTGACCGCGTTGAACGGCACGACAATCGAAATCGTGCACACCGATGCCGAGGGACGCATGGTGCTCGCGGATACGTTGGCACTTGCCGCGCGCGCAAAGCCGGATCTCATGGTGGATTTCGCCACGCTGACCGGCAGCATGCACGTCGCGGTCGGCGAGCGCTACAGCGGTGTTTTCGCGACTCGTGAAAGCCTGCTACGCCGTGCGATAGCGGCGGGCACCGCGACCGGAGAGCGGGTTTGCGGCTTTCCCATGGATGAGGACTATGACGAGGCGCTCGAAAGCGATATCGCCGACGTGAAGCAGTGCACCCTGGACGGCGAAGCGGACCATATCCTCGCCACGCGCTTTCTCAGGCGTTTCACGGGCGACACGCCATGGCTGCACATGGACCTCGCGAGCGCGAAGTGCAAGGGCGGTCTCGGCGCGGTCGCCACCGACATCACCGGCTTCGGCGTCGCCTGGGGCGTCGAATATCTGAGAGCGATGCTGGGCTAGCCCCGGCCGCGGTTCTTGTCCCACACGTAACGCACGAGACGCTGCCAGCGGTTCTGCGGCTGCGCGAGCTTGTTGTGCTGCCTGCCCGCCGCCTGGTCGCGCGCGTGGCCTTTCTTCACGAGCTCGTGCAGCTCGCGCATCGTCATGCCGCCGGGGCCTTTCACCTTGTCCGGGTCGGGTTTGCCGGCCATATCAGCGCGTTTCTTCCGAGTGCCCATATGTTAAACTTCTCGTTGAATTATATCGGGTTTTGAGCCTTTCAATGTCCGGAAACACGCTCGGCAAGCTGTTCTGCGTGACTTCCTTCGGGGAGAGCCACGGGCCCGCGATCGGCTGCGTTGTCGATGGCTGCCCGCCGGGGCTCGCGTTGTCCGAAGCGGACATCCAGCCCGAGCTCGACCGCCGCAAGCCCGGCACTTCGCGCCACGTGACGCAGCGGCGCGAGGAAGACACGGTCGAGATCCTGTCCGGCGTGTTCGAGGGCAGGACCACCGGCACGCCGATCGCATTGCTCATTCGCAACGTGGATGCGAAGAGCAAGGACTACTCGAAGATCAAGGACATGTTCCGGCCGGGGCACGCCGACTACACTTATTTACAGAAATACGGCATCCGCGACTACCGCGGCGGCGGGCGGCAGTCGGCGCGCGAGACCGCGGTGCGGGTCGCGGCGGCCGCGATCGCGAAGCAATGGCTGCGCGAGAAGCACGGCGTCGCGGTCCGCGGCTGCATGGCGCAGCTCGGCCCGATCGAGATCCCGTTCAAGTCCTGGGATGCGGTCGGCGGCAATCCGTTTTTCGCGCCCAACGCGGAGATCGTGCCGCAGCTCGAGGCGTTCATGGACCAGCTCCGGAAATCGGGCGATTCGTGCGGCGCACGCATCACCACGGTCGCTTCGGGCGTGCCCGTGGGCTGGGGCGAGCCGGTGTACGACAAGCTCGACGCCGATCTCGCCTTTAGCCTGATGAGCATCAACGCCGTGAAGGGCGTGGAGATCGGCGCGGGTTTCCGCGCGGTCGCGCAAAAGGGCACCGAGCATTCCGACGAGATGGCGCCGCAGGGATTTCTGTCGAACAACGCGGGCGGCATCCTCGGCGGCATCTCGACCGGGCAGGATATCGTGGTGAGCGTCGCCGTGAAGCCGACGTCCAGCATCCGCCTGCCGCGGCGCACGATAGACCGGGCGGGCCAGCCGACCGTGATCGAGACGCATGGACGCCACGACCCGTGCGTGGGCATCCGCGCGACGCCGATCTGCGAGGCGATGGTGGCGTTGACGCTTATCGACCACGCGCTGCGCCACCGCGCGCAAAACGCCGACGTCAAGAGCGGGACTCCGAGGATTCCGGCGCAGGCGCCGCGCTCGGTCATCGAGCAGCTGAAAAGCGCGGCCGCGACCGAAAACCCCGACCCTGACGAAGCGTAGCGCTCGGCCATGAGCGCGTTGCCGTACCGGCGCCTCGCCGGTTTCTACTTCTTCTATTTCGCATATATCGGCGCGTTCGCGCCGTTCTTCAGCCTGTACCTGGACTCCGCCGGCATGTCCCCGGTCGAGATCGGCGTGCTGATGTCGGTGCCGCAGTTGACGCGCATCGTCGCGCCCCACCTCTGGGGCTGGCTGGCGGACCGCAGCGCGAGGCGCTTGCGCGTCGCGCGGCTCGCGGGCGCCGCCGGGACGATCGCGTGGCTCGGGGTCTTCGCCGGCGCTCAGTTCGCGTGGCTGTTCGCGGTGCTGCTCGCCATGACGTTCTTCTGGAGCGCCGCGCTGCCGCTCGTCGAGGCGACTACCCTTTCCCATCTTGGCGACGAGACCACGCGGTACGGGCGCGTTCGCGTCTGGGGTTCGGTGGGGTTCATCGTGGCGGTAGTCGGCCTCGGGCATGCGCTCGACACCCTGTCCACGAAGGCGGTGCTGTGGACCGTGCTGGGTTTGATGGGCGGCATGCTCGGGTTCTGCTGGGCGGTGCCCGATTCCCGGATCGCGCCGCACGCCTCCGACGAGCTGCCGATCGGCCACATCCTCAGGCGTCCGGAAGTGATCGTGTTGATCGCGGCGTGCGCGCTGATGGCGGCGGCGCACGGGCCCTATTACACGTTCTACACCATCCATCTCGTCGACTACGGCTACAGCAAGTCGCTCGCCGGCTGGCTGTGGGCGCTGGGCGTCATCTGTGAAATCGGCATCTTCATCGGGATGCCGCATCTCTTTCGTGCCTTCTCCCCGCGCCAGATCCTGTTGGCAAGCTTCGCGCTCGCCGCGGCGCGCTTCCTGATGATCGGCTGGCTGCCGGGGAGCCTCGCCGCGCTGCTGGTCGCGCAGTCGTTTCACGCGGCGAGTTTCGGCTCCTTTCACGCCGCTGCGATCGGCGTGGTGCACAAGCTCTTCCGCGGCCGGCACCAGGCGCGCGGCCAGGCGATCTACGGCAGCCTCGCCTACGGCGTGGGCGGCGCCATCGGCGGTTTCGCGAGCGGCTATGCGTGGGCGGGTCTCGGCCCGGCGCTGACGTTTTCGCTCTCATCGCTCTGCGCGCTCTCGGGCATCGTTCTGATCGCCTGGAAACTAAAGCTTGCAGCGCAGGACTAATCTTGTTCCGGCTCGGCCGGCCGTGCAATAATCCAAAGCTTCCATGAGGTTACGCGAACAATGACGGCGCGCACGCTCTACGACAAGTTATGGGACAGCCACGTCGTGCACCAGGAACAGGACGGCACGGCGCTGCTCTATATCGACCGCCATCTCGTGCACGAGGTCACCAGCCCGCAGGCCTACGAGGGGCTGAAGCTCGCCGGCCGGAAGCCGTGGCGCGTGGATTCCGTCGTCGCGACCGCCGATCACAACACGCCGACCCGGAACTGGGAAAAGGGCCTGGCGGGCATTACGGACCCGGTATCACGGCTGCAAGTCGAGACGCTCGACGCCAACATGAAGGAGTTTGGCGCGAAGGTCTATTTCCCGTTTCTCGACAAGCAACAGGGCATCGTGCACGTGATCGGCCCGGAGCAGGGCGCGACGCTTCCGGGGATGACGGTGGTGTGCGGCGATTCGCACACGAGCACGCATGGCGCGTTCGGCTGCCTCGCGTTCGGCATCGGCACCAGCGAGGTCGAGCACGTCCTCGCGACGCAGTGCCTGGTGATGAAGAAGACGAAGTGCATGCAAATCGTGGTGGACGGCAAGCTGGGCCGCGGCATCACGGCCAAGGACGTGATCCTCGCGATCATCGGGGAAATCGGCAGCGGGGGTGGTAGCGGCTTCACCATCGAGTTCTCCGGTGAAGCGATCCGCTCGCTGTCGATGGAGGGGCGAATGACCCTCTGCAACATGTCGATCGAGGCGGGCGCGCGCGCCGGCATGGTGGCGGTGGACGAGAAGACGATCGAGTACGTGAAAGGCCGGCCGATGGCGCCCAGGGCGGCGATGTGGGACAAGGCGGCAGCTCACTGGCGCACGCTCGTCTCGGATCCGGGCGCGAAATTCGACAAGGTGGTGACGCTGAATGCCGCGGAGATCCTGCCCCAGGTGACCTGGGGCACGAACCCGCAAATGGTGACGACCGTCGACGGCAAGGTTCCCGACCCGTCAAAGGAAAGGGACCCGGTTCAGCGCGAGTGGATGGAGCGCGCCCTCAAGTACATGGATCTGAAGCCCAATACCCCGATCACGGAGATCCGGCCCGACAAGATCTTCATCGGCGCCTGCACCAATTCACGCATCGAGGACTTGCGCGCGGCGGCCGAGGTGGTCAGGGGCAAGCGCGTCGCGACCGGCATCAAGCTTGCGATCGTCGTGCCCGGCTCGGGCCTGGTCAAGCAGCAGGCGGAGAAGGAGGGGCTCGACAAGATCTTCAGCGCGGCCGGCTTCGAATGGCGCGAGCCAGGCTGCTCGATGTGCCTCGGCATGAACGACGACCTGCTGTCGCCGGGCGAGCGCTGCGCTTCAACGTCGAACCGCAACTTCGAGGGCCGGCAGGGCCCCGGTGGCCGGACCCACCTGGTGAGTCCGGCGATGGCGGCTGCCGCCGCGATCGCGGGGCACTTCGTGGACGTGCGGAAGGGGTGACATGGAAAAATTCGTGAAACAGGAAGGCCTGGTGGCGCCGATGGACCGCGCCAACGTGGACACCGACGCGGTCATCCCCAAGCAGTACCTGAAATCCATCAAGCGCACCGGCTACGGACCGAACCTCTTCGACGAATGGCGCTACCTCGACCACGGCGAGCCGGGCATGGACCACTCGAAGCGGCCGCTGAATCCCGACTTCGTGCTGAACCAGCCGCGCTACCGCGGCGCCACCGTTCTCATCGCGCGCGAGAACTTCGGCTGCGGCTCCTCGCGCGAGCACGCGCCATGGGCGCTGCTGCAATACGGCTTCCAGGCCGTGATCGCGCCGAGCTTTGCGGACATTTTCTACAACAACAGCTTCAAGAACGGCCTGTTGCTGATCAAGCTCGACGCGAAGGTCGTGGACCGCCTGTTCAAGGAGGTCCAGCGTACCGCGGGCTACCGGCTGGCTGTCGATCTCGAGAAGCAGTCGGTCACCACTCCGGGCGGCGAGAGCTTCCGGTTCGACATCGACCCCTTCCACAAGCACTGCCTGCTGAATGGGCTCGACGAGATCGGGCTCACCCTCGGGCACGCCGACAAGATCAAGGCGTTCGAGCAACGGCACCGCGAGCGGCAGCCCTGGCTGTTCGCATGAAAATCGCCATACTGGCCGGTGACGGCATCGGCCCTGAAATCGTCGCGCAGGCCGTGAAGGTCCTGAAGGCGCTGGCGCGCGACGGTCTTGCGCTCGAGCTCGAGGAGGCGCCGTTCGGGGGCGCCGGCGTGGACGCGCACGGCGAACCTTTGCCGGAACCGACGCTCAAGCTCGCGCGCGCGGCGGATGCGGTGCTCTGCGGAGCGGTGGGCGGGCCGAAATATGACGGATTGCCCCGCGCGCAGCGTCCCGAGCAGGGCATACTCCGCATTCGCAAGGACCTGGGCCTGTTCGCCAACCTGCGCCCGGCGCTGATGTTCCCGGAGCTGGTGGGCGCCTCGACGCTCAAGCCCGAAGTGGTGTCGGGCCTCGACGTCATGATCATCCGCGAGCTGACCGGGGACATCTACTTCGGCGAGCCGCGCGGGCGGCGTACCAACGCGCGCGGCGAGCGCGAGGGCTACGACACCATGGTCTACAGCGAGCCCGAGATCCGGCGCATCGCGGAGGTCGGCTTCTCCACCGCCATGAAGCGCGGCAAGAAGCTCTGCTCCGTGGACAAGGAGAACGTGCTCGAGACCAGCCGCTTCTGGCGCGAGATCGTCAACGACGTGGCGAAGAAGTACCCGCAGGTCGCGCTGTCGCACCTGTACGTGGACAACGCGGCGATGCAGCTCGTGCGCGCGCCGAAACAGTTCGACGTGATCGTGACCGGCAACATGTTCGGCGACATCCTGTCGGACCAGGCTGCGATGCTCACTGGGTCGATCGGCATGCTGCCCTCTGCGTCGCTCGACGCGGGCGGCAAGGGGCTGTACGAGCCCAGCCACGGTTCGGCCCCCGATATCGCCGGCCGGAACATCGCCAATCCGCTGGCGACCATCCTCTCGTGCGCCATGATGCTGCGCTACACGTTCAACAAGGACGAATGGGCGTACCGCATCGAAGCGGCGGTGAAGCAGGTGCTGGCCCAAGGTTATCGCACCGCGGACATCCACGAAGCCGGGACCCGCAAAATCGGCACGCGTGAGATGGGCGAAGCGGTCGTTGCTGCGCTCTAGCACGCCAGTTAACCCCTTGATAGAATAGAAGCTCTTGGCGTTTGAGGCAGAGGCGATGATCCCAGTTGGTCTAATCGGTTGGCGCGGCATGGTGGGCTCGGTATTGATCGAGCGCATGCGCGCGGAACGCGACTTCGACCTGATCGAGCCCGCGTTCTTCTCGACTACCCAGGCCGGGGGCAAGGGGCCGGCGATCGGCAAGGACGTTGCGCCGGTCGGGGATGCGCGCGACCTCAAGGCGCTGGCCGCAAACGATATCCTCATCTCCTGCCAGGGCAGCGATTACACCGGCGAGGTGTACCCGAAGCTGCGTGCCGCCGGGTGGAATGGTTTCTGGATCGACGCCGCCCGGACGCTGCGGATGAACGACGATGCCGTCATCGTGCTCGACCCGGTGAACCTGCCGCTCATCCAGAGCGCGCTGGCGAAGGGGATCAAGAATTACATCGGTGGGAATTGCACCGTGAGCTGCATGCTGATGGGCGTGCACGGCCTGTTCCAGCACGACCTCGTGGAATGGATGACCTGCATGACCTACCAGGCGGCCTCGGGCGGC
>MERD01000053.1 GCA_001771935.1 Betaproteobacteria bacterium RIFCSPLOWO2_02_FULL_67_26
TGCGCACGACCATCGCGCGCCCCGCCACTTGCCCGCGTTCGTCCGGAGCCACGACCGACTCCGGCGCAACACTGGTCAGGTGGTTCGCGATGACGTGCCCGAGCTTCCTGAACCAGAAGAACGACATCCCGGTAAGCACTCTTCCCTTTTCCGGAATCGGGTCGGGCATGATCACGTCGAACGCCGACAGCCGGTCGGTCTGGATCACGAGCAGCCGGTCTTCGCCCACCGCGTAGAGGTCGCGCACCTTGCCGCGGTGCAGGAACTTGAGGCTCTTCAAACTGGATTCAAACAACGTCGAGTGATTGGGGGTCATGTCGCTCATCGAGGACAAAAGCGAGAGTCGTGACACCACTCACTTGAGGTCAGGCAATTTGGCTGCCCGAACCGAATCGGCCTGCTTCCTGCGGAAGTCCGTGAGCTTTTTGGCAAGGCCCGCGTCCTCGAGCGCGAGCATCGCCACCGCGAACAGCCCCGCGTTGGCGGCGCCCGCGTCTCCAATGGCGAAGGTGGCGACCGGGATGCCCTTCGGCATCTGCACCATGGACAGCAGCGAATCGAGTCCCTGCAGGTGTTTCGACGGGATCGGTACCGCGAGCACGGGGAGCGTAGTTCTGGCCGCTACCACGCCGGCGAGATGCGCCGCGCCGCCGGCGCCGGCGATGAAGCACTTTGCGCCCTGCCCGGCGAGCGCGTCCACCCATTCGAGCAGCGCAGCGGGCGAGCGGTGCGCCGACAGGACGCGCGCTTCGTGCGGCACGCCGAAATCCGCCAGGCTGCGCGCGGCGTGCTGCATGACCTCCCAGTCGCGGTTGCTGCCCATCACGATGCCGACCAGCGGTTTGCTCACGGCGCGCTCCCCAGCATTTTTGAGCGCGTATTTTATCGCACCGCAACCGATTCCGGTTGAGCCGCCTGCCCGCCGCTGTTAAGATTTTTCCGGGAAGCCGCCTCAAGCAGGGCGCGGCACGCAGCAGGATCGTTCCCGCCGGCAGACCGGGTCATCCAGGGAGAGCCTACCGTGGCAAGTCAAGTGGGCATGCGAAACGGCGACGAGCTCGCCGGCAAAGTCGCGCTGGTGACCGGCGGCGCGCGCAATATCGGCCGCGCCATCTCGCGCGCCCTCGCGGCGGGCGGCGCGGCGGTGATGGTGAACGCCAACACCTCGCGCGACCTGGCGCTGGAGACGGTGGGCATGATCGAAAAGGCGGGCGGCAGGGCGGCAATGTTCGTCGCCGACATCACCGATCCCAAGGCCGTGCAGGGCATGGTCGAGGATACCGTGAAGCGCTTCGGCCGCCTCGATATCCTGGTCAACAACGCCGCGGTGCGCATGGAAAAACCGTTCCCGGAGATCCGCCTCGAGGAATGGCGGCGCGTGCTGTCCATCGTGCTCGACGGCACGTTTCTCTGCTCGCAGGCCGTCCTCCCGCATCTGGTCCGCGCCGGCGGCGGCAGCATCGTCAGCATCGGCGGCCAGACCGGGCACAAGGGTGCCGACGGCCGCCTGCACGTGGTCGCCGCCAAGGGCGGGCTCGCCGCCATGACCAAGGGGCTCGCGCTCGACCTCGCGCCCCATCACATCACGGTGAACTGCGTCGTGCCCGGCACCGTCGAAGTCACGCGCGGGGTGCCCGGCATTCCCGAGCGTCCGCAGCACCGCCCCGGGGTGCCGCCGATCGGGCGGCGCGGCGAACCGGAGGAAATCGCCGCCATGGTGCGCATGCTGTGCGGCCCCGACGCGCGCTACATCACGGGCCAGTCCATCCATCTGAACGGCGGCGGATACATGCCGTGAAACCGGAGATGCGTGACGGGTGATGGGTGATGAGTAAGACCATGAACGACAAATCGTCGAAAAGCGAGATATCACCGCTGATGAGGGCGGTTTCGGCGTACATCGCCGGGGCGCTGAAGCGGCCGCTGCCGGCGGCAGTCATCGAGAAAACCAAGCACCATGTCCTCGACACCCTCGCCGCGATGGTCTCCGGCTCACGCCTGCTGCCCGGCAGGAAGGCCATCGCCTACGTGAAGACGCTGGGCGGCTCCAGGGAAGCGTGCGTGATCGGCTCGCGCCTCGTCACCACCGCGCAGCACGCCGCGCTCGCCAACGGCATGCTCGGCCACGCCGACGAGACCGACGACTCGCACGCGCCCTCCCTCTGCCATCCCGGCTGCGCCATCGTGCCCGCGGCGCTGGCGATGGCGGAGCGCGAAGCGCGCAACGGCGGCTCGTTCCTGCGCGCGGTGGCGCTGGGCTACGACATCGGCACGCGCGTCACCATGGCGCTGGGGTCCTACGACTTCCGCGACGTGGGGCATTCCACGCACAGCTTTGGCCCCATGTTCGGCGCCGCCGCTGCCGCCGGCGCGCTGGCGGGGCTGAACACCGAGCAGATGCGCTGGACCCTGTCCTACACCGCGCAGCAGTGCTCCGGCGTCTCCTGCTGGATGCGCGACGAGGAGCACATCGAGAAAGCTTTCGACTTCGGCGGCATGCCGGCGCGAAACGGCACCGCGGCCGCCGCCATGGTCGCCGCGGGATTCACCGGGGTGGAGGATGTGTTCTCCGGCGAGCGCAATTTCTTCGTCGCCTACGACGAGACGCGCCGCATCGGCCGCCCGCCCGAGCCGCAGCGCCTGGCCGACGGCCTCGGCGCGACCTACGAGATCATGAACACCAACATCAAGCGCTGGTCGGTGGGCTCTCCCATCCAGGCGCCGCTCGACTCGCTGCTCGATCTCATCCGCGCGCATGGTGTCCGCGCCGGCGACGTCGAGAAACTCACGGTCCGCGTCGCCCGGCAGGGCGCCAACACCACCGACAACCGCGCGATGCCCGACATCTGCATGCAGCACATGTGCGCGGTAATGCTGCTCGACGGCATCGTGACCTTCGAGTCCTCCCACGACGAGAAGCGCATGACGGATCCGCGCGTGCTGGCGGTGCGCAGCCGGGTCGAGCTGATCGGCGACGAGGCGCTGACGCGCGTCCTGCCCTCGCGCCAGGGCATCGTCGAGCTGAAGCTCAAGGACGGGCGCGCGCTGCGGCACCACACGAAAGCCGTGCGCGGCACCGCGGGCAACCCGATGCCGCGGCCCGAAGTGGACGAAAAAGCCTTCCACCTGCTGGCGCCGATACTCGGAAGCGCGCGCGCGCGCAAGCTGTGCGACGCCGCGTGGGCCCTGGAGCGCGTATCCAGTATGCGGAACCTGCGGCCGCTGCTGCGCGCGTAATGCGTAATCACCCATCACCGCTACTTGAATGAACTTCGACCTCGGCCCCGAGCAGCAGACCTTCCGCGACGCGGTGCGCGGCTTCGCCGAGAAGCACCTGCGCGAGGGCGCGCTCGCCCGCGCGCACAGCCCCGAGCATCCATGGGATGTCGCCCGGCTGATGGCGCAGCAGGGCCTGATGGGCATCACCATCCCGGAGCAGGACGGCGGCCAGGGCGGCACGCTGATGGACGCGATCATCGCGATCGAAACCGTCGCGCAGGTGTGCCCGCGAAGCTCCGACGTGGTGCAGGCCGGCAATTTCGGCGCGATCCGCGTGCTCGCGGAATACGGCACGGCGGACCAGAAGAAACGCTACCTGAAGCGCCTGCTCGCGGGCGACGGCGTGATCTGCGTCGGCATGACCGAGCCCGAGGCGGGCTCCGCCGTGACCGACCTGAGAACCACGGCAACCCCCGACGGCGCCGGCTATCGCGTGAGCGGCGAGAAGGTGTTCACCACCCACGCCCAGTACGCCGACGTGATGGTCACCTACGTGCGCTTCGGTCCGGGCGTGGGCGGCATCGGCTCGCTGCTGATCGAGCGCGCGAGCCCGGGCGTGCGGCAGGGCAAGCCCTCGCGCTTCATGAACGGCGAGGAGTGGGTCACCACCTGGTTCGACAACGTGTACGTGCCCCCCGAGAACGTCCTGCTCCGCGAAGGCGGCTTCAAGAAGCAGATGGCCGGCTTCAACGTCGAGCGCCTCGGCAACACGGCGCGCTCGCTTGCGTTCGGGCGCTACTGCTACGAGGTCGCGCGCCAATGGGCACTGCAGCGCAAGCAGTTCGGGCGCCTGCTCGCCGAGTTCCAGGGCGTGCAGTGGAAGTTCGCCGAGATGAAGATCAAGCTCGACGCCGGCCAGCTGCTGCTCTACCGCGCCGCCGCCAATGCCGACCGCGGCCTGCCCTCGGCGCAGGACACCGCGATCGCCAAGGCCTACTGCAACCAGGCCGGCTTCGAGATCTGCTCGGAAGCGATGCAGATCATGGGCGGCATGGGCTACACCGAGGAGACGCTGGTCGAGTGGTGCTTCCGCAAGTGCCGCGGCTGGATGATCGCCGGCGGCTCGATCGAGATCCTCAAGAACCGCATTGCTGAATCTGTTTTCGAAAGGACTTTCAGCCAACGTCCCTCGAAGACAGACAAGGCGTGAGTCGTGGCTCGTGGTTCGTGAATCGTGATGCGTTAGCCCACTTGTGGCAGTGAAAACCTCGACTCCCGCCTCCCTGGCTCAGGCATTGTTCGCGCCGAGATCGATTGCATTGATCGGCGCGTCCGGCGACGCGACCAAGAATACCTCCCGGCCGCAGCGCTTCCTGCGCAAGCACGGCTACAGCGGCCGCATCCTCCCGATCAACCGCGGCCGCGCCGAGATTTTCGGCGAGAAGGCCTACGCGGACCTGCGCGCGGTGCCGGAGCCGGTGGACCACGCCTTCATCATGGTGCCGGCGGCGGCCGTGGCCGAGGCGATCGCGCAGTGCTGCGAGAAGCGGGTGCCGGTCGTCACCATCTTCAGCGACGGCTTCGCCGAGACCGGCGCGGCGGGGCGCGCCCGGCAGGAGGAACTGCTCAAGCTCGCGCGGGCGAGCGGCGTGCGGCTGCTCGGGCCCAACTGCATCGGGCTGCTCGACCTGCATTCACACCTCGTGCTCTCGGTCAACGCGGTGCTGGAGCACGCGCAGATCAGGCCCGGCGCAACGGCGATCGTCTCGCAGAGCGGCAGCATGATGGGGGCGCTGATGTCGCGCGGCCTGGGGCGCGGCACGGGCTTCTCGAAGCTGGTCTCGGTCGGCAACGAATCCGATCTGGCGGTGGGCGAGATCGCCGATATGCTGGTGGACGACGCCGATACCCGTGTCATCCTGCTGTTCATGGAAACCATTCGGGACGCGCCCCGGCTCGCGCGCGCCGCGCGCCGCGCCTTCGAGGCCGGCAAGCCCGTCATCGTCTTCAAGCTCGGCCGCTCCGAGGTGGGCGTCGAGCTCGCCTCATCGCACACCGGGGCGATGACCGGCTCCGACGACATGGCGGATGCCTTTTTCCGCGCCAACGGCATATTGCGCGTCGACCTGCTCGAGACGCTGTTCGAGCTGCCGGCGCTGATCTCCGGCCAGCGGCCAGCGGCGCGCCACCGCGTGGCGGCCATGACCACCACCGGCGGCGGCGCGGCGACCGTCGTGGACCGCCTTGGCACGCTCGGCGTCGAGGTGGTGCCGCCCACCGACGCGGTCGTCGCGAGCCTCGGGCGGAACAAGATCGGCATCACGCGCGCGCGGCTGACCGACCTCACGCTTGCCGGCGCGAAAAAAGAGATCTACAGCGGCGTGCTGAACGAGCTGCTCGCGTCCGACCACTGCGATCTCGTGCTGGCGGTGGTGGGCAGCTCGGCGCAGTACCAGCCCCACATCGCGATCGACCCGATCCTGGAAGCCACGCGCAGCGGCAAGCCGCTGGCGGTGTTCTGCGCGCCGCAGGCCGACGCCTCGCTCGCGCTGCTGGCCGAGGCCGGCATCGCGGGCTTTCGCACGCCGGAAGCCTGCGCCGATGCGATCCGCGCGTGGCGCGACTGGTCGGCGCCGCACTCGCCGCCCGCGCCGGACGCCAGGCGCCTCGCCGCCGCCCGCGCGCTGCTCGGCAAAAAGGCGCGGTTGAACGAATCCGAGGCGTGCCGCGCGTTTGGCGCGCTGGGCGTGCCCGCGGCGCAATCGGAGACGATCACCTCGCCGGAGCAGGCGATAAAGCTCGAATTTCCCGTCGTGGCCAAGATCCTCTCTCCCGACATCGCGCACAAGACCGACGCCGGCGGCGTGGTCGTGAACGTCGCCAATGCCGACGATCTCAAGCGCGCCGCCGCGGCCATCCTCCAGCGCGTGCGCGCGGCGCACCCGGAAGCGCGGCTGAACGGGATCCTGGTGCAACGCATGGAGAAAGGCCTGGCCGAGGTCATCCTCGGCTACCGGCGCGACCCGCAGGTGGGCCCGGTCGTGGTGCTGGGCGTGGGCGGCGTGCTGGCCGAGATTTACCGCGATTTCGCG
>MERD01000054.1:0-1261 GCA_001771935.1 Betaproteobacteria bacterium RIFCSPLOWO2_02_FULL_67_26
ACCAGAGTGCGGCTAAATGAGATTAAGCAGCGCGAACAATTCCGTCCGATTGCTCCTGTTTGCTTAGAAGAAGAAGCTGGAAGATGGTTTGGCTGCGATCAAGCAAGCCCATTTATGCTTTACACGCATCGTGTAAGAACCAACGCACTGGCAGCTGTTACCCACGTGAATGGGACTGCCCGCATTCAGACAGTATCATCTGTGAGCAACCGCAATTTGTACGAGCTGCTTGTCGCATTCAAGGCACGCACCGGATACGGCGTTTTGTGTAATACCTCTCTGAATTTCAATGGGAGAGGATTCATAAACAAGATGGCTGACCTTTCAACATATGCCGTAAAGCACAATTTGGATGGTTTTGTGGTTGAGGGACGGACCTATCTTATGAAAACTTCGATGACTTATCAGGAATACTTGAGGATGCCCAATTCTATGGCTACTGATTTGCGGCTAGATTCTTTGTTTGTGCTCTGAACGGTAGGATTCTTTACGTGTAGAAGGGCTCTGGCCGCTCTCCCGCTCTCGCGGTATGATTGCGCCTTTTTCTAAGCGCAATCACTAATGGCTCAATACGTCTACACCATGCGCGGGGTCGGCAAGGTCGGAAAAATAAAGGGGTGCGTCCCCTTTTTCCTTGTAGTTTCACGTCAATGCGTTGGCGCGGTCCGACCCCGGCGCGGTAGGCCGTACTGCGTTATCTCTGTTCAACCCATTGCCGCAATTCACAATCGTAAATCCAAGCTTGCACAGGTGCCGGCCACTCAGTGCGCTCAATACACACCTCTGGCCGTCCCGTTATGAACAGCTCGGCCTTTTTCTTCGCTTCTTCGAGCGATTCGGCCGATTGCATTGGCCTATTGTTCAGGTAAAGCATAACGGCCATTCTCTCAGCTCCGTGGATAGGCTCGCTGATAGCCAGGCCGCGCGCTTGCGCAAACCTCACACTCGACCCTAGAGTTCTCATAAACAACGAACTTGATGATGTCCGTCACCTCTTGCCTCGACTCGAAAGTCCCCTTGAGCTTGCCCGCTGTGAATTCTGCGTTGCCAAGTTTGTAAGCATTCTCTATATCTTCATTTCCGTCAAAGTAGCAGCCGGGGTCGTACTTGCACTCCTTCAAGGCGCCAGCTTGCACCGCTATGCGCAGCGCGGCAAAGTATTTTTCCCAGCCCTCTTTCGTGAACCGTTCCGTCATTTGTTTTACTTGGGCAATGGTTGCGTTACCTTCATTGGAGGCTCGAGGAGGTAGTCCGACTAACC
>MERD01000054.1:1308-7291 GCA_001771935.1 Betaproteobacteria bacterium RIFCSPLOWO2_02_FULL_67_26
ACAACTCTACTCTGGACGGGTACGAGATCGCAATCTGAGCGTACGGGATAGCAGGAGGCATAGGGTCAGACTCGATTTCCTTGAAAAGTATCGCGCCAAACCTTGGCCACTGCCACCTGCGGTGGCGGTGATGAGTGATAGGTGATGAGTGGTGGGCCCACCGCGTAGAGAGCTCCCGCCAACCTAAACTATTCTATTTCAAGGGCAGGGGCGGCGCCTCAGCCAGGGGAATACACGCTGTTGTCAGGAAAAACCTGACGCAAGGTGTCAGGGAAACCTGACGGCCCGCCCGAAGGATGAGGGCGGAAAAAGCAGGGCGGGTGGCGGGGGCGGTCCAGTGGGCCCATTCCAACTCTGTTGGACGAACGCCCCAGCCGCGCCCGGGTGGCGGAATGGCCGGTGACTGATCCGATTCTCAGGTACTGGTACTGAATCAAGACAACGCGACGGCCAAGTCAATTGCCCGAATGCGTCGGGAGAATCGGAGCGGGCGCCGGCCGTTCCGACAGGACCCGGCCAGCGGGCAAGCGGCCGCTTGCCCAAGTCAGAAGGCTGAAGGCAGAAGGAGGAAGGCAGAAGTGTCGATCCGCGACCCGCGAGTCACGCCGCCAGTTTTACGCCGACTGGTATGCCGGCCTTGGCGCACAGGCCCACCAGGTAGTCCAGGGAGAGCAGCTCCACTTTGCCGCGAACGATTTCCGACACGCGCGGCTGGCTGATGCCGAGACGCTTGGCCGTTTCAAATTGAGTCAGCTTCTCGCGCTCCATCCAGACGCGCAGCGCCTCGGCGAGCCTCGCGCGCAGCAGCATGACTTCCGCCTCGTGGGGCGGGAAGCCCAGATCCAGAAAGATGTTGCCGCTCGATTCTGTAACTTTTTTAGCCACGATGGGTTCCTTTGGCAAGATCGCGCGCTTCGCGGTAACGCTTTCGCGCCAGTCTCACGTCAGCTAGCGAAGTCTTCCGAGACTTCTTCTGAAACGCGTGCAGCACATATACGGCGTCCGTAAAGCTCGCGACATAGATCACGCGAAAGGCTCCTGCCGGGTCTCGCACCCGGATCTCACATGCGCCTGGCCCCACCGAAGCCATGGGTTTCCAGTCATCGGGTTCACGCCCGACTTGAACCATGAACAATTCATGTCCCGCGCGGCTGCGGGCCGATTTGGGAAACGCGGAGAGGTCGTCCTTGGCGCTTCCCACGAATCGAACGCGTTTCATGGCAAGGTTATACGAATATTCGTATGAGCGTCAAGTGCCCCTTCTCTTAATAATGGAACGGCATCTGCAACCGTTGACGAGCGAGTCAACAGGATCGAGCGAGTCAAGCCAGCAAGCAGTCAGTCGCCCATTACCCATTACGCGGGTATGATTGCGGCCTTTTCTCTATCTGCAATCATCCATGGCCCAATACGTCTACACGATGCGCGGGGTCGGCAAGGTCGTGCCGCCCCGGCGCGTGATCCTCAAGGACATCTCGCTCTCGTTCTTCCCCGGCGCCAAGATCGGCGTGCTGGGGCTGAACGGCGCCGGCAAGTCAAGCCTGCTGAAGATCATGGCGGGAGAAGACACCAGCTTCGAGGGTGAAGCGATACCGATGCCGAACATGCGCGTCGGCTTCCTGCCGCAGGAGCCGCAGCTCGACGCGGGCAAGACCGTGCGCGAGACGGTGGAAGAGGGCATGGGCGAGGTGTTCGAGGCGAAGAAGAAGCTCGAGGCCATCTACGCGGCCTATTCCGAGGAGGGCGCCGACTTCGACAAGCTCGCCGCCGAGCAGAGCCAGTACGAGGCGATCGTTGCCGCGAGCGGCGGCGGCGAGACCGATCACCAGCTGGAGATCGCGTCAGATGCGCTGCGGCTGCCGCCGTGGGACTCGAAGATCGGCCCGCTCTCGGGCGGCGAGAAGCGCCGGGTTGCGCTGTGCCGGCTGCTGCTGTCGAAGCCCGACATGCTGCTGCTCGACGAGCCCACCAACCACCTCGACGCCGAGAGCGTGGAGTGGCTGGAGCAGTTCCTCCAGAAATTTCCCGGCACGGTGGTGGCGGTCACCCACGACCGCTATTTCCTCGACAACGCCGCCCAGTGGATCCTCGAGCTCGACCGCGGCTTCGGCATCCCGTGGAAGGGCAACTACAGCTCGTGGCTCGAGCAGAAGGAGGAGCGGCTGCGCCAGGAGGAGGCGACCGAGTCGGCGCGCCAGAAGGCGCTCAAGAAGGAACTCGAGTGGGTGCGCCAGAACCCCAAGGGCCGGCAGGCCAAGGCCAAGGCGCGCATCGCCCGCTTCGAGGAGCTCAACTCGTACGAGTACCAGAAGCGCAACGAGACGCAGGAGATTTTCATCCCCGTCGCCGAGCGCCTGGGCGACAGCGTGATCGAGCTCAAGGGCGTCTCCAAGGGCTACGGCGACCGCCTGCTGATCGACAATCTCAGCTTCAGCGTCCCGCCCGGTGCGATCATCGGCATCATCGGGCCGAACGGCGCCGGCAAATCCACGCTGTTCCGGATGATCACCGGGGCGGAGAAGCCGGATCGCGGCGCGGTTGCGATCGGGCCGACGGTGAAGCTCGCGCACGTGGACCAGTCGCGCGAGAAGCTGGCGAACGACCAGACCGTGTTCGAGTTCGTTTCCGGCGGGACCGATATCCTGAAGGTCGGCAAGTTCGAGATGCCCACGCGCGCCTACCTCGGCCGCTTCAACTTCAAGGGCAACGACCAGCAGAAGAAGGTGGGCAGCCTCTCGGGCGGCGAGCGCGGGCGGCTCCATCTCGCCAAGGCCACGCTCTCCGGCGGCAACGTGCTGCTCCTCGACGAGCCCTCCAACGACCTCGACGTGGAGACGCTGCGCGCGCTCGAGGACGCGCTGCTGGAATTCGCCGGCAGCGTGCTGGTGATCTCGCACGACCGCTGGTTTCTCGACCGCATCGCGACCCACATCCTCGCGTTCGAGGGCGACTCGAAGGTTCAGCTCTTCGGCGGCAACTACCAGGAATACGAGGCGGACAAGAGAAAGCGCCTGGGCGAGGAGGGCGCGCGGCCGCACCGCATCCGCTTCAAGCCCCTGAAGTCGTGATGGGTGATTACCCGTTGCGCGCTATGGGCTATCATAGGCGCGTGACGTCGAAAGTCCGCAATCTGGTCAGCGCGCCGCTGCGGGAGCGGGTGAGCGCGGAGGAGTGGGACGCGCGCGTGAACCTGGCCGCGGCCTATCGCCTCGCCGCGCACTTCCGCATGACGGACATGATCTACACGCACATCTCGGCGCGCGTCCCGGGGCCGGAGCACCACTTCCTGATCAACGCGTTCGGCCAGCTGTGGGACGAGATCGGCGCGTCCACGCTGGTCAAGGTCACGCTCGCGGGCGATATCGTCGAGGACCCGACGGGCTACGGTTTCAACCGTGCCGGCTACGTCATCCACGGCGCGGTGCACGGCGCCCGGCCCGACGTGGCGTGCGTGATGCACACGCACACGCAGGCCGGCATCGCCGTCTCGGCCCAGGAGCAGGGATTGCTGCCGATCTCGCAGCACGCGATGCGCTTCACGAACAGTATCGCCTACCACGATTACGAGGGGCTGGCGCTCGATCTGGACGAGCAGGCGCGCCTGGTGCGCGACCTCGGGAATCACAAGGCGATGATCCTCCGCAACCACGGCCTGCTGGTGTGCGGCGCGTCGATCCCCGAGGCTTTCGATCTGATGTACTATCTGGAGCGCGCGTGCCAGACGCAGGTGAGCGCGATGGCGGGCGGTGCGAAGCTCCGGATACCCGCGCCGGAAGTGGCGCAGAAGACCGCCGCGCAGTTCAGGGCGCTGCCGTACAAGCCGAAGCGGCCGGAATGGAAGGCGCTGCTGAGGATGCTCGACAAGATGGATCCGTCATACAAGGACTAGGGATGAGGGATGAGGGATGAGGGATGAGGGATGAGGAGCAGACCATGACGCTGAAGAAAACACGAATCGAAGTGAACAACGCCGTCTTCTCGCTGCCGTACCACGTGGCGAAGGAGGAGGGCTACTTTGCCGAGGAGGGCTACGACGTCGAGCTGGTCCCGGCCGGCTCGGGCCGCGACCGCGACAAGGAAGTTCCTGAAATCCCGATCGCCGACCACCGCCTGGTGAAATCCTACGGCTGGCACGAGGGCATCGAGAAGGGCGAGTTCTGCATGTACCGCGCCTGCGAGTGGGGCCAGATCCGGCGCACCCAGGACAGCGCGAGGAACGTCAAGGTGATCAGCAAGCGCGCGGCCGTCGCCACCCAGGCCATCGTCGTGCGCGGCGACTCGCCCTGCAACGTGCCGCAGGACCTGTGCGGCAAGACGGTCGCCGTGAACTTCCATGCCGGCTCGCACTACATCACGCTCTCCATGCTCGGCGGATCCGCGATCCGCAAGAACGAGGTGCGCGCGGTGCACGTCGGCGGCCCGAAGCAGCGCCTGCGGTTCCTGGAGGAAGGCAAGGTGGACGCCGCCGCGGTGATGGAGCCGTGGATCACGGTCGCCGCGAAGCGGGGCCTCAAGATCATCTGCGAGGCGTTCTACGAAGGCGCCGAAGTGGCGACGCCGGACGTGGACCCGGAGATGTACGCCGCGATCAACCGCGCCATCGTCAAGGCCGTGAAGAAGATCAACCGGGATATCCGGCCCTATCTCCAGTACATGATCCGCGAAGTGCCGGCGGACGTGATGAAGCTCACCGAGGATGATTTCTACCTGCCCCGGTTCCGCTACGTCGACCCGCGCCCGTACACCCGCGAGGAATACGAGCACCTGCACGACTGGATGACGGACTGGGGGCTGCTCAAGCCCGAGAGCAACTACGACAAGATCGTGAGCACCAGGCTGGCCGCCGTGAACCGGTGACCCGTGACCGGCCGCAATATAAACCCCGCTGCGGCGGGGTTTTTGTTGATCCAGATCAACCCCGCTCGCACCCGACCGTCCAAGCTGATCGCGTCGGCGCGCGACGCGGCGCGCGAAAACAGGAGGCCAATATGTTCAAGCTGGCGGTGCTGGGACCGATCGTCACGGAAGGCTTCGGCGTGGCGCGGCAATGCCTGAAGTGTTATCGCTTCAAGGCCCCGGGAGGCGAGTTGCCGTGCTTCGGTTTTGGCGCCGGCTGCCTGGGATACCGGCCGCAGCCCGGTGAGCGGGTCGAGGGGCCCCGCCAGTCACGGGACGGCGATCGCTGAAGGGACGCGTCCGGGGAGCGTGGAACGGTCGAACGTGCGGCGGGCCGCGGGAGGGATAAAATACGAGGGTAAAGGTGTTTACTGGTCACGGGTCCGTCGAAAGGAGTCCGGCATGACGATCAAGACTAGGATTACACATGGATTTTGGAGCGCTGCGGCCCTCGCGGCAGCGCTGGCGAGTCCCGCCGTTGCCGCGGCCGGCGCGCCCGCCGTGGGCGATGCCTATACCTACCGCCTCGTGAACGGCTACAGCAAGGAAGTCCGCGGGCAGGTCCTCCAGGAAGTCACCAGCACCGGATCGGGCAGGATCGCCTATTCCGTCACGCCGGACACCGCCATGGCGGGTTGGCAGCATACCGTCGTCGTCACGCCGGAGGGCAACGGGCTGCGCCAGCTGATCGACAGCCACGGCGAGAAAATCGCGTACGAATTTGCGGCCGCCTATCCCGCCTACGTCTTTCCTCTCGATGCCGGAAAGTCCTGGTCGCTGCGCGTCAAGGCCGCCGTTGCGGACGATCCGCGGGGCCGGAGCGTGCGCGTGGACGGCAAGGTGATCGGCGCCGAACGCATTCGCGTGCCGGCCGGCGAGTTCGACACGATCAAGGTGCGGCGCTGGGTCTATCCGGGAGACGTGGCTTTCATGCTGGACGAGACCCAGATCACCGAGACCGATTGGTACGCGCCCGTGCTCGGCCGCGCGGTGCGCACCGAGCGCAGGTCCAGTTACGTGGACTATAACCTGTGCGGGCAATTCCCTGCTTGCGTGGCCCACGGGGATTGGGATATCTACGAACTCG
>MERD01000054.1:7432-7529 GCA_001771935.1 Betaproteobacteria bacterium RIFCSPLOWO2_02_FULL_67_26
GCGCCCGCCGTGGGCGATGCCTATACCTACCATCTCATCAACGGCTACAGCAAGGAAGTCCGCGGGCAGCTCCGCTACGAGGTGTCGCGGGTGGATC
>MERD01000055.1:0-6681 GCA_001771935.1 Betaproteobacteria bacterium RIFCSPLOWO2_02_FULL_67_26
CCAGGGTGCGGAAAAGGCGCTCACGTTAAGCAGCGCCACGGCGCGACGAATGCTGAAGGGAATGAACGCCGACGTCAGCGAGCACAACGCAAAACGCGTCCTGGCCGAGTACGGCATCCCCGTCACGCGGGAAGCACTGGCGAAAAGCAGGGACGAGGCGCTCGAGGCTGCGCGCGCCATCGGTTACCCGGTCGCGATCAAGGTGCAGTCTCCGGACATCTCGCATAAGACCGAAGCACGCGCGCTGCGGCTCGATATTGCGTCGGGTGACGAACTGGCTTCGGCATACGAAGAAGTGCTCGCGAACGCGCGCGCTTACAAGAAGGGTGCTCGAATTGACGGCGTGCTGGTGCAGGAGATGATGACGGACGGGATCGAGGCGATCCTCGGCGTCACCAACGATCCCCTGTTCGGGCCGGCGGTGATGTTCGGGCTGGGCGGCATCTTCGCGGAAGTACTGAAGGACGTTTCGTTCCGCCTCGCGCCGGTGACGGCCTCGGTTGCGCGCGAGATGGTCGAGGAGATCTCCGGCTACCCGGTGCTGGCCGGCGCGCGCGGCCGGCCACGCGCTGATGTGGACGCGCTGGTGGGCGCGATCACGCGCGTCTCCGCCCTGGCTATCGACCTGAAGGACTGTATTTCCGAACTCGACGTTAACCCGCTGTTCGTGTTCCCCGCCGGACGCGGGGTCAAAGCCGCGGATGCGCTGATCCGGCCCAAAACCGTTGAAGAGAAAATTAGACAGGATTAACAGGATTAACAAGATTCAAGCTCGAACCCGGAATTCTGTTTTGATTTTGCTTTGATCTAATCCTGTTAATCTTGTAAATCCTGTCTATTTATGAATTTGACACCCGAAGTCGTGTCGCTGTGCCAGGAAGTGCGCCGCTTCATCCGGAAGGAGGTGGACCCGCGCTCGCGCTGGATCGAGGAGAACGACGCGATTCCCGAGGAACTGATGCGCATGGCGCGCGAGATGGGGCTGTTCGGCCTCACCGTTCCCGAGCCGTACGGCGGCATCGGCCTCGACCTCGCCGGCAAGTGCGCGATCGAGGAGGAGATGGGACGCACCAATTACGGCTTTGCCACCGTGATCGGCAACCACACCGGTATCGGCACCACCGGCATCGTGGCGCTGGGTTCCGAGGCGCTGAAGCGCAAGTACCTGCCGCGCATGGCGACCGGCGAATGGGTCGGCTGTTTCGCGCTGACCGAGCCGCACGCGGGATCCAATCCCGCCGACATCCGGACCACCGCGGTCAGGAAGGGCGATCGCTACCTGCTGAACGGCGAGAAGATCTACACCACCAACGGCGGCATCGCGCGCGTGTTCACGGTGATGGCGGTGACCGACAAGGCGAAGGGCATCAAGGGCATCTCGGCCTTCATCGTCGAGCGCGGCTTTCCCGGCTTCAGCATCGGGCGCAATGAACTCAAGATGGGCATGCACGGCTGCACCACCGCGCCGCTCGCCTTCACCGACTGCGAGGTGCCGGCGGAGAACCTGCTCGGCGCCGAGGGCGCGGGCTACGTCCAGGCGCTGAAGACGCTCACCATGGGCCGGGTGACGATCGCGGCGCGCGCCTGCGGCATGATGGACAAGCTGATCGAGCGCAGCGTGGACTACATGAAAACGCGCGTGCAGGCCGGGAAAAAGCTCGCCGAGTTCCAGGGCCTGCAGTGGATGCTCGCCGACATGGGCGTGGCGCGCGACGCGTCGCGCCTGCTCACCCAGCGCGCCATCGAGGCCATACTGCGCGGCGAGCGCGGCACCCTGGAGGCTTCCGCCGCCAAGCTCTACGCCACCGAGGCCTTGGGCAAGGTCGTGGACAGCGCGGTGCAGATCCACGGCGGCATGGGCTACATGCGCGAGGCCGGAATCGAGACCATGTACCGCGACGCGCGCATCTCCCGCATCTACGAGGGTTCCTCGGAAATCCAGAGGAACATCATCGCCGCGCAGCTGCTCAAGGACGAGTGATGAGTATCACTTCTTGACGGAAACGGGACAAGCCAATGGCAAGTGTGAAGGCTCTGTTTGACCTCAGCGGCCGCGTCAGCGTCGTCACCGGCGGCGCCACCGGGCTCGGGTTGCAGATGGCGACCGGGCTCGCGGAGGCCGGGTCGAACATCGTCGTCTGCTCGCGCAAGCTCGAGAATTGCGAGCAGGCCGCGCGGGGGATCGAGAAGCTCGGCGTGAAGGCGCTCGCGCTGGCCGCCGATGTCACCCAGCCGGACCAGGTCGAGGCGGTGAAGGACGCGACGCTGAAAGCGTTCGGGCGGGTGGACGTGCTCGTCAACAACGCGGGCCGTGCGTGGGTCGCGCCGCCGGAAGAGATGCCGCTCGATCGCTGGCAGCAGATCATGGACCTGAACATCACCGCGCCCTTCATCTGCTCGCAGGTGTTCGGCCGCGAGATGATCAGGCAGAAGCGCGGCAAGATCATCAACATCGCCTCGATCGCGGGGCTGCAGGGGCGCAACCCCAAGGCCTACAGCTCGATCGTCTACAGCACCAGCAAGGGCGCGCTCGTCAACTTCACCCGCGACCTCGCGATCAAGTGGGCGCAGCACAACATTCACGTCAATTGCATCTGCCCCGGGTTTTTCGTGACCCCGATCAACCAGAAACTGTTCGAGAAGGGGGCCGAGCAGATCCTGCGCGAGATACCTCTTGGGCGCACCGGCGGAGCGGATGACCTCAAGGGAATCGCCGTGCTGCTCGCCTCCGACGCCTCCAACTTCATGACCGGGGCGATCATACCGGTGGACGGGGGCGCCATAGCCTGGTGACGCGTGACCGGTGAGGAGAGACCCGATGGAAAGCAAAGGCCGCCAGTTCAAGCAACTCGTCAACGCGCCCGAGATACTGGTGCAGCCGGGCATCTACGACGGCTACAGCGCGCGGTTCGCGCAGCGGGCGGGATTCAAGACCGCCTCGATCTCGGGCGCCGGCGTGTCGGAGAGCCGGCTCGGCTGGGCCGACCGCGGCATCATGACGCTGGAGGACAACCTCGCCAACGCGCGGCGCCTCGCCGACTGCACCGATCTGCTGCTGCGCGCCGACGCCGACACCGGCTACGGCAACGCGATAAACGTCTATTTCACCGTGCGCGCCTTCGAGAAGGCCGGCATGGCCGCGCTGATGTTCGAGGACCAGGTGTGGCCCAAGCGCTGCGGCCACATGGCGGGCAAGAGCGTGATCCCCGCGGAGGAGATGGTGCAGAAGGTCAAGGCCGCGGTGGACGCGCGGCGCGATCCCGATTTCGTGATCGTCTCGCGCACCGACGCGGCGGGCCCGCTCGGCGTGGACGAGGCGATCCGCCGGCTCAACCTCTACGCGGAGGCGGGGGCGGATTGCCTCTACGCCGACGCGCTGCTGTCGAAGGAAGACATCGCGAAAGTGGCGAAGGGCGTGCCGAAGCCGCTGATCGTCAACATGGGCCTCGGCATGCGCTCGCGCAAGACGACACCGCTCATGACGCCGAAGGCGCTGCAGGCGCTGGGCGTGGCGGCCGTGAGCTACCCGCGGCTGTTGTCCACGGCGGCGCTGAAGGGCATGATGAACGCGATGGCGGTGTTCAAGGAAGAGGTGCTGGAGAAAGACCGCGTCGTCGACCGGCCCGACCTGCTCGTCTCCTTCGATGAACTCAATGAACTGATGGGGATGGCGGAGCTCGACGGGCTCGAGCGCCGCTTTTTGGGCGGCTGAAATCACGGAGTTTGAAATGGGCATGACCATCGCAGAGAAGATCCTGGCAAAGAAAAGCGGCCAGGCGAAGGTGGGGCCGGGGGACCTGGTGACGGTCGAGGTCGACACCGTGGTGCTGATCGACAACAGCTTCAACCCGAACCGCTGGCGCGAGATCCTGAAGATCCACGATCCCGGCCGGATCGTCGTCGTGTTCGATCACCGCGTCCCGGCCTCCACGCAGGACAGCGCCACCGCGCACCGCACCGGCCGCCGCTTCGTCGAGAAATTCGGCATCAAGCGCTTCCACGACGTCGGCTACGACCAGGGCATCAGCCACCAGCTCGTGGCGGACTGCGGCTACGCGCTGCCCGGGACCGTGCTGGTGTGCAGCGATTCGCACACCTGCAGCGCCGGGGTGTTCAACTGCATCGCGCGCGGCGTGGGCGAGCCGGACGTCATCTACTCGGCGATCAAGGGCGAGACCTGGTTCCGGGTGGGCGAAACGGTGCGCTACGAGCTGGAAGGCAGGCTGTCTCCCGCGGTGACCACCAAGGACGCGTTTCTCCAGATCGCCGGCACGCACGGCGATCACGCGACGCAGAACATCGAGTTCGGCGGCCCCGGCGTCGCGAGCCTCTCGATCGCGGCGCGCAAGACGCTCACCACGATGGGCGCCGAGCTGTCGGCGGAATTCGCGACCTTCGAGGCTGACGCGGTCATGCTCGACTGGATACGCGCGCGCAATCCCCAGCCGATGGAGGCCGTAGTCCCCGACAGGGACGCGAAATATGCCGCGGTACGCAAGGTGGACCTGACCGCGCTCGAGCCGCTGGTGGCGTTTCCCGACACGGTCATCGAGAATTCGAAACCGGTCGCCGCGGCCGCGGGCACGCGCATCGACCAGGCGTTCATCGGGTCGTGCGCCAACGGCACGCTCGACGACCTGGAGCTGGCCGCAAGAGTGCTGGCCGGGCGGCGGGTCGCGGCGGGCACGCGGCTGCTGATCACGCCGGGCTCCCAGCAGGTTTTCAGGGAGGCTACCCGGCGGGGCATCGTGAGCACGCTGGTCGAGGCCGGCGCGGTGGTGACGCCTTCCACCTGCGGCGCGTGCGGAGGGGGGCACCTCGGCATCCTGGGGCCGGACGAGACCTGCATCACCGCAAGCACGCGCAACTTCAAGGGCCGCATGGGCGACCCGAGCGCGAGGATCTACATGGCCTCGCCGGCGACGGTGGCGGCGTCGGCGATACGCGGCACGATCACCGACCCGCGGGAGTTCCTGCAATGAAGTTCAAGGCGAGAGTCTGGAAGTTCGGCGACAACATCAACACCGACCTGATCCTCCCGATCCAGGCGTTCTACCTGCCGGCGGCGGAGCAGCCGAAATACGTATTCAGCGCGAACCGTCCGGGGTGGGTGGACCAGGTCAAGCCCGGCGACATCCTCATAGGCGGAAAAAACTTCGGTATGGGATCGAGCCGGCCGGCTGCGCGCTCGCTGAAGAACCTGGGGATCGCCTGTCTCGTCGCGCCTTCCATCAACGGCCTGTTTTTCCGGAATTGCGTGAATTTCGCGTTCCCGGCGATCGAGTGCCCCGGCGTGCACGATGCCTTCGAGGAAGGCGAAATCGCAGAGGTCGATTTCGAGGCGTCCGTGGTGCGCAACGCCGCGCGCGGCGTCACGCTCGAGGGCCACAGGATGCCGCCGAAGCTGATGGCGCTGGTGAAGGCCGGCGGGATCTACCCGCTGCTCGAGAAAGAAGGCCTGATCGCCCCGAAGCCGTGAGGCATAATCCGCCATCGCTCCGCGTTACGGCTTCAATCCAGCCGCCGGGTGGCAGCGGCTTCGGCGAGCGCGAAAGCCTGGGTGCCGCCGCCGACCATGCCCGAGTAGCGCGAGAAGAACAGGTAGCCGTCGTGGGGCGCGACCAGCTCCTCGATCACCTGGTAGGTGTAGAGATCGATGACTTCGCCCAGCTTCGTGCCGTCCTTGATCAGTTGGCCCAGGTCTTCCGGGCGCTCGAAGCGCGACACCAGGTAGCCGCTGTTCTTCGGCCGGATTTCGCGCCGTGCCTTGAGATCGAAGTGCAGCGGGCTCCGCGGCTCGGGGCTGCCTTCCAACATGCCGAGGTGCTGCATCATCCCTTTCAGCCCGTTCACCATCATTACGGTGTAGTAGTTCGTGGCATGGGGGCCGAGCCAGGCGCCGCCGACCTCGGGATTGACTGCCGGCACGCCGCGCGAGTTGAGATAGTGCGCCGCCGAGCCCGCGAATTCGTTCTCGTGCACGAAGGTCGCGCCGAACGCGCGGGCGAGCGCGAGATTCTTCCGCTTCAACTCGTCGTCCGTCCTGGCGTTGTAGTCGACGCGCGCCTGCAGGCGGCCGCCGCTGCCCCCGGAGTGAAAGTCTATCAGCGCATCGACATGATGCAGCACGTTCGCGGCGATCGTCGCGGCGATCATCTGCGTCGTGTTGCCGCGCGCGTTGCCCGGATAGACTTCGTGCAGGTCGGTGCGGCCGTGCTGCTCGGGCGTCTGCCGACCGAAGCCCGCCGTCGCCATCGGGTTGGCGACCGAAACCAGGACCACCCGTCCCCTGAGCCGCGCGGTATCGAGCGCGTTGACGAATTCGCGGATCGCGATCGTCGCCAGGAACTCATCGCCGTGCGTGTTGGTGATGATGCCGAAGGTCGGGCCCGGCGCGCGCCCCGTAATGACGTGCAGCGGCACGGCGAGCACCGCGCCGTTAAGCATGGTGGTCACGTCGATGCGCGTGAAAAAGCGGCCTTGCTTCTCGTTGGCCCACGACGGAGCCGGTTCCGACTTCATCGCAACTCCTTCCGGTGCATGCCTAATCGGTGAACCTGAATACCAGCGACGGCTCGTCCATGCGATCGCGCGGCTTGTGCACGCGCGCCGCCATCGCGAGGGCGAAGGGCGCGGTCTCCAGCAGCATGGCCATCTGGCGCTCGTTCAGCTTCAATCCAG
>MERD01000055.1:6704-12877 GCA_001771935.1 Betaproteobacteria bacterium RIFCSPLOWO2_02_FULL_67_26
CGCGTCGCCGAACGGGCGGCTGATGATCTGCATCCCCACCGGCAGCCCCGCCCGCGAAAAGCCGCAGGGAAGCACGAGCGCGGGGTTGCGGGCGACGTTGGACGGCGTGAACACGTTGGATCTTTGCCAGAAATTGCGCGTGCGGTGCGCGTCGAGCCGCGGCGCCGGGCCCATGCCGCAGGTGAGCAGGACATCGTATTTCGCATACAGCGGCATCATTTCGGCCATGTAGCGCCGGTGCTCGCGCAGCGCCTGCACGTAATCCACCGACTGGAACAGGCACGCGGGCAGCACGCGCCCGAGAAAGTCCCGCCCGAAATCACCCGGCCGCGCGACCAGGTTGGCGTGGTGTATGGAGAAGATCTCGGATTCGGCTATGACGATCTTGATGTCGAGGCCGTCGCCCATCGGGCGGGCGCGGCAGTCCTCGACCCGGGCGCCGAGCTTGACGAAGGTGGCGATCGCCTCCTCGAGCGCGCGCTTGTGGTCCTCGTGCGCCGGCAGGTCTTCCTCCCAGTAGTGGCGCAGCACGCCGATTTTGAGTCCCCGGACGCCGCCCTCGAGCGCGGCGCGATAGTCGGGAATGGCCTGCTCGATGCTGCCGGCGTCCTGCGGGTCGTAGCCCGCGAGCGCCTGCAGCAGGATGGCGCAGTCCTCCGTGGATCGCGCCATCGGGCCGCAGTGGTCGAAGGTGAACGAGTTCGGGATCACGCCGGCGCGGCTCACCAGGCCGTAAGTCGGCACGAACCCGGTGATGCCGCAAAGCGACGCGGGGCCGCGGATCGAGCCGCCGGTATCGGAGCCCAGCGCGGCGGGCACCAGTCCCGCCGCGAGCGCCGCGCCCGCGCCGCTGGACGACCCGCCGGTGAAGTGTTCCAGATGCCAGGGGTTGCGGGCCGGCGGCCACGGCAGGTCGAACGAGGGGCCGCCGTGCGCGAACTCGTGCGTCTGCAGCTTGCCGAGCAGCACGGCGCCCGCCGCACGCAGCTTGCGCATGGCGGCGGCATCCGCGGCCGGAATGTTCTCCAGGCAAACCCGCGATCCGCCCGAGGTCAGGATGCCCTTCGTGTTGTAGATGTCTTTCAGGCCGAACGGGATTCCGTGCAGCGGGCCGCGGTAGTTGCCGCTCGTGATCTCCCGCTCGGCCTGCTCCGCCTGCCTGCGGGCAGGCTCGGCGGTGACGGTAATGAAAGCATTCAATTGCGGATCGAGCGCCTCGATGCGCCGCAGCAGCGCGTCGGCGTATTCCACGGGCGACAGCTTGCGCTTTTCGATCAGCGCCGCGGCGGCGGCGAGCGTCAGGAAATGGAGTTCATTCATGCGGAGTCGAAAAGTCCCCCCGCATTCTACAGGCCGCCCGTTCGATTGACACCGCGTGTGGCGGTTTGTATATTCGCCCGGCTGTCGTTGCCCGCCCCCGGGCGGGCGGCGATGCGCGCACGCGGAAATATTCCGAAACCTTGAATCATGGAGAAATCATGTCGAAGCTCACGCTCAAGCAGGCCAACACCATCATAGAAAAAGGTCTCGCCAAGGCGCGCGAGATGAAGATCAAGCCGCTCGGCGTGGTGGTGCTGGATGAATCCGGCAACATCAAGTCGGCGCAGCGCGAGGACGGGGCGAGCATGTTCCGCCTCGACGTCGCCAAGGGCAAGGCGTGGGCCTCGGTGGCGATGGGCGCTTCCAGCCGGGCGCTCGCCAAGCGCGCCAAGGACAATCCCAACTTCTTCGTCACGCTCGCGGCGACCGCGGGCGGCAAGTTCCTGCCGCAGACCGGCGGCGTGCTGATCAAGGACAAGGACGGCGCGATCATCGGCGCGGCGGGCGCCAGCGGCGGCACCGGGGACGAGGACGAAGCGTGCTGCGTCGCCGGCATCGAGGCGGCCGGGCTTGCCGCCGACGCCTCGGCGTAAGACGTTCTATGCGGTGACGCCCGTCACCGCTTGAGAAGTCCGAGCTCGCCGAGCATTCTCGCGATCAGCTCCTGCTCGCTGTCGAGATGCTTGCGCGTCTCGGCGCTCGACCGCAGGTCCTCCGCCCACGCGTTCTTCGCGACGTTCTGCTTCCATTCGTCGAGCCGCAGCGCCTTGGCGAACGCATCGTCCCAGAATGCGATCTGGGCGGCCGTGAGGTCCTTCGCCCCGATGAAACCGCGCCAGCTGTAGAAGACGGCATCGATCCCCTGGTCCCGGAAGGTCGGAACCTCGGCGGCCGCGCCGGGCTGGCGCTGCGGCGCGCTGAGCCCGATCGCGCGCATCTTGCCGGCCTGCACGTGCCGCAGCACGTTCGCGGGCGCCCCCACCAGCACGTCGATGTGGCCGCCCATCACCGAGGTCGCGCCGACCCCGCCGGACTTCTGGATGACGACCTTCGCCTTCCTGGGGTCGGCGCCGGCGGCCTTGTAGATCATGCCGATGACGACGTGATTGTGGTTGCCCGGGGACGCGGAGAAGGCGAAGCTCAGCGCCGTCGGGTCCTTGCGGATGGCTTCGACCAGGTCCCTGGCCGAGGTGATCGGCGAGTCGGCGTTCACCGTCACCAGGATGTATTCGCGCAGGATGATGCTGAGAGGCGTGAAATCGGTGTAACGCAGCTTGGTGACGCCGAGCAGCTGGTTGGTGACCATCGTCGGCGAGAACGTCGCGATGTAGTGCGGGTCGCCCGGCTGTTGCGCGAGGTAGGTCCACGCGACCGTGCCGCCGCCGCCCGGCCGGTTGGTCACGCTGATGCTCGGAAACGCGGGATTCGCCTGCAGCAGCTTCTGCACCACGCGCGCCGTGCGGTCGGACGAGCCGCCGGCCCCGGATGCGACGACGATGTCCACGTTCTTCGCGGGCTTCCATTCCTGCGCGATTGCGGTTCCCGCCAGCATTGCCGCCGACAGGCAGGCCGCCGCCCCGCCCATGACCGATCTTGCGACTCGCATGTTCTCCTCCGTCCTGTTCTTGGTTTAGCGGCAAATCCTATACACGATTTCTCCCCGTGTCACGCGCAGCCTGGCCCCCGGCCCGGCCGTATTGACGCAGTGTAGCGCGCTCTCTATGCTTCGCGGACACTCATGAGCGCCTATCTTCCTGCTGCCGTCGGAATGTCCCTGTCGGAGGTGGATACTCCTGCGCTGATCCTCGACCTGGATGCGTTCGAGCGCAACCTGGACCGTATGGATGCTTCGCTCGCCGGCAAGAAGATCAGGATCCGGCCGCACGCGAAGAGCCACAAGTGTCCCGAGATCGCGAAACGGCAGATCGCGCGCGGGGCGGTCGGCGTGTGCTGCCAGAAGACGAGCGAGGCCGAGGCGATGGTGGACGGCGGCGTGCCCGACGTGCTGGTCGCGAACGAGGTGGTCGGCGCGGCGAAGCTCAAGCGGCTCGCCGCGCTGGCGAGGCGGGCGCGCGTCGCGGTATGCGCGGACGACGCGGGCAACGTCGGCGCCCTCGATGAAGCCGCGCGCGCGGCGGGCGTGAAACTCGATGTGCTGGTGGAGGTCAATGTCGGCGCCAATCGCTGCGGCGTTGAGCCGGGCGCGCCGGCGGTCGCGCTCGCGCAAGCCATTGCGCGGTCGAAAAGCCTGCGTTTCGCGGGGCTGCAGGCCTACCAGGGCGCCGCGCAGCACTTGCGCAAGGTGGACGAGCGGCGCGCGGCGATCGAGGCGGCGTGCGCGCGCGTCCGGCAGACGACCGTGCTGCTGGACAAGGCGGGCATCGGGTGCGAGAGAGTGACCGGCGCCGGCACCGGCACTTACCTGTTCGAGGCGGTGAGCGGCGTCTACCACGAGCTCCAGGCGGGCTCCTACATCTTCATGGACGCGGATTACGCGAAGAACGAGTGGACGGAGAGCGGCATCCCGCGCTTCGAGCACAGTCTCTTCGTGTGGGCCACCGTGATGAGCCGCCCGGTCGCCGATCGCGCGGTAGTGGACGCGGGACTGAAAGCCTCGAGCGTGGATTCCGGCATGCCGAAAGTGGCGGAAGTCGAGGGCGCGGAATACGTGAAGGCCTCCGACGAGCACGGCGTGCTGAAGCTCGGCGGCGCGGCGCGCCTCGCGGTGGGGGACAAGTTGAAGCTCATCCCCGGCCACTGCGATCCCACGGTCAATCTATACGACCAATACGTGTGCGTACGCGGCGGCAAAGTCGAAGCGATCTGGCCCATTACGGCAAGGGGCGCCGTCTGGTGAGGGATGAGGGATGAAGGATGAGGGATGAGGGATAAACCAGAACACAACCGAGTTAGAACGGTTTTCAGGTCATCCCTCCGCCCTCCGCCCTCATCCCTCAGTAATTCGCCGCATCACTGAGGTCGCGATCCATGAACTCCATCAAGAAAATCGGTTTCATCGGAATTGGCAATATGGGTGCCCCCATGGCCGGGCACCTGGTGAAGAAAGGATTCGATGTCACGGTGTACGACATCCGTCCGGAGATGGTGACGGCCTTCGTCGCGCAGCACGGCGGGAAGGGCGCGGCGTCGCTGGTTGACGTTGCGCACGGCGCAGACGCCGTGATCACCATGCTTCCCGACGACAAGGTGGTGCGCAAGGTGGTGCTGGGCGAAGGTTCGGAGAATTGCGTCGCCGCCGGCCTCGGCCGCGGCGCGGTCGTGATCGACATGAGCACCTGCAATCCTTCGGCCACGCGTTCGCTGGCGGACGCGCTGAAGCCACGCGGGATCGAAGTGGTGGACGCGCCGGTGATGGGCGGCGTCGTGTTCGCGAAGGACGCCACGCTCGACATCATGGTGGGCGGGGAGACGGCGCTCGTTGAGCGGGTCAGGCCGGTGCTGCAGGCGCTGGGCCGCAGCATCGTCGCCTGCGGCGGCACCGGCACGGCGCATGCGCTCAAGGCGCTCGCGAACTACGTCAACGCCTGCGCGTTCATCAACGCCATCGAAGCGATGACGATCGGCCGGAAGTTCGGGCTCGACTCCAAGCTGATGGCGGAAGCCCTGATCCCGATGTGCGCCGGGCGCAACCACCCGATCGAGAAGAAAATCATCCCGCAGGTACTGACGCGCCGCTACGGCACGGGCATGGCGATGGGCTTCATCGCCAAGGACGTGAGAATCGCGGTGGAGACCGCGAAGTCCGTCGGCGCCTTCGCGCCGCTCGGCGAACGGGTCCTGGAGCTGTGGTCGGCGGCGGCCGGGAAGCTCGGCGCCGACCTCGACCAGGCACAGGTCGCGCGCTATTGGGAGGAAGCAACCGGCGTCAAGCTGTGACGCCGCCGCAGCATGAGGTAGACGCAGAACGGCGCCAGCGCGGCGAGCAGGTGCTTCAGGGCATGGCCGCTCAGCAGGCTCGACGTCAACGCGAAAGTTTCGCGGTCATAGTACTCGGCGACCTTGGCCAGCGCGTAGAACCCGACCCCGTAGAGCAGGTAGTGCCGGTGCGTGAACCGGCCGGGAAAAACGGCGATCATGTAGGGGATGACGAGCAGCGGCGCGAGTTGCACCCAGATATAGACGCGCAAGTCATCGGTTTGCCTCCACAGGAGGACGCTGGCGATCCCGATCGCGACGGTGACAACGAGGAGCGCGCGCTCCAGCTTGTCCGAGAGATGCTCGGCGAGGAGCGCGGTGAGCAGCCCCATGAACGCCACGGTCATCGGCAGCCGGTCCCACACCAGCGAATCGTCGTCGGGGGCGCGGTGGTAATATCCGGAGCCGAAGAAGACGAGCGCCACGCCGAGGAAAAAGACCGTCCACGAGAGCCGCGCGCTCATGCCGGCGTTCCGATGGCACCACAGCGCGCCGGCGGCGCCGACGACGAGGAACAGGAGGTTGGACACGACGTTTCCGAAATTGGGCAGCCCCAGGCAGGTGCGGGCGTCCGCGAACAGGTGATAGCCAGGGTCCTGGGGGATGGGCGCGCCGTGGACGAGCAGGAGATAGAGGAGCGGGGCGAATACGAGCAGCAGCAGCGCCATCTCGCGCCATCCGAATTGCGGTCGCAGCGTTTGCTCCATCGGCCCATCCTTGATTCCACGCAGACGGACCATCAATCATAGTCGAGGAGCCGACTCATGGCACAGCAGGAGAGAACGAAGGTCGTGCTCGGCACGGCGACGCCGGGCGGCGGGTTTCCCGCCTACGGCTGGCCGTACGCCGAGGTGCTGAACGCGACCGACCCCACGCTCGCGATCGAGCCGGTCAACACCAAGGGCAGCAACGAGAAC
>MERD01000056.1:0-6173 GCA_001771935.1 Betaproteobacteria bacterium RIFCSPLOWO2_02_FULL_67_26
GAAGTCATATTCGTTTTTCGACTTCTGCGATTTGCGAACGCGCGCCGGCCGGCGCGACGCCTCCAGCGTCTTGCCGTGAGTATCGGCGTCGGGGTGAGCAACGCCATCCAGCGTCTTGTCGAGGCCGAGCGCCCACAGGACAGTGACGTAAGCCCCCATCGCGACACCGTGCTTCCCGAGTTCAAGCGCGTTGAGCGTGTTGCGATTGATGCCGGCCTTGGCGGCGACTTCGGCGATCGACATGCCGCGTCGCATCCTGGCCAGGCGAACGCGGTGGCCGAGCTCCTTGATGCGCTCGGTGGCTTCAGTGGGGAGCGTTTTCTTGATGCCCATAATGTTAGGCGCTAAGTTAATTAGTGCCTAATATAATAGGCTAAACACTCTAAATTAGTCAATGTTAATCTAGCCTAAATGCCTATAAAATTAGGCCATAACTGCTATAAAGCCTAATAAATTAGACAAATTAGGCAACCGGGTACAGCAATAGGACTATCGTCTGCCCGTTACCGGCACAATACGGTTTCACTTTTCCCAGTCGGTCATGACCCAGTCGCTCGAGAAGCACACCCCGATGATGCAGCAGTACCTGCGCATCAAGGCGCAGCACCCCGACATGCTGGTGTTCTACCGCATGGGCGATTTCTACGAGCTGTTCTACGACGACGCCGAGCGCGCGGCGCGCCTGCTCAACATCACGCTGACCCGCCGCGGTGAATCCGCCGGCGAGGCGATCAGGATGGCAGGCGTGCCGTATCACGCCGTGGACCAGTACCTGGCGAAGCTGGTGAAGCTCGGCGAGTCCGTCGCGATCTGCGAGCAGATCGGCGACCCCGCCGCCTCGCGCGGGCCGGTCGAGCGCCAGGTGACGCGCGTGGTGACCCCGGGAACGCTGACCGACGCCACGCTGCTCGATGAGAAGCGCGACAACCTGCTGCTCGCGCTGGTCCCGCAGGGCAAGACGGCGGGTCTCGCGTGGCTCTCGCTCGCCTCCGGCCGCTTCGCCGTGATGGAAACAGCGATTGCGAACGTTGGCTCGGAGCTTGAACGCATTGCGCCCTCGGAGATCCTCGTCCCCGAGGACACTCCGGCAGATTTCCTGAACGGCTCGACCAGCGCGGTCAAGAGACTGCCGCCCTGGCAGTTCGACCGCGATGCGGCATTGCGCGCGCTCACGCAGCAGTTCGAGACCCACGATCTGTCGGGGTTCGGGGCGGGCGAGCTGACCGCCGCGGTGTCCGCCGCCGGCGCGCTGCTCGAATACGCGCGTTCGACCCAGGGCACGGCGATTGCGCACGTGAAGGGCCTCACGGTCGAGACCGAGCGCGCCTGGGTCCGCATGGACCCGGCAACCCGCCGCAATCTCGAGCTCACCGAGACCCTGCGCGGCGAGCCGGCGCCCACGCTCTACTCGCTGCTCGACACCTGCGCCACCGGCATGGGCAGCCGGTGGCTGCGCCATGCCCTGCACCATCCCTTGCGCGACCGCTCCGTTCTCGCGGCGCGGCTCGACGCGGTGGCGAAGCTGATCGGCGGCGCAGTGGATGCCCCCTGGCGCGGGCTGCACGACGTCCTCCGGCAATGCGCGGACGTGGAGCGCATCGGCGCGCGCATCGCGCTCAAGACCGCCCGCCCGCGCGATCTCTCGGGACTGCGCGAAACATTGGCCCTGCTCCCGGAATTCAGCGCCCAACTCTCCGCGTTTCCCGGCCCGCGGCTCGCCGAGCTGGCGCGCGCGCTGGCACCGCAGGCCGGGCTGGTCGCATTGCTGGAGGCCGCGATCAAGGCTGAGCCGGCATCCGTGCTGCGCGAGGGCGGCGTCATCGCCGACGGCTACGACGCCGGGCTCGACGAGCTGCGCGCGATCCAGTCGAACTCCGGGGAATTCCTGGTGCAGCTCGAGGCGCGCGAGCGCGCCCGCACCGGCATCGGGAACCTCAAGGTCGAATACAACCGCGTGCACGGCTTCTACATCGAGGTGACGCGCGCGCAGGCCGACAAGGTCCCGGCCGAATACCGGCGCCGCCAGACGCTCAAGAATGCCGAACGTTACATCACGCCCGAGCTGAAGGCGTTCGAGGACAAGGCGCTGTCGGCCCAGGACCGCGCGCTGGCGCGCGAGAAGCAGCTCTACGAAAAGCTGCTCGACGAACTCGCGCCGCACATCACGCGGCTGCAGCAGGCCGCGGCGGCCCTCGCCGAGCTCGACACGCTCGCCGCCTTCGCCGAGCGCGCGGCCGCGCTCGACTATTGCGCGCCGGAATTCACGGACGAGCCGCTGGTCGAGATCGAGGCGGGACGCCACCCGGTGGTGGAGCGGCAGGTCGAGAGCTTCATCGCCAACGACGCGCGCCTCGCGGATTCGCGCCGGATGCTGATCGTGACCGGCCCCAACATGGGCGGCAAATCCACCTACATGCGGCAGGTGGCGCTCATCGCGCTGCTCGCGCACTGCGGTTCCTACGTGCCGGCGCGGCGCGCCCGCCTCGGTCCGCTCGACGCGATCTACACCCGCATCGGCGCGGCCGACGACCTCGCCGGCGGGCGCTCCACCTTCATGGTGGAAATGACCGAGGCCGCCACCATCCTGCACCACGCGACGAGCTCGAGCCTGGTGCTCATGGACGAGATCGGGCGCGGCACCTCGACCCTCGACGGGCTCGCGCTGGCGTGGGCCATCGCCCGGCACCTGGTCGAGAAGACCCGAAGCCGCACGCTCTTCGCCACGCACTACTTCGAGATGACGCGGCTCGCCGAGGACTTCCGCGAGATCGCGAACGTCCACCTCGACGCGGTGGAGCACAAGGACCACATCGTTTTCCTGCACAGTGTCGAGGAGGGCCCCGCCAGCCAGAGCTACGGCCTGCAGGTGGCGGGGCTCGCCGGCGTGCCGGGCGCCGTGATCCGGGCCGCGCGCAAGCGCCTCGCCGAACTCGAGGAGCACGGACTGGCCGCCGGCCCGCAGCGCGACCTGTTCGCGGCGGGCGCGACGGGCGCGCGCCTCGCGCCACAGCCGGCGGAACATCCCGCGCTGACGAAACTCCGCGCGCTCGACCCGGATACGCTCACGCCGAAGGAAGCGCTGGAGCTGCTCTACGAGCTGCGCAAGCAGCTCGACGAGTGAGAAGCAAGTCCTTCGTCTTGCTATCCGTCACTCGTCACCCGTCACTCGTCACCTCATGCCGCGGCGCGATCACCGGGCTCGCGCTGTGCGCGACATTTGCCGGCGACCTTGCCGCCGCGGAATTCGTGTTCGCGGCGTTCGGCGACACGCCCTACTCGCGCGACGACGAGGCACGCTTCCCCGACCTCATCGCCGAGATGAACCGCGAGCCGCTCGCCTTCGTGGTGCACGTCGGAGACTTCAAGGCACCCGACACCCGCTGCGACGATGCGCTGTTTCTTCAGCGCCGGGAGTGGTTCGAGTACTCGCGCCACCCGTTCGTTTTCGTGCCGGGAGACAACGAGTGGACGGACTGCCGGCGCTTTTCAGCGGGGCGCTACGACCCGCTCGAGCGCCTGCGCAAGCTGCGCGAGCTCTTTCACTCGGGCGAGGAGAGCCTTGGGCAGCTGCGGATCCGGCTCGCGCGCCAGTCGGCGGGCTACCCGGAGCACGCACGCTGGCGGCACGGCGCGGCGCAGTTCGTGACGCTGAACGTGCCCGGCGGCGCCAACAATGCGCGGCACATGCCGGAGGAATTTCGCGACCGCAACGCCGCCGCGATACTATGGCTCGAGCAGGCGTTCCGGCTGGCGCGCGGCGACGGGTCGAGTGCCGTCGTGGTGCTGATGCAGGCCAATCCGTGGGCCTCGCCCACCGGCCACTATTTCGGCTATCGCGAGCTGCTCTCCGCGCTCGCCCGCGAAACCCGGGCGTTTCGCGGCGAGGTGCTGCTCGTACACGGCGACACGCACCGCCACCGGGTGGACCGGCCGCTGCGCGATCCGGCGGACGACGCGCCGCTCGCCAACTTCACGCGCGTGGAAGTTTTCGGCTATCCCACGATGAACTGGGTGCGAATTCGCGTCGGCGATGAAGGCGGGCGCGTGAGGTTCGAGGTGACGCCGGGAAGCTAATGATGATGCCCGTGCGCCCCATGCACGTGGCCGTGGGTCACCTCTTCTGCGGTCGCCACGCGCACCGCGGCCACCGTGCACGAGAAATCCAGCGCTTTGCCGGCGAGCGGGTGGTTGCCGTCCACCACGACCTTGTCCCCGGCGATATGGGTCACGGTGTAGATGAGCGACGTCCCCGATTCGGCGCCGCGCCCCTCGAACTGCATGCCGACCGCCACGGTTTCTGGAAATTTGCCGCGCGGCTCGAGGTGCACCAGGTCGGCATCGTACTCGCCGAACGCGTCATCGGGCTCGAGCCGGACGCGGCAGCTGTCGCCCGCGCTCTTGCCGGCGAGCGCCTTCTCCACCAGCGGGAAGATGCCGTCGTAGCCGCCGTGCAGATATTCGATCGGGCCCTCGGTCTTCTCGATCAGATTGCCGTCCGTATCGTGCAACTCATAGTTGAGCGCAACGACGGTGTTCCTGGCTATCTGCACCTGCCGGAGTCCTTGAGCAGCCCGAGGACCTCCTGCGCGTGGCCACGCGGATTAACCCCGTAAAGGGCGTGCTTCAGCACACCCTTGCGGTCGATGATGAAAGTCGAGCGCACGATGCAGGTCTTCTTCTTTCCCTCCGCCTCCTTGTCGTGCAGCACGCCGTAGCGGCGGCACACTTCCCCGTCCGAGTCGGCAAGCAGCTGCACGGCCAGGCCGTGCTTGTCGCGGAACGCCCCGTGCGACAGGCAGTCATCCATGCTCACCCCCAGCACGACCGCCTTGAGCGCGCCGAACTCGTCATCCTTCTCGCTGAATTCGATCGCCTCCAGCGTGCAGCCCGGCGTGTCGTCCTTAGGATAGAAATAGAGCACGACGTTGCGGCGGTTCCTGAAGCCGCCGAGGCTCACCACGTTCATGTCGGCGTCCGGCAGATCAAAACCCGGCGCCAACTGGCCCGGCTGCAGCATGGTTGAGGTAAGCAGGGTGTCCGGCAGCATAAATAAATCGCTTGTCCCATTTTGTGAATAACCCTCGCCGTGGTCAAGCGCTATCCGCGCAAAATTTTCCCGGTTTCGTGTTACCCGTGGGTTATCATCGTTTTGCATGGCAAAAACCGGATTTGCGGGACTGTCGCCGGCCGAATTCCTGCGCCGCCATTGGCAAAAAAGGCCGCTGCTGGCGCGCAACGCCCTGCCGGCATGCGCCGGACTGGTGCAGCGCGATACCCTGTTCGAGCTCGCCGCGCGCGACGACATGGAGTCGCGCCTGGTGCGGCGCCATGGCCGGCGCTGGAGCGTGACCCACGGGCCATTCGACCGGCGCGCGCTCGCGCGGCTGCCGCGCTCGAACTGGACGCTGCTGGTGAACGGGGTCGATCGCGCGCTGCCCGCGACGTGGAAGCTGCTCGATTCGTTCTCGTTCATCCCCCATGCGCGGTTCGACGACCTGATGGTGAGCTATGCGCCGCCCGGCGGCGGCGTCGGCCCCCATTTCGACAACTACGATGTTTTCCTGGTGCAAGGCGAAGGCCGGCGGCGCTGGCGCGTGAGCCGCCAGCGGGACCTCGGGCTGGTCGCGGGGGCGCCGCTCCGGATACTGCGGCGCTTCCGCCCGACGCGCGAATGGGTGCTCCAGCCGGGCGATGCGCTGTACCTTCCGCCGCGTTGCGCGCACGACGGCATTGCAGTGGGCGGCGACTGCATCACCTACTCGGTCGGCTTTCGCGCGCCCGACGCGCAGGAAGCGGGAGCGCGGTTCCTGGAATATCTGCAGGACAACCTCAAACTGGCCGGACGCTATGCCGATCCGGAGCTTGAGCCTCGCCCGCGCCCGGCGCGGATCGGGGACGACATGGTGCGGAAGGTGCGCGGGTTCCTGAGCCGCATCCGGTGGAACGACCGCGATGTCGTCCGCTTCCTGGGCTGCACGCTCACTGAACCCAGACCCAACGTGCTCTTTTCGCGTCCGCACCGACCGCTTCCCGCGCGCTCGTTCCTCGCGCACGCGGCGCGCGGCGGCCTGCGGCTCGCGGCGCCGACGCGAATGCTGTTCCGCGACGGCACCCTGTTCATCAACGGGGAAGCCTGCGCGGCGGGCCGGTCCGGGGCACGGCTGCTGTCGCGG
>MERD01000056.1:6192-8269 GCA_001771935.1 Betaproteobacteria bacterium RIFCSPLOWO2_02_FULL_67_26
GGACGTGAAACGCCGGTTTAACTCCGCGCATTCGAACGGACCGGCTCGCAGCCGTTCAATGCGCGGTGGTCCCGGAACGGAAAGTGGGCATGGAACAGACCGGAAATCTGCCGAACGCCGAGTACCGCCGCTTCGAGGGCATGCGCGAGTACGAGGCGCTGGTCGACGGGTTGATCCCGCAGACCCTGCGCACGATCCGCGTCTTCGACGACCGCCTGGCGCGTGCCTGGAATTCGCCGGAGCGCTACGAGGCGTTGCGGCAGTTCCTGCTCGCGAACCGCATGAACCGCCTGCTGATCGTGGTGCACGACGCCGGGCCGGTCGAGCGCGAGTGCCCGCGCCTGGTGGACCTGGTGCGGCAGTTCAGCGCCGCGGTCCGGATTCACGAGACGCTGAGCCCCGCGAAGAACGTCTACGATCCCTTCGTGGTATTCGACGCCAACCATTACCTGCACCGCTTCCACTACCGTTTTCTGCGCGCGGCTCTCGGCACCAATGACCTCGTCGGCGCGCAGCAGCTGCTCGATCGCTTTGCGGAAATCTGGGAAGCCTCGGCCCTGGCGGTGACCGCGGGACCCAGTGGCCTTTAAGGTAGAATACGCGCCCGACGGCTGGACACCACGTATCCAAGGAAAAACCGGCATGAAACGCACCTCGATTCTCACCGCCGCTCTCGCGGCCCTGGCCCTGGGCGCCTGCGGCGAGCAACAGAAACCCCCCGCCTCGGCCCCGAGCCAGCCTGCTATCGCCAAGCCGGAAGCGGCGGCACCTGCGCCACCGCCACCGCCGCCAGCGGTTGACGCGAAGAAGGAAGAAAAGAAGTAACTTGCGGCAACACAACCGGAAAGCCGGCCGCCAGGCCGGCTTTCTTTTCGAGGGGCGATCCACGAATCACGATCCACGCATTCCATGAAGATCACAAAAATCCAGTCGCAAGTCATCCGGGTGCCCGTCGACGAGCCTCTCGCCGACGGCCCCGGGACGCCCGGCGCAATGCGCGAGTTCGTTGCGCTGCGGGTCGGCACCGACGAAGGGATCGAAGGCATCGGCTACACCTTCTTCGGCGCGGCGCTCACCGGCGCGCTCAAGCACGCGGTGGATGCGCTCGGCGCGCTCGCGGTCGGAGAAGACCCGCTGCGCACCGAGGCGGTCGCCGCGAAGCTGCGCGCGGCCGCGGCCGGCTCCGGCCCCGGAGGCCTGCTCACGCTTGCGCTGTCCGCGATCGACATCGCGCTGTGGGACATCCGCGGCAAGTCATTGAACCTGCCGCTGTGGCGGATGATCGGCGGCCACCGCGAGCGCGTGCCCACGTACGCGAGCGGCGCGCTGATGCGCACGTTTCCGCTGGACCACCTGGTGAAGGCGGCGCCCCGGCTCGTCGAGAAGGGCTTCCGCCAGATGAAGACGCAGCTCGCGCTGCCGGGGGACACGTCGCCGGAGAAGGAAGTCGAGCGCATCCGCCGCGTGCGCGAGAGCATCGGCCCGGGCATCGACCTCATGTGCGACATCAACCAGCGCTGGCGCGTCGACCAGGCGATCGATATCGGCACGCGGATCGAGGATGCGCATCTCTACTGGCTCGAAGACGTCACGACCGCCGACGACTACCAGGGACTGGCCCGGGTGACCGGCGCGCTGGCGACGCCGATTGCGGGCGGCGAGTACCTCTACGGCCCGGCGCCGCACCGCCAGATGATGGAAGCGCGGTCGGTGGACATCGTGATGATCGACCTCATGCGCGCGGGCGGCATCACGCAGTGGCTCAAGATCGCCGGCATGGCGGAAGCTTTCAACCTGCCGGTCGTGAGCCACCTGGTGCCGGAGATCCACGTCCACCTCATCGCCGCGATCCCGAACGGGCTGACGGTGGAGTACATGCCGTGGACCTTCAAGATCTTCGAGGAAGTGCCGGTGCCGGTGAACGGCGAACTCGAAGTGCCGCGCAAGCCGGGCCTGGGACTCAAGTTCGACGAAGCGGCGCTCAAGCGCTACGCTGTGTAACCTTGGAACCGCAGGGTCAGACCACGTTTTCCGATTTTTCTTTCCAAAATGGTGGTTCCCGGTTGTTGCGCGATCA
>MERD01000057.1:0-3914 GCA_001771935.1 Betaproteobacteria bacterium RIFCSPLOWO2_02_FULL_67_26
GGCGGATGGCGGGGCGCCCGGCGACACCCGGGCGGCGGGCGACGACGGCACGCGCGCCGGGGACGGCGACCAGGAACGCTACTTCGAGGACGAGCGCGAGCAGCGCATGCGGCTGGTCGGCGGCAACCGCCTGATCTCCGTGCAGGGCGACGGCGTCAATCTCTACCGCGGCGACCGCGGCCAGGGCATGGGCGCTGCGGCGCCGCCCGCGCCGCCGGCCGTCAAACCGTGAAGCAGCGCGCGGGATTCACTGCTTCTCGTCGTAGTCCGGCAGCCCGGCGCGCGGCTTGACCCCGGGCGGCGACCGCTTGCGCGGCGGCGTCTTGCAGTCGCCGACGCGCCGGCCGGAAATGCGCTGGGTGACCTCCATCGGCTCGGGGTAGGCGGTATGGGTCGTGACCAGCCCCTCGAGGCGCTCGCCCTGGAACTTCAGGATGATGCGGCCGTCGACGTCGCCGAGCTTGCGCGAGCACGCGAGCCGCCACCGCATCTCTTCCGGCCTGATCTCGGTCGGTATGGCGCGGCACGGCGCGCCGGGCTGCGTCAGGTGCGTCGTGACTTCGCTCTGCGTGTAGCAGCGCTCGTAGCGGTACGGGGGCATGGGCTTCATTTTCATGCCGCGGCTCTCGGTCACCACTTCCACGCGCCACAGCCCGTCCTTGAAATCGGGCGCGGGCGCCGCGGCGAGCACTGGCGCCGCGAGAGCGGCCAGCATCAGCGCCGCGCGAGGGATGAGGGTCCCCGTCACGGCGACTGGGTCATCGCGCTCTGCATGCGCACGGTCGCGATCGACGAGATCGGGATGCGGTAGCCGCCGATGTTCCAGTCGAGGCCGGGTATCGTGGTGGGGATCGACGAGAGCGCGGCGCCGATGCCCGACAGGTCGAGCCACGGCACGTAGGAATTGACGAGGGCGACGAGCCCGCTGATGTTGTCGGCGATGGTGGAGCAGCGCGCGCCGAGCCCTGCGGGACCGGCGTCGGCGAAATAGGCGCTCGACAGCACCTCCTGGATGCCGGTCACGCCGAAATAGAGCGAGTAGATCGCCTTGTTGACGATCGGCACGATGAGGCGCGCGCAGTAGGTGACGCGGACCGTGAGCAGGTTCGCGTCCTGCACGTTCATGCCGCCCTTGACCCCCGTGCCGCGGTACATCAGGTTGTCGTTGGGGATCTCGGTGCCGGTCTCGGAATCGGCCTTGTGCGCGTTGTAGGCCGCGCCCGTGGGGTTGAGGATCTCGATCCTCATGTTGAGGGGATTGAAGGTCTCGATCGCGGCGATGACGCGCGCCTTGATGAGGTCCGCGTAGTCGCCGGATTTCGTCATGTAGAGCGGCGTCAGGTTGGACGCCAGCGCGTCCTTGATCGGGTTCATCTTGCCGTTCTTCAACGCGCCGTGGCGCGCCGCCATGTAGGTGGCGTAGTTGAGGGTCTGCTTTTGCTGGTAGAGCAGCGCGAACTGGAAGGCGCCCAGCACCAGCATCAGCAGCGTCGGGAAGATGATGAGGAACTCGACCATGGCCTGGCCCGCGCGCCGCTTGCGGCGCGCGCCCCCTCCCCCACGCCGGATGCTCGACGCATTCACCGCTTCGGCTCCTGCCGGGACGCCGGCGCGCCGGGCGCCGGCTGCGCGCCGACCGCCGGCATCTGTCCGAGGTGGCCGATCATGCGCTCGGTCTCGCGGTACAGCGGGTCCTGGGCGTCGAGCGCGGCGTTCGCCTGGATCAGCGCCGCCCAGCCCTGGCGCAGGCGCACGACGGCGAGGTTGTGCCACACGCGCGCATCGTTGCTCTTGAGGGCGAGCGCGCGCTGGTAAGCGTCGGCCGCCGCGTCGGGGCGGTTGGCGCGCGCGTAGAGGTTGCCGAGCCGCAGCCAGATCTCGGGGTCGTTCGGCGCCGACCGCGCGAGCGCCTGGTAGAGCTTCTCGGCGCGGGCGTCCTCGCCGGCTTCGTAGGCGAGCTGCGCGTCGTTCGAGAGCTGGAACAGGTCGCTCCTTTGCGGCAGCACCTCGTCGACGGCCGCGCACCCGGCAAGCGCCGCGCCCGCCGTGAACAACACTATCAAGTGGGTGATTTTCCTCACCGATCCGATTCCCGCCAGTCGATCACGTCGCCGACCTTGAGCCCGCACGCCGCGGCCGCCCCGTCCGCGAGCTCGAGCGTGGCGTGCGCCGAACCGCTGCCCGCAACGCGCCACGGCCCGACCCCGCGCGCGAGCTTGGCTACGCGCCCGCCGCGGTCGAGAAACACGAGGTCGAGGGCGTAGCGCATGCCGAAGGTGTGCACCGCGCCGCACGGCTCGAGCAGCATGCCCTCGCCGGCGCCGAGCGGGGGCCGGCCGAGGAGCCCGCGCATGCGCGCCCACGCGCCGGCCGGCTTCCACACCCGGGCCACCACGCAGCGCCCGTCCCGCCGGTCATGGAGCGCGCCCATCCGCATCATCCTCGAGGCGCTTACAGCGTCCCCATCGCGAGGAACTTCATCGCAATGGGGAAGCCGAGCACGACGAAGGTCACGGGGAAGATGAACATCATGAGCGGGCCGATCAGCTTCACCGGCGCTTCCATCGCCGACTTCTCGGCGCGCTGGAAGCGCTCGATGCGCCGCTGCTCGGCCTGCACCCGCAGCGCAGCGCCCAGGCTCGCGCCCATGCGCTCGGCCTGGATCACGGTGCCGACGAAGCTCGTCACTTCCGTCATCTGCAGCCGGCCCTCCATGCGCCGCAGGGCGTCGGCCCGCGGCAGGCCCGAGCGCAGGTCCCGCACCACCATGAAGAACTCGTGCTTGAGCGGCCCCGCCGGGCCCTTGTCCATCGCCTGGGTGATGGCGCCGGTCATGTTGAGCCCCGCCTCCACCGCCATCGTGATGAAGTCGAGGTAGGCGGGCAGCGTCTTCAGCACGCTCTTGCGCCGCCCGTTGCGCACGTCCCCGAGCCAGATGTCGGGATAGAAATACCCGATCACGAGGCCCGTCAGCAGCGTCCCGGGCGAATGCTTCTCCAGCATGTCCAGGGCGATATACATCATCCCGAAGCCGCCGACCGTGGACAGGATGCGGATCGCGTAGAACTGCTCCGCGTTGACCAGGTAGCCGACGCCGGTCAGCGCCAGCTTCTGGTGGGTCTTCTCGAGCGCGTCGGCCGGGATGAACTGGCACACGTGATACTCGAGGAACCGCACCAGCGGCCACACCAGCCTGAGGAGCACCGGCAGCGGGTCCATGTACTCGCGGTCCTCGTCCGGCACTTCCTGGTTCAGCTTCGGCACGGAATAGAAGAACAGCAGCACGCTGGTGCCCACCATCAGCGCGATGAGGAAGGTCAGGGCGGTGTCGGACATGGCGGCCGGTTCCCTAGACGTCGATGGTGGTGATCTTCTGGATCGCCACGTAGCCGACGACTTCCATCACCCCGATCACCGCGAGGGTCGCCCACCCGTACCAGGTATTGTAGAGCGGCGCCATCGCCTCCGGCTCCATCTGCGTGAGTATCAGCATCAGGAACAACGGCAGCCCGGTCATGACGATGCCCTGCATCTTGCCCTGGGCGGTCAACGCATCGATCTTGCCCTCCATCTGGTGCTTGCGGCGCAGCGTGTCGGCCAGCGTGTCCAGGATGTCGGCAAGGTTGCCGCCGACCTCGCGCGAGATGCGCAGGCCGGCGACCACCATGATGAAATCCGGGATCGGCAGCCGCTTCTCCAGGTTGCGCAGCGCGGTGTCGAAGTCCACGCCCAGGCGCTGCTCGCGCAGCATCAGCGCGAATTCCTGGGCGAGCGGCGGGCGCTGCTCCTTGACCATTCCCTCCATCGCCACCGTCAGGCTCGCCCCCGCCCGCAGCGCCCCGGAGACCATGAGCAGCGCGTCCGGCAGCTGCGTTTCGAACTGCTTGAAGCGGCGCTTGCGCAGCGCGGCGGCC
>MERD01000057.1:3920-24056 GCA_001771935.1 Betaproteobacteria bacterium RIFCSPLOWO2_02_FULL_67_26
CCGTAGAACAGCTTGGCGGGATCGACGTCGATGAACATGTCGCGCAGCCCGCCCTCGGACTCCGCTTCCTGCTCGATCGCCTGCTTCTGGCGGCTCAGGAAATCGCGCGCGACCTGGATCAGGCTCCAGGCCATGATGATGGCGATGAAGCCGATGATCGCGACCAGCGCGTCGAGGTTGCCCACGCTCAACGCTTGCCCTCGATCTTGAAGATGCCGAGGTCGACCGCGATGCCGCGCTGCTGCAGGCTCTGGTAGAGCTCGGGGATGTTGCCGGTGGCGATGAAGCGGCCGCGGATCTTGCCGTCCGGCCCGTAGCCCTCCTGCTTGAACAGGAAGATGTCCATCAGCTGGATGATCTCGCCCTCCATGCCGGTGATCTCGGTGACGTGGGTCACCCGGCGGCTGCCGTCGGGGAAGCGGCTCTGCTGGATGATGATGTCCACGGCGGAGGCGATCTGCTCGCGGATCGCGCGCACCGGGAGATCGAGCCCCGACATCAGCGTCATCACCTCGAGCCGCGCGATGCAGTCGCGCGGCGTGTTGGCGTGGGCGGTGGTGAGCGAGCCGTCGTGGCCGGTGTTCATCGCCTGCAGCATGTCGAGCGCCTCGCCGCCGCGGCACTCGCCGACCACGATGCGGTCGGGGCGCATGCGCAGGCAGTTCTTGACCAGGTCGCGGATGTGCACCGCGCCCTTGCCCTCCGAGTTGGGCGGCCGCGCTTCCAGCGACACCACGTGCGGCTGCGAGAGCTGCAGCTCGGCCGCGTCCTCCACCGTGATGATGCGCTCGTCCTCCGGGATGTAGTTGGAGAGGACGTTTAGCAGCGTGGTCTTGCCCGAGCCGGTGCCACCGGAGATCACGATGTTGGCGGCGTGCAGCACGGCCATCTTCATGAAATCCATGATCTCCCGCGTGACCGATCCGTAGCGGATCAGGTCGGTGTCCTGGAGCTTGGACTTGGAGAACTTGCGGATGGTGATGTTGGCGCCCTTCAAGGCGAGCGGCGGGATCACGGCGTTCACGCGCGAGCCGTCCTTCAGCCGCGCGTCCACCATGGGGCTCGACTCGTCGATGCGCCGGCCGATCGGCGCGACGATGCGCTCGATCGCGCCCACCACCGCCTTCTCGCCCGAGAACGTGATGTCGGACAGCGTCAGCTTACCGCCGCGCTCGACGTAGATCTGGTCGTAGCGGTTGACCATGATTTCGCTCACCGACGCATCGGCGAGCAGGTCCTCGAGCGGTCCCAGCCCCACCACCTCGTCGAGCACCGCCTTGGCGACCATCTTCTTGTCGAGGTGCGCGGGCAGGTTCTTGTCGTTGGCGATGATCTCGTCGATCAATGCCTTGGTGGAGTCGCGCAGCTCCTTCTCGCCCATGCGCGAGACGTCGAGCCGGCGCAGGTCCATCGCCTGGATCAGCTTGTGGTGAACCTGGTTGCGCGTCTGGTTGAACTCGGCCACTTCCTTGCTGGTCGCCTTCGGCGCCGCCGGCGCGGCCGCCTTGGCCGGCGCCGGTTGCGGCGCGGATGGCGCCGCGGCCTGAGCGGGAGCCGCCTTTGGCGCGGCGGCGGCGGATGCCGCGGCCGGCGCGGGCTGCGGCGCGGCGGCGGCCGGCCCGTCGGCCAGCACGCGGATGTCGTAGCCCCCGATCAGAATCGCGTCGCCGCCCTTCAGCGGGCCGTAGACACCGTTGATCATCTTGCCGTTGACCTCGGTGCCGCCCATCGCGCCGTGGTCCTCGACGAAAAAGCCGTCCGGCCGCTGCTTGATCGTCGCGTGCTTCTTGCCGACCGACCAGCCGCGGATCACGACCAGGTTGTCGTCGCCCTTGCCGATGGTGCACGCGTCGATCGCGCACTCCAGCTCGTTCTTCTGCCCCTTGGGGCTGGTCACCGCTAAGCGAAACATCGTCGTCGTTGCCTCCTAGTCCACTATGCCCTTCTTCTGCAGGAACCCGTCGAACTTCTCCCGGATCTCCTTCGCCTTCTCGATGCGCTCGCGCGTCAACGTCGAGTTCGGGTCCACGATCATCGGCGTGACGAAGATCACGAGGTCCGAGCGGTTGTTGCGGAAATTGGTGGAGCGGAACAGCGCCCCGAGGATCGGCAGGTCGCCGAGCCAGGGAAACTTGTCCACCTGGTTGGAGAGGTCGGTGTTGACCAGGCCCGAGAGCACGATGGTCTCGCCGTTGCGCACGTTGATCTCCGAGTCGGTCGAGCGCGTGAGGAAGCCGGGCTGCTCCGGCGTGCCGGTCGCCGGGTCGATCGTGCTCAGCTCGGTCTTGATGGTGGCCATGATGTTGTTCCGGTCGTCGGCCATGGGATTGATGGACAACTTGATGCCGTAGTCCTTGTAGTTGACGGTCGCGGGGTTGAGACCGGAGGCCGGCGTCACGATCGGGATCTGGCCGCCGGCGAGGAACTTCGCCTCGCCGCCGCTGCGCGTGGAGAGCTCGGGGGTGGCGAGGATGTAGGCATCGCCCTGCTGCACCGCGAGGTTGATCTGCGAGGTGATGCTGGTGGCGATCCCGAGGTAGGCCCGCGGCGGACTCACGCGCGGCGGCAGGCTCGACAGCACCGGCGGCTGCGAGCCGGGCGGCGCCCCGGGGGCGGCGGCGCCGGGCACGGAGCCCGCGAGCCCGGGATCGGACTGCCGGGCGGTGAAGCCGCCGGAGGTGATGACGTCCCAGGCGAATCCGAAGGCCGGCCCGGTGATCAGCCCGGCCCACTTGATGCCGATGTTCTCCAGCGCCGCACGCTTGAACTCCACGATCTGCACCCGCAGGTAGACCATCTTCTTCATGGTCACCTCTTCCTCGCGCGCCATGTTGAGCACCTGCTTGAAGTTGCCCGCCGCCATGGCGATGCGCTGGAGGTTCAACTTGGTGGTCGCGCCCGTGATCACGACGTAGTCCCCGATGCGCTCGACCTTGATGCCGGGAATGGAAACCAGGATCCGGGAAAGCTGCTGCTGCGTGTTGCCAAGGTTGGCCAGCGTGACGCGCACCGTGTAGCGGCGCACCGCGCCGTCCTTGTGCCAGACCTGCATGCCGGTCTCGCCCGGGCTCTCGGCGAGCAGCAGCATTTCCTTTTCCAGCACCGTGGTGGTGATGACCTTGCCGTTGCCGACCGCGACGCGCTGGATATTGGTGATGGGCAGCGTGCGCACCTCGCCGACGTACAGGATGATGATCTCGCCCGCGTCCTGCGCCGCCCCGCCCTGCGCGCCTGAGGCCGCCGCCGCCAGCAGGCCGGCGACGACCGCCAGGAAATTGAGCAGCTTGCGTAGGTTCATGTTCGTCCCCCCCGGAAACTTCAGTTTTTTTGCTTGCCGCCGTCCCGACTACTTTTGCTGCCCCGCCGCGGGCGGCGGTTGCGGAACCGCCGGGAAATAGGGTTGGGCCATGGCCGGGACGCTGGGCGGAGCGCCCATCACCGGACCCGCGGCGCCGGGCACGCCACCCGGGACGCCCGGCAATGCGCCGGGGGCACCGGGCAGGCCCGGCACACCCGCCGCTCCGGGCGTGAGGCCGGGCACGTTCACGTTGATGGTGCTGCCGATGCCCCCCTGGCCGCGGCCGCCGATGATGTACTCGACCGCCGTCTCGTCGCGCTCCTCCGGCGTGTCCGCCATCGCGACCTTCTTCAGCAGGTTGCGCGAATTGATCCGGCCGAGCTTCACCACCTCCTCGTCGGGCTCGTTGCGCAGCACGGCGCGGAACTTGCCGAGCGACTGGGCGAGCGCGATGCGCGCCGCCTGCTCGGGCGTGACCTCGAAGGTGAACGTCGCGTAGCGCGCGCCCGGCTGCTGCGCGCCGTCCGGCGGCGGCGCTTCCTCGAACGAGCCCCTGACCCGCTGCCCGGTGGCGATCACCTTGAGGCGCTGCATCATGAGCACGATCTGCTGCACGTTGCCGGTGGGATCGGCCGGGTCGGCGATGATCAGGAAGAGGTCCATCAGGTTGCCCGGCTTCACCAGCTGCGCGATGGAATTGACCTCGTCGGTCTCGATCGTGATGGCGCGCTGGCCGTTTTCCAGGAACTTGGAAAAATCCTTGATCTCCTCCTGCAGGTCCGACAGCCGCAGCGGGCGGCCGCGCTGCACGTTGCGGATCAGCTTCGCGCCGTTGAAGCGGTCCCACATGTTCACCGTGATGGTCTCGGCATAGACGAGGTCGGACGCGATTTCGCGCCCCGCCACCACGGCCTGGGTGACCGCCATGCCGCGCTGCAGGTCCCGCGTCGGCACCACCACTCTCACGCCGGGACCGCCCTTGCCCCGCGCTTCGAGGTCCTCCGCCATGCGCTGCTCCCGGATTTTCAGGTACTGCAGCGTGAGCCAGGTGGCGGCGAGGCCGAGCCCGATTGCGAGAAACAGCATGAGCCAGGTGCGGTTGATGCGCAGGCGCGGAATTTGGAATGCCATCGTCGCTTCTCAGAGAAAGGTGAGCAGGTTGGAAAACGAAATCGCCCAGGAATAGGCGCCGAAATACTCCTTCAGCGCGGTCACGACCTCGGCAATCGGAGAATTGGGGCCGCCTTCGATCAGCACCAGCAGCACGAGCACCACGATGATGGTGTACTCCACGCTCGACTGCCCGCGCTGGCGCGTCATGGCTTGTCCACCACGGTCACGAGCACGCTGCTGCCGGCGCCGCCGTAGGGCGTGATGCTGAGGTGGGTCTCGTGGCGGCCGCGCTTGAGCACCATCACGCGGGATGCGCCCTTTGCGGTGTCCACCGCCTGGTCGAGGATCGCCGCCCAGCCCGCGTCCACCAGCGCGCGGCGGTAGAAATCCGCGTTGGTTTCGGTCGCGAGGTTGCTGAGGATGAGCAGCGTGCGGCCGTTCTTGCCCCCGTCGTAGTGGTCGATGTCGTTGATCACGCGGCTGCCTGGCGCCAGCGCGAACCCGGCGCCGGGCGTCTTCAAGCTTCCGTTTCCGGGGCGCGCGCTGACGCTCAACAGGCCGTAGGCGCCGCCGCGCCCGTCGGATTTCAACTGCACCGTGTAGAAGCAGTGCTTCCTGAGCGTCGCGATCGCCGCCTCCCAGCCTTCCACCTGGTACTCGTGGAAATACGGCTGCGCCTTGCCCCAGTTGCGCTTGTAGAACTCCAGCACCTGCCGGGGGGATTCGCGGCTCGCGAGCTCCTTGACCTGCAGCGGCACCCCGTTGAACGTCATGTCGGGGGCGACCCATTTCACCTGGCCCGCCTCGGGCACCGGAAATTCCGGGCAGGCCGGCATCGATTTGTTCTGCGCAAGCGCGGCCGGCGCGAGCGCGGCCAGCGCAACCGCCCACGCGGCGCGGCGCAGGAACCGGAGGGAAAATGTCGGCATCAGGGTAAACACGTCAACGAGTCTCGCGCGACCTTACGGTTTCAGCCGGTCTTCCGGCACCTCGTCCACTTCCACCTTGCCTGCCTCGAGCACCGTCGGCACCACTTCGGGCGTGAACACCACCATCGCCCAGCGCAGCACGTCGAACACCACGTTGTCGAAGAAGCCGAGCGGCATCAGGCCCTTGGTCTGCGTCTTGACGTGGTCCGGACCGTTGGCGCTCCAGCCGTTGGCGAGGATCACGTTCTTGTCCGAAATGGCGAGGTTGAGCGACCCCCACGATTCCGTGCCGGCACGCTCGATGGCCTGCCCGATGCCGGTGATGGCCGCGGTGTTGAGGGTCGCGGTGCCGGCGTAGTAGCCCTTGGTCTCGAGCCGGAAATTGCTGATCATGCCGAGCGCCGTGACCGCGAAATCCAGGATGTTGTCGGCGGTGCTCGGCGAGCTGTTGTTGACGATCGCGTTGGTGTAATTCGCCATCATCGGGCTGCCGGCGCGATCCCGCCACAATTCGCTGTTGAGGGCGTTGCCGAAGTAGCGGGTCGCCATGTCGTTCTTGATGGCGGTCTCGGATTTGTCGTTGCTGTTCCAGTCGCCGCTGCTGGAGGCGCTCTGGCCGTACCAGACGGTGCGCTCCCACGCGTTGTAGCGGGCGGCCTGGACCACGGCGCCCTTCATGTCCGCGTACTTGCCGAGCAGCGGGATGATCAGGAACACCGGGATCAGGAACAGCGTCGCCCCGACCATGAATTCGACGAGGGCCTGACCGCGGCATGGGAACGGGCTGCGCGTCATGGGAAGGCCGCGGACACGATCGAGGCGCCCTGCTCCAGGATGCTGTTGGGCAGCAGCCGCGCCTGCCAGTAGGGGTTGTAGAGGCTGCCGTACTCGGTTTTGCCGTCGCCGCGAGCGAACAGCTTGGGCGGCCGCGAGAAGTAGGTCTGCGCCTTCGACAGCGCGCGGATCTCGTCGCCCTCGGTGGCGGCGGGCATCCAGAGCTGCCCGTTGCCGGTGGTGCCCTTGCCGATCTGCAGTCCCGTGGAGGTCGAAATGGTGATTTTCGAAATGTTCTTCTTGACCTCGATCAGGAGCTCCGGCCCCAGCAGGTTCGGGTCGTTGGTGGTGCGCTTGGTGACGTCCCAGTACGGCCGCAGCCCGCAGCGGCTGTCGACGTTCGCGCCCGGGCCCTTGCCCACCTGGATGCCCGCCGCCGCAATGGTCAGCGGGTTGACGAATGCCGAGCCGTAGGATTCCGCGAAGTTGTGATTGAAATTGCCGCTGCCCGGGCTCAAGGACGGCGTCGCCTGCCCGCAATAGGACGCCCCATGCCCCTGGGGCAGCGGCAGCGGAATCGGGATCGGGACCGGGAACGGCACGAAGATCCACACCATCAGCAGCACGAACGTGCCGGTCGCGTCGAGCGCGGTCCAGGTCGAGAATTTCTTGTTATTGTTGACGGTATCTTTCATCTCGGTGCCGCCGCTGTGGTACATGATCATGAAGGCGGTGCCGAAGTTGCCCGGGATGAACTTGGTGGGGTCGATCAAGAGCGGCAGCGGCCACGGGTAGCTGCGAAAGTTGTACCACCCGTCCTGGGAATTGAAGACGACGTTCGCCTGGCGATCCTCCGATCCGCCGGCCCCGGTCGAGCTGTCAACGTCGCCGCCGCTCGTCTTCTGCGGGTCGTAGAGGCTGGTGAAGGCGTACACGTCGTAGGCGTGCTTCAGCGCGAACGCGATCTGGGTGGCCGAGGGGCTCAAGCTCGCGTCCGGGTCGTTCTCGTCGATCACGTCGACCACGACCTGCGGCACCGTCAATACCATCGCGAGGTGATACGCCGTGCTGCCGCCGTAGAGCAGGTCGATCCAGATGTTGAGCGCCTTGACCGCGAAGCCCGCCGCGGATGCGACGGCGTTGGCGCCCCCGACGACGACCCGGATCGCGTTCCACACCGTCGTCCACATCGCGCCGAGGGCCGACAGCGAGGCGAAGCTCTGCGGCACCGCCGTGAAGGTGCCGGAGCGGTAGACGTTGTCGAGGTTGCGCAGCCAGGAGATGGTGCCGATCAGCTGGGCCACCGTCACCTGGTTCGCGATCATGGCGCGGTTGGCGTAGGCGGAGAAATTGTAGTCGCGCGCCTCGAGCAAAACGCCGCTGTAGGCCGCGGCGTCCGCCGTGTTCTGCAGCTTCATCTTCTGGGTGGTGAGCTGCGCGACGTTGTAGAGCAGTATCACGCCCAGCAGCACGATCACCGTCGTGATGCCGATGAAAATGAGCGCCTGTCCGCGCTGGCGCGCGGGCAGGCTCGACCCGCCTCTCCACATGAGAGGTTGGAGGCGCACGCTCCTGACCGGGGGAACGCGCGGGCGCTTACTTCTTCGCGGCGGCGCTGGAGTAGTCCCCCATGCCCTTCTTCTGGGAGGCGTCGGTCGCCGCCCCGTCGGCCGCGGTCTTGGCGCCGGCGATCTGGCCGCTCGCGCTCTGGCCGGAGAGCTCCTTCGCCATGCCGGCGGTCTGCTGGCGCACGGTCTGGCCGAAGAAGCTGTAGACGCCGATCGCCGCGATCGCGATCAGGGCCACGATGATGATGTACTCGGTCATGCCCTGGCCGAGTTGCCGGCGGTAATTCAAGTGCTTGTGCATGCTGAACATATTGGTGCTCCCCATGGTTGCCTCCGGTGGCAGGTTTGTCATCGAATCCGCCTTTGAAAGTTGCCCGGAAATGCTAGCACAATTCCCCCTCCGGGAACGCCTCGATTTTCGGCCGGATGCGCGCGCCTACCGAACGTCGCCCCGACGCGCAATCACCGGGCGGCTCCTAGGGTCTTCTAGGCTTCAGAAAACGCTGATGTTGCGGTCGGCGAGCATCTGCGACAGCCGCATGTTGGCCATGGCGAGGCGGTCCACCAGCAGCTCGAGGAAGGCGCCGTGGAAATGGTGCCGGCACAGGTCCGAGGCCTTGGACAGCGTCTCGGCCCGGATCTCGATCACCGCGATCTCGGACAGCGCGACGACGCTCGCCGAGCGCTGGAACTTCTGCTTGCCGAGGTAGGCCATCTCGCCGAAGCATTCTCCCGGATTGAGGACGTTCAGCAGCCGGTCCTGCTTCACCACCTTCACCTCGCCCGAGATCAGGATGAAAAACGAGGAGCCGATGTCGTCCTCCTGGATCAGCACGGTGTCGCGCGGGTGCTTGTGCCAGGTGGCGAGCCGCAGCACTTCCCACAGCTCGACGTCGGTGAAGTGGCGGAAGAATTCGAGCTTGCGCAGCGTGTCGAACTTCTCGCTCTCGGCGAAGCCCGGCTCGCGCCTCTCCTCCTTGCCGAGCGCGGTGGCGAGATCGTGCGCCAGCTCGTCCCACGTCTGATAGCGCGCCGCGGCGTCCTTGGCGAGCGCGCGCATGACGATCGCGTCCACGCGCGGCGGGATATCGGGACGGACCTGCATCGGCGGCGGCGGATCGACGTTGATGATCTGGTAGATCATGCTGTAGTTGTTGGTGCCCTGGAACGGCAGCCGCCCGGTGAGGAGCTGGTACATCACGACGCCGAGCGAAAAGATGTCGGTCTGGTAGGTCAGCGGCTGCTCCTTCACCTGCTCCGGCGACATGTAGGCCGGCGAGCCGACGCCGCTCACCTGCGTCGTTTCCGCGGCCAGCGTCAGCGCCGCGCCGAAGTCCATGATCTTGATGTCCGACTCGCCGGCGAGCAGGATGTTGGCCGGCTTGATGTCGCGGTGGATCACCCCCTCGCGCGTGGCGTATTCGAGGGCGCGCGCGCACTTGTAGACGATTTCGACTATCCTCTGGATCGGCAGCAGGGCGTCGTGGCGCGTGTACTGCTCGAGCGTGGTCCCGTCCACGTACTCCATGACGATGTAGCTCGCCTCGTCGTCCGCCACCGCGTCGTAGATCGCGACGATGTGCGGGTGCGACAGCTTGCCCGCGAGCGAGGCCTCGGTCACGAACAGCTTGCGGTAACGCTTGCCGTGCTCCTTGTCGCCGAGCGCCTCCGGGAACACGACCTTGACCGCGACCTGGCGATTCTGGAACGGGTCGAGCGCCTGGTAGACCGCGCTGGTGGCGCCTTTGCCCAGCTCCCGGATGACCTCGTACTTGCCGACTTTCGACACCAGGGACGGCAATCCGGGGACAGTCTGCGCACGGGAAAAGTCCATGCGCCACAATACCATAACGCTCCCGCCGCGAACGCGCGGCGCAACCGCCCCGCGCTCACCGCTTGCCCATCTCGCGCCGCATTTCCTCGTTCATCTTGCGCAGCTCCCTCAGGCGCGCCTCGGCGCTGGAGAGCTGGAAGAAATCGCCGTCCCCGGTCTTCAGCCCGATTTGCAGCTGCTCCACCGCCGCCGTTACGTTGCCCATGCGCACGTAGGCCTCCGCCTGGGCGCGGTGCTGGGCCAGCCGCTTGTTGAGCGCGGCGTAGCCGCGCGCCTGCAGCAGGTACAGCTTGTAATCGTCCGTGATCGTCAGCAGCCGCGCCTCCACCAGACGCAACGCTTCGCCGGGTTGCCCGGTCTGGAGCAGCGCGCCCGCGAAGTCGTAGATCAGGGCGCGGTAGGCCGGATAGCGCTTCAGCGACTCGCGGTAGCAATCCAGCGCCCGCTCCGCGCCGCCCGACCGGTACTCCAGCTCGCAGGCCAGTGTATCCACGATCGGGCTTGCCGGCACCAGCGTGCGCAGGTCCGCCAGCGCCCGGCGGGACCGTGCGTACTCCTTCACGCGCATGAGGCTCGCGGCGAGGCCGTAGCGGCTCGCCGCTTCGCTCAGGAACTTGCGCTCGGCGAGACTGCCCTCGAAAAAGGCAACGGCGTCGCGTGGCGCGTCGAGCTGCGCCCGCAACTTGGCGCGGATCAACTGGAACTCGAGGCTGTCCTGGACCTGGCGAAAGGTCGCCCCCTGCAGCCGGTTCTGCATGTCGGCGATGCGCTCGAAGGTCAGTGGGTGCGTGCGCAGGTACGACGGCGCCCCCGTTTCGTAGACGCGGGTCGCGCGCTGCAATCGCTCAAAGAAGCTCACCATCGCATGCGGGTCGAATCCCGCCTGATCGAGGATCTGCAGGCCCACGCGGTCCGCCTCCCGCTCGTTATCGCGCGAAAAGTTGAGCTGGCCCTGAATCGTGCCGGCCTGCCCGAAGGCAAGCGCGGCCTGCGCGGCGTCGGAGCTGACGCGTGAGAGCAGCAGTGCCGCCGCGAGCGACGCCAGGCTCATGACGGTGCTCTGCTTCTGCTGGGCGATCATGCGCGCGATATGGCGCTGGGTCACGTGCCCCACCTCGTGCCCCACCACGCCCGCCAGCTCGGACTCGCTTTGCGCCGCGAGAATCAACCCGGTGTGGACGCCGATGAACCCGCCGGGCAGCGCAAACGCATTGATCTGGCTGTCGTGTATCAGGAAAAACTCGAAGTCCTGGCGGGCATCGGGGTTGCGCGAGGCGAGACGGTGGCCCAGGTTGTTGATGTAGTCCGTCGCTTCCGGCTCGTCGAGGAAGCTGCGGTCGGCCCGGATCTCGCGCATGATGCTCTCGCCGATCCGCCGCTCCTGCAGCGGCGACAAGCTCGCCTGGGCGGCGTCGCCGAGCTCGGGCAATCCCTCGGCCAGCACGCGTGGCACGGCCAGGAGTAGCAGCACCAGCAATGCGCGCAAGCCCATGATGCTATGATAATTCGGATGCGCGGGAGTTCCTACTGCGGCTCGCGCACCACGGACGGTAACCGCATTTGAAAGCGCTCACTCACATCGACGCGCGCGGCCGCGCCAGCATGGTCGACGTCGCGGGCAAGGACGAGACCCGGCGCGTCGCGCGCGCCGGGGGCCGCATCCGGATGCTGCCGGCGACGCTCGGTAGAATCGCCGCGGGCCGCGCCGGCAAGGGGGACGTGCTGGGCGTCGCGCGCATCGCGGCGATCCAGGCCGCGAAGCGAACCTCGGAGCTGATTCCGTTGTGTCATCCGCTGGCGTTGACGCGCATCGGCGTGGACTTCAAGCTGAGCCGGAAGCCGGCCGTCGTGGAATGCGTGGCGACGGTTTCCACCGTGGGCCGTACCGGCGTAGAGATGGAGGCGCTGACAGCGGTCGCCGTCGGACTGCTCACCGTATACGACATGTGCAAGGCTGTCGACCGCGGGATGCGCATCGAGCGCGTCCAGCTGCTGGAAAAAAGGGGCGGCAAATCAGGGGATTGGATTGCCAATCGGGTGCGAGGCCGCGCGCTGCCGCGATGAATCGCTTATGGGCCCATAAAACCCGTTCGTTAGACAGGGTTGTGGGATTTCTATAGCATCGATTTCCGATCCGCGGCGCCGAAAACAGGCACTCAACCGGGCGCACGACAGCGCGGGCACATGGCGTAACCAAGGAGCTTGCATGAACCCATACCGCAGAAGTCTTCTCGCATTCGCCGGCGGCGCCGGCACGCTGGTCATCGCTGCGGCGGCCGGGCTGCTCCGGACCGGCCAGGCCTGGGCCGCGACCTGGAACAAGGCCGGATTCGAATCGAAGGCCATGGCCGACGTCATGAAGAGCCTGGGCGCTACCGGCGCGGCGGAATCAAAGGACATCGTCATCACCGCGCCGGATATCGCCGAGAACGGCGCCGTGGTTCCGATTGCGGTCACGAGCAGGATACCCGGTACCCAGCAGATCTCCATCGTCGCCGAGAAGAACCCGTTTCCGTTGGCCGCCACGTTCGACGTTGCCGGCGGGGGCGAGGGCTACGTCTCGACCCGCATCAAGATGGGCCAGACCTCCGACGTGTGGGCGATCGTGAAGGCCGGCGGAAAAGTTTTCACCGCCAGGAAAGAGGTTAAGATCACGGTCGGGGGCTGCGGCTGATCGGGCGACCCGGTCCCGCTACTAGAAAAAGGACAGAACCATGGCTGAACCGATGAAAATCCGCGCCACCCTTCAGGGCGACGTCGCCGACGTGCGCATCCTGATGCTGCACCCGATGGAAACCGGCCAGCGCAAGGACTCGAAGGGGCAGATCATTCCGATGCACTTCATCCAGAGCGTGGTGGTCACCCACAACGGCAAAACGGTGCTCGACACGCAATGGAGCCAGGCGGTGTCGCGCAACCCGTTTCTCGGCCTGCGCGTGAAGGGTGCCAAGGCCGGCGACAGGATCAGCGTGACCTGGACGGACAACAAGGGCGACAAGCGCACGGACGAGGTTGCGGTGGCCGCGGCGTCGTGATGCCGGCCGCGCTCGGTCGCCCGATTCACGACCTACGGAGGAGGAAACCATGCCGAGAAAAGTGGGCGGTATTGCCGCATTTGCTCTCGTCTGCCTTGTGGCAGGGGGGGTGACGCCGGCGCTGGCGCAGTCGGGCGACCCGCTCGGAGTTGGCCGCAAGATGCTGGCCGAGGACAACCCGGGAGAGCTCTGGGTGGAGCGCGGCAAGACGCTGTTCTACCAGAAGCGCGGCCCCAAGAACGCGTCATTGGAGCGGTGCGACTTCGGCATGGGCCCCGGCCAGCTCGCGGGCGCTTACGCCGCGTTGCCGCGGTATTTCCAGGACACGGACGCGGTGCAGGATCTCGAATCGCGGCTGGTGACCTGCATGGTCGCGCTGCAGGGCTACAAGCGTGGAGATCTCGCGAAGACCGCGATGGGCAACCTCGACCGCATGTCGGACGTCGAGGCGCTGGTCGCGTTCATCGCCTCCAGGTCGAACGGAATGAAAATGAACGTCCCGCTCTCGCACCAGAAGGAGTACGACGCTTACAAAGCGGGCGAATACATCTTCTACCGCCGCAACGGGCCGACCGACTTCGGCTGCATCACCTGTCACGGCGAAAACGGCAAGCGCATCCGGCTGCAGGACCTGCCGAACATGACCGACCGCAAGCAACTGCAGGACGTGGTGACGTCCTGGCCGGCGTATCTTGGAACGCAAAGCAACCTGCGCACGATGCAGTGGCGGCTCAAGATCTGCTACTGGCAGATGCGCCTGCCGGACCTCGCCTACCTGTCCGATATCTCTGTTGCTATCACCAGTTATCTCAACTATCAAGGCAATGGCGCCGTGATCGGGGTACCCGGAGTGAAACGCTGAGGGGGAGAAAAAACGATGCGCAAGATGATAGTATTGGCAGGGTCGACGTCGCTTGCGGCTGTGTTGATCGCCGCGGGCTGCGCGAGTTTTCCCGACGAGGCGACCACGCGCCAGATTGCGGAGAAGATGATGCATGACGGGTTCCCGGGAGTGCCGCCGGCGTTTGCCAAGCGCGTGGCGCAGGACCGGTCCCAGCAAATCTGCAGCAAGACCGGGAACGCGAAACTCACCCAGCAAGAGTCCGCTGACGTGGTCAAGCTCGCGCGCGCCTCGATCCGCTACCCGGCCTCCGGCAAGCTCATAGGTGACTGGAAGGTGGGCGCGAAGCTCGCCTATAACGGCTCCGGCTCGCGCATCCGAGGCGGAAAGCTCGAGAAGGCCAAGGCAGGCAACGGCGCGCTTTGCTCCAACTGCCACGTGCTCAACCCGAAGGAATTCAACGTCGGCAACCTGGGCCCGAGCCTGGCCGGCTACGGAGCGCAGCGCGGCCAGTCCGAGGCGGTTGCCAGGGTCACCTACGAGCGCATTTACAACACCTGGGCGTACGTACCGTGCGCGAACATGCCGCGTCTCGGTTCGAGCGGCCACCTGGCTCCGGAACAGATCGCGCACGTCGTGGCCTACCTGCTGGACCCGCAGTCGCCGGTAAACAAGCGATAAAGCGGACGCGTCAGCGCCGTTTTTCTGCGCGCGGTCGAGCGGACGATCGGGTCGCCGCTCAACGCGCGCCTTGTTGCGAGCCCTCCCCCGATGTCCATTACGCGGCGTGAATTCCTGCAGATGCTCGCGGTCGCCGCGGCGCAGGGCCTGCCGCTCGCCGGGCGCGCGGCGGAAGCGGGTATCAGCGAAGCGCTCTACGAGCTTCCCCGGCCGGCCGGCAGCGCCACCCTGCTCCACTTCACGGACTGCCACGCCCAGTTACTGCCCCTCCACTTCCGCGAGCCGGACGTGAACATCGGCCTGGGCGAGGCCCGCGGCCGGCCGCCGCACCTCGTGGGCGAGGCCCTGCTCAGGTATTTCCGGATCAGTCCCAAGACGCGGCTCGCGCACGCCTACACCCAAGTCGACTTCGAGCAGGCGGCCCGCCGCTTCGGCAAGGTGGGCGGGTTCGCGCATCTCGCGACATTGGTGAAGCGGGTCCGGGCGCAGCGGCCGGGCGCGCTGCTGCTCGACGGGGGCGACACCTGGCAGGGCTCGGCGACCTCCCTCTGGACCCGCGGCCAGGACATGATCGATGCCGCGAAGCTGCTCGGCGTCGACATCATGACGGGGCACTGGGAATTCACTTATGGCGCTGCGCGGGTCCGGGAAGCAATCAATAAGGACTTCGCGGGCCGGGTGGAGTTTCTCGCGCAAAACGTCAAGACCCTGGATTTCGGTGACCCGGTGTTCAAGTCCCATGTCATCCGCCAGGTGAACGGCGTCCCCGTTGCCATCATCGGCCAGGCGTTCCCCTACACGCCCATTGCCCACCCGCGCCACTATGTGCCGGAGTGGACCTTCGGCATCCAGGAGGAAGCCCTGCAGAAGGTGGTCGACGAAACGAGGAAGAAAGGCGCCCACGCCGTTGTGCTGCTTTCGCACAACGGCATGGACACGGACCTGAAGCTCGCCTCGCGCGTGACCGGGATCGACGTCATACTGGGCGGCCATACGCACGACGCCGTGCCGGAGCCGGTGCCGGTCCGGAACCGGCTCGGCACGACCCTGGTCACCAACGCCGGGTCCAGCGGGAAATTCCTCGCGGTCGTCGACCTCGAAGTGCGCGGCGGAAAGGTACAGGACTGCCGCTACCGGCTGCTGCCGGTGTTCGCGGACCTGCTCGAAGCGGATCCGGAGATGGCGGCATACATCCGGAGCGTCAGGGCGCCGTTCGACGGGAAACTGTCCGAGCCGCTCGCGGTGACGGAGGGCCTGCTCTATCGTCGCGGCAACTTCACCGGCACCATGGACCAGGTGATCCTGGACGCACTGATGGAGGCCAAAGGCGCTGAAATCGCTTTTTCACCGGGATTCCGCTGGGGCACCACGATACTCCCCGGCCAGACCATCACGATGGAGCACGTGATGGACCAGACCGCGGTGACCTATCCTTACACCACGATAACCGACATGACCGGAGCGGCGATCAAGAACATTCTCGAGGATGTCTGCGACAACCTGTTCAACCCCGACCCCTATTACCAGCAGGGCGGCGACATGGTGCGGGTGGGCGGGCTGCGCTACCGCTGCGACCCGACGCAGAAGATCGGCTCGCGCATCGGCGGCATGACGTTGAACGACCGGCCGATCGAGGCCGGCAGGATCTACAAGGTCGCGAGCTGGGCGCCGGTCGGCGAAGGCGCAAGCGGCGAGCCCGCCTGGGAGGTCGTCGCCCGCTACCTGAGATCGAAGAAGGTGCTGCGCCCGGTCCAGCCCAACCGCCCGGCGCTCGTCGGCGTGGACGGCAACCCGGGCCTCGCCTAGGATTTCGCGGTGCGCAGCATCGCGTCACGCTCGGCGAACCACTCCTTCGAGTATTCGCAGTCCCGGTATTCGTCGAAATACGGCCCCCCCAGCGTGTAGTGCACGAGGGACGCGTCCCGCCGCGGCGGGTTGTAGCCGACCAGGTGGTTCCAGCGGTCCGGCAGCGCGCCGATCAGGTCGTCGCTTTCCAGCCACTTGAACTGGTGCAGCTCGAGACCCGAGGCGGTGTTGACGTATTCAGGGCTCAATGCGCGGCATCTTGCGTTGTTGAACAGCATCACGCTCGACCAGTTCTTCTTCTCGTACTTGCTCTGCGGCTCGCCCAGGAATTTCACCGTTTCCTTCGGCACGTGGTGGTGCTTGACCACCATCACCGCGTAACGGTCGTCGCACAGCCGGTAGAGATTGGCGATGTCGTCCAGCACCAGCATGTCGCAATCCATGAATACCGACCAACCCGCATAGCCGGAAAGATGCGGCGTGAGGAAGCGCGAAAACGAGAAGTCCGTGCTCTGGAGGGGGTGCCGCTCGCGGGTCAGCACCCCTTTCAGCTGGGACAGCATGAGCGGCGTGATCGAGACCGGCGCGGAGGACCGCGCGTGGATGCTGTGGCCAAGCACGCTGTAAGCGACCGCCTCGCGCGGATCAAAACCGACAAAAACGTGAATCATGCCATGGCGCTCCTCAAGTAACGACCGTATTCATGCCGGTTTTTCGCCGACCATGCGCATATCGCGCGGTTCGCGCAGCTTGAACTGGGCGGGTTCCTGCCGGACGTTGACGAGGCCGGCTTCAGACATGAGCCGGCCCAGGCTGTGAGGCGTGTAGCCCCAGCGGTGGACCATCAGGGGATCGCGCCACCGGGGGTCTCCGTAAAACACCCACATGGTCCGCTGCCCCTCGGGCCCGGGCCCGCTGGCGGCGTCGGGATCGCGGAGAAACGCCTCGCAGGCGGAATGCAGATTGGGGCACTCGAGTATCATTCTGCCGCCCGGCCGCAGCACCCTCGCCCACTCCCTGAGGACGTCGACCACCTCCCAGCGCCAGAAGTGCTCGACCACGTGCACGGACAGCACCTCGTCCACGGTGCCATCGGGAAACGGCGAGAGCCGGCGCAAATCGCACAAGACGTCGGGCTTGACGTCGCCGCGGCTTTCGGCGATGTCCACGTTGACGTAACCGGGAAGCAACTTGTCGCCGCAACCCAGGTTGAGTTTCACCGCGCCGGCGCCTTGTGGCGCGGCGCCCGCGCCGCCGCGGGCCGCAAGAAACGCTGCTTCCCATTGACGCGCGATCACTTCCGGGGAGCAGTGCCGGGAAATGTAGTCCTGCCCGGATTGCAGCTTCCGCATGACTTCGCGGGGATGCTGCACGGCCCATTCGATGCCACTCGCGATGTCTTCCCCGAGCCACGCGAATTCCCCAAACTCCTCATACGAGGGCACCGGGCTGGCGCAGACGAACCGGCCCGCCCACAGGCTCTCGACCAGCCGGTTCGGGCTCTTGACCGCTTTCGCCGTGTCGCCGAGCCGCGCTGGAATGATGACGAGATCACACTCGTCCAGCGCGCGCCATGTCGTCCCCGTTGACCACGGCGAGAAGCGCAGCCTGAATGACCGCGGGAGGCCCTTATTGGCGCTCTCGCAAAGCCCCTCCGCGCCCGTATCGGCGGAGGTGACGATGTGCAGATCAACGGCGTAACGGGCCGCGAGCGGCGCCAGCCGCGGGAGCATGTCCACGACGGACCCGAGGTTGCCGCCATGGCCGAACCACAGCAGCCGTAGTGCCGGCCGCTTCCCACCCGATACCATGTCCCGCAACACGCTTCTGAGGAGGCCCGCGGGCTTGGGGGGCGGTGGCGGCACTCGCGGCGCCTGCCTCGCACCCTCGTACGGGTCGCTGATGGCTTGGATGGGGCGCGGCGTGTGGGCGCGGGTGATCTCGGCCATGCGCGGCGTGGAAGCCACCACGAGATCAGATTCCGTCACCAGCTCCCTGTAATAGGCGGCGAATCGAGCATCGCCAAAGTGGTCGTCACACACATCGCAGACGACGCTCATTCCCTTTTGCCTGGCCGCGCGCACAATGCCCAGAGCGAGTTCCGACCAGGGTCGGAACACGTCGGGATTGGTAGACAGCAGCTTCGTCATCACGGCCACCTCTCCGCGCAGCGTCTCGACGAGGTGATCGAGGCTGGAATCGGGGTTCACCTGTATCAGTTGAACGCCATGCCCCAGGCGCTCAAGTGCTGCCGCGGGAATGATCATGCGGTAACGCGCGGATGCAAGGCTCGAATCAAACCGATTCCCGATCCGTTCAACGCGGACAAACGCCACCCAGGTAATCTGCATGTCGAAACAGGCGACCGGTTACTCGGAGTCAGGTGGCGGAACGAGCGTCCCGAAGGATATCAAGGCGCGCTATCCGCGGCAAACCCCCGCTGCCGCGCGAGATGCGGCCGCTCGGTCACCGGATCCGGCGCGCTGGCGGCGCGCGCCGATACCGTCCTGATCATCTCGACGTTGCGGATGAAGGACTGGTCGCCGTCAAGCACGTTGCCTTTGGGCGTGGCGTACTCCAGGTAGAGATTGTCATCGGTGGATATCCAGTGGCCGGGCGGCAGCTTGAAGCCCGCGAGCAGCCGGTCGGTGCCGCCGGGATCCAGCAGCAGCATCCCGCTCAAGCGGCGCACCGATCCCCCGTGCAGCCTGAACAGCGGGCCGAGCGCCTCGGCCCGCTCGATCCGCTCCACGTAGGCCGCCTGCGGGGCGGCCGACGGGCTGTTCGCGGCGACGATCACGCCCTGGCCGCCGATGAGGTACAACCAGACATGGCGGAACTCCACGCGCACCGTGCCCAGAATGTAGAGAACATCCTGGGGATGGATGTTGTGCAACTGCAGCCATTGCTGCAGCACGCCGCCGGCCGCGAGCCGGCGCTTGGCGAGGGCGTAGAACTCGCGGTTGTAGAGGGCGGCCGCCCCCGCGAACCAGATCGAGGAGACCTCCATACTGATCAGGTCGTAGGTGCGCTCCTGCAGCAACAGGAAATTGCGCCCGTCAGTGATATGGGTGCGCACGCCCGCACGTTCGGCCACTCCGTCGTTGACGTCGCCAAAGTGCCGATTGGCGAGGCGCACGACGTCCGCGCTGAGATCGACGATGTCGAGCACCGCGAAACCGGCGTCGTGCAGCACCCGCGCCGTCATGCCGGTGCCGTAACCGACGACCAGCGCCCGCTCGCGCGCCGACGTGTGCAGCAACGGCGAGAGCGCGATGCCCGATTGCGCCACCCCCTCGCCCCCCAGGTCGTTGGTGCCCTGGAACTTGCCATTGGTCAGCAGCACGCGCAGCGCTTCCTTGCCCGGCGCGTCGATGGCGGTTACCGTGGTCAGTCCTCCGTCCGCGCTTTCCGCGTGGTCGATCACCCGCCCGAACGCCTGCGCCGCGAAATAGACGTTGGCCCCGGAGGCAAGGGCCGTGTAATCGAGGCTGCGCGGCTGCGCGGCGAGCAGCGCGACCACCGCAACCGCCGGAGCCCAGGCGAGGGGGCGCCGCCGCCAGGCGGTCCAGGCCAGCGCCATCGTTCCGAGCGCGGTGCAGATCACCGCCAGCAACTGGATCGATCGAAGCGCGCCGATTGCGGGCAGGAGCCAGAACCCCGCGGCGAGCACGCCCACGATGTTGCCCGCGGTATTGAGTGCTGCGGCCCGTCCCAGGGCCGCGATCGGGCGCTCCGCATGCGCTCGCCCGATGCCCTCCATGGCCAGCGGGTAGATGGCCCCGATCATGACCGCCGGCGGAAACATCGCCACGAAGCACGCCAGCCCCCGCACCACCTCGCGCCCGCCGAAATCGCGCGCGAACGGGTGCGTCTCGAAGGACGCGAAATACACCGGCAGCCCGTCCCACAGGTACACGCCTGCGAGGATCACCGCGGCAAGGGCGAACTCGAGCCACGCCAGCGCCAGCGGCAGCGCAGGCGCGAGCGTGAGGAGCCGCCGCGCCAGTTCCGCGCCCGCCGCAAGCCCGAGCAGGAAGGTGAACAGCATCAGGGAAAACGCGTACGCGCTGTTGCCCGCTACCACCGCCAGCAAATGGATGTAGTTGACCTCCAACGCCAGCGTCACGATGCCGCCCACCCCCAGGATCACCAGCGCCAACCCGCCCAGGCGGGCGTCCGCGTCTCCCGGAAGCCAAGCGTGCCCCGGGGCGGGCGCGGGTGGAGACTGGGGCCCCGCGCGGTGATGCAGCCTGA
>MERD01000057.1:24069-46967 GCA_001771935.1 Betaproteobacteria bacterium RIFCSPLOWO2_02_FULL_67_26
TCGCGCCATAGAGCAGCGCCACCGACGCGCCCAGCGAGGGCGCGCGGCCCTCGAGGAAGCGCGCGAGCATCGGCAGCGTCGCCCCCATCAGCACCGTCGGCAACATCAGGGCCACCGCGCCCAGCAGCACACGGAATACGGTGAGCGCCCCGGCATCGGGCATCGTGCCCGTGGCCAGCGTCACGTACGCCGACTGGATAGCCTCGAAGATCCATGGTGTCGCCATGCAATAGGCCCCGATCCCGAACTCGCACAGCGCGTAGAGCTTGAGCGCATCCGGCCGCTGCGCCGCGAGCCGCCCGCCGAGCCACGCACCGAGCGCCATCCCGCCCATGTACACCGCCAGCACCGTGTAGGTGGCCGTCGCCTGGCTGCCGAAGGTCAGCGCGAGCGCCTTCGAAAACACGACCTGATAGATCAGCGCGGCGAGTCCGGACAGCACGAACATCAGGCCGGCGTAACCCAGCTCCGGGCGGCCGGCGCCGTCCTGGCGCCGGCGTTCCACCGGCGCCGCCGACGCCGATAGCGCGCCGGCCAGCAGCGTTCTCTCCAGCGGGCGATACACCATCGCGCTCGCCACGATCGTGCCCCCGATCGCCAGCCAGGCGAACGCGCCAGGGGCCGCCAACAGCAGCCCGGATCCGAAGCGCAGCGCGACGATCCACGCCAGCGTGAGCCCGAGCCCGACCCCGACCGCGCGCGTGCGTTCCCCGTTCCACGGCAAGCCCAGTGCGCATAGCCCGAGAATCCCGACGACCAATGGAACCGCCACCACCAGGTCGACGAGATAATGCTCACCGAGCGCGAGCGTCGACAGCACCGTCAGGCCGAGCCACGCCGCGAACAGCGCCCGTACCCACTTCACGCCCAGGCAGCAGGCGTTGAGCCACAACGCGAGCGCCCACGCGAAATGCATCGAGGGCACGCCGTTGCGCGCGCCCTGTGGCACCAGTGACGATATGCCCTGCAGCTGCCCCGCATCGGGCAGTGCTGCCGGAAACGCGGCGCCGAAAGCGTATTTCGGCCCGGTCACCGGATACAGGTGATAGAACAACAGGGCCGACAGCAGCGCGGTTACCGCCTGGAATGCGATGATGCTGAACGGCTGCCGCTGCGCCGCCACCCGCTGCAGCGCGTAGAGCAACGAGATGCCGTACGGCTGGAACATGTAGGCGCCGATCAGCACGACCATGAACCACGGCACGTGCTCCGCAAGCAGGCCGAGAGTGGCGCTCGGCTGGAAGCCGAGCATGCCGTCGAAGCGGTAGGCCCCGAGGTCGAATGTCTCGGGTTGCAGCGCCAGGGTGAGATTCAGGTAGGCGCTCACGGTGGGGTCCGCCAGCGGCGCGATGGCTGAAGCCGCCAGCAGGTCCCTGGTGAGCGCCGGCTCTCCGGTCCCGCGCGCAAGCCTGACGGCCCACGCCGCCAGTGCGGACGCTCCAAATCCGACGGCTGCGATGAACAGCCAGTCCCAGACCGTGCGGCCCGGCAGCGGCGGAAATTCGGTGTATACGGCGATGGCGGCGAGCACCGCGCCCGCCGCCGCGACGATCCGCGCCTCGCCCCGCGGCGGGCGCGAGAACGCGTAGAGCACGACGACAAAGAGCGCGTAGGTCCCGGTATTCGCAACGCCCAGCTCGGCCAGCCACAAGGCGTGCGGCGCCTGGACGACGCCGGTCAACGCAAGCGCCTCCGCGAGAAGGAGCATGACCAGCACGATCCGGTACGTGAGCTTGAGATCCTGGCTCATAGTCAGACCAGCACGGGGTCCGCCCGACGCCTGCAGGGCTGACCTGCGCTCCGCAACAAGAGCGCAACGGGGAGTTTAGCCGGAATAAAAGAGGCCCGCCTCGAGGCGGGCCTCTCGCAGGATGCGGTTACGACCGATCAGTTGCGGCAGGCCGCGGGGCGATACTTGGAGCTGACGGTGCCGGCCGTGCAGTTCCACGTCCTGCCATCGGCGCTCGTCAAGATGAGCGTCGAGCCAAGGATGGCGGTGTTGACGCCCGTACTCTTCATCGACGCCACAACCTCGATCGTGCCGATGGTGCCGACGGCGCCGGCGAGCGTGATGTTGCTCACGTACTTCCCGGAAAGGCTGCCCATCACGATATCCGCCGTCGACGGCCAGATGCCCTTGTCGCCCATGAACTCGGCCAACGGGGTCTTGCCGCTGGAGGTCAGCGTCACCGCCTCCGCCACCTGCGCTCGCGCGATGTAATCCTGGTAGGCCGGGATCGCCACCGCCGCCAGTATCCCGATGATCGCGACCACGATCATCAGTTCGATCAACGTGAAACCTCTCTGGATCGACTTCATGGCCCATCCTCCCCAATGTCCCAAGCTCATCCTGAGCAAACAGCGTGCCAAAAGAAGAAGCCCGCCGAGGCGGGCCTCTCACTTGATGCTGTTACACGGCCAATCAGCTGCGGCAGGCCGCGGGGCGATACTTGGAGCTGACGGTGCCGGACGTGCAGTTCCACGACTTGCCATCGTTGCTCGTCAAGATGAGTGTCGAGCCCGTGATGGAGGAGTTGACGCCCGCACTCTTCATTGACGCGATGACCTGGATCGTGCCGACGGTGCCGGCGTTGCCTCCGAGCGTGATGTTGCTCACGTACTTCCCGGCGGTGTTGCCCATCACGATATCCGCCGTTGACGGCCAGACGCCCTTGTCCGCGAAGAACTCGGCGAGCGGCGTCTTGCCACCAGCCGTCAGGCTCACTGCCTCCGACACCTGCGAACGCGCGATGTAGTCCTGGTAAGCGGGGATCGCAACCGCCGCCAGAATGCCGATGATCGCGACCACGATCATCAGTTCGATCAGCGTAAAGCCTTTCTGCAAGTGGCTCATTCGGTACTCCTTCTGAGGGTTAGCTATTGAATAAACAAGCAATTTTTCATTGCCCGCGGAATCATACTCGCAAACTTCGTGCCATGGTAAGAAGCCTATGCAAAACGTGAAGAATTACCGCCAGAACAAGCGCAATTTCCGGATTCCCGTCGCTGGCACCCGAAGCATCAAATGCCCGCATTCTGATTCAGGGCAATATGTGCCGAAAAACGTCACTTTTGGGCATCGGCTGAGCTTGCCCGGTCGGCAACGGCGGACCGGCTAGCGAGCAGATGACCCCGCAATAATTCGGGGAGCATGTTGTCCGGCGCGGTGACCATTCGGTCTGCGAATTCGCTCCACAGCGCCATCGCCTTGTCGCGCTCCCCGAGCGCGAGACGCCCGGTGATCGCGGCCCCCACCAGGAAATCCATGCGCGCGGCATCCCGCCTGAGCAGCGGCTCGGCCAACTCAACCATGCGCGCCGCATCGCGCTCGCCGATGGCCACGAACAGGTCGACCCAGGTGCGCTGAGGCTCGCCGAGGCGCGCCGCGCAGGGCGATTTCCGTATCTTGTCCCACACCGGGCGCAGCTCGTCGCGCGTGAGAAACGGGGTCATGGCGCTGGCGATTTCGAATAGATGATCCACCGCAAGGGTGCTGCCCGCGTCCACGCACTCGACCGCGAACAGGCGCGCCAGCTGCGCGGCGCTGCGGACGATCGGCGCAACACCCTCGAGTTGTCCGGTACGGCCCTCGAGCAGGAATGCGCGCACGGCGAGGGCCTCTTGCGTAAGCCCGGCCTTCTTGAGCCACTGGCGCGACGCAGGGGTGATACGCCCGCGACCCGCTTCGCCCCCGAGCAATTCGATTGCCGGGATAGCGAGCATCGACAGATTGACGATGTCGTTCGAGCGCGCATCCAGGAAACGGGCCCTGGCCGCGTTGAGGTCGAGGACGGGAAAGAAATCCGAGTTGGCGGCTATCGAAAATTGGTCGAAGTACGGCTGCAGCGTCTTCCTCCCGCCGACGCGATGCAGCGCGAAGTCCGCGACGCTTCGCACATGAATGCGCGCAAGCTCCTTCACGAGGCGCGGCTGCTGGAAAACCGCGTCCGACAATGGCGGCAACGATCCGCCGTTTTTCGCGACGATGATGAGGTCGACATCGGTTGCGGTATAAATCGCATAATCGGAAAACTCGGTGGATAGCGCCTTGATGACCGACGCGACGAGGACGGGACTGATCTCGTAGAGTTGCATCCATTGCACGAAGATCCCGTCGCCGGCCAGATGACGCTTGACGCGGGCGTAGAACTCCCCGGTAAACAGGCTCGCCACCCCGCTCACCCAGGGGTTCGAGGGCTCTGAAACGATGATGTCGTAGCGCTTGTCGTGCGCCGAGAAGAAGGTCTTCGCGTCCTCGATGTAAATGCGGCTGCGCGGGTCGCGGTAGACGTTGTCATTACGCGGGCTGAAAGCGCGCGCCGCCTCCACCATCGCCTGCTCGATCTCGACGGTGTCGACCTCGCGCAGCCGGTCCGCGGCGAGCATCACGTGGCTGGTGAGTCCCGATCCAATGCCGATATTGGCCGCCGTCCGGGCGCCGGGCTTGTAGGCGAGCGGCAGCGCCCCGGTCAGGATCATGGTCGCCTCGTCAGGAGCGACGCCGCGGTTGGGTTCCATGACGAGCGCGGCATCGGACTTGCCATTGGTGTGGATCGATACGCGCCGGGCGGTCTTCACGACGTCGACGGTCGCCGTCTTGCCGTCGCGGTGGTACAGGATTTCCGCGTTGTCGCGGGACAGCAATGCGCCATGGCGATAGACGCCGGAGGCCATCTTGTACGGATCGAGTTGCACGAAAGCGAGTGTCGCGGCCAGGCCCGCCACGCCCGCTGCGGTCGCGTACGCCGCCAGGCGGCTGCCCCGGGCGCCCCCCCACAGCAGCGCGATCCCGAGCCCGATGTCCACGGCCGCGCCGGCCGATATCAGGCCCTTGAGCCCGAGCGCGGGCAGGCCGACGTGAACCGCGGCGAATACCCCCGCGATGGCGCCGACGGTGTTCGCAGCGTAGACCGCGCCAATCGCGCGTTCCCCCGCGCCGCGCTGGAGCAGGGCATGGGTGATCAGCGGCAGCGTCATGCCGGCGCAAAACGCGGCGGGGAACATCACGATGAGGGCGATGAGGTGGCTGCCGAGGTTGAACATCGCATAGCCGCTGTCGTTGCGCGCGAGCACGCCGAACAGCCATTGCATGAGCTCGAACGTCCGGCCGTAAACGACGAGGGTTGCCAGCGCGAGCAGCCCCATCGCGACCTGCACCACGCCGAGAAATTTCTCGGGCGCGGCGATGCCGTCGATGCGGCGCTTGATCCACAGGCCCCCGAACGCCAGCCCGAGTATGAACGCCGACAGCATGAGCTCGAAAGCGTGCGTGGAGCTTCCGAGCACCAGGCTGAGCATCCGGATCCAGCCGATCTCGTACATGAACGATGCCGCGCCGGTGAGTGCCGCCACGCTCAGCATGAGCGCGTAACCGTGCCCGGCCGGACGGGCGGCCGCGCGGCGCGGCGGGGGCGGCGCGAACGCCATGTCTTTCGCGAGCAGCCAGACGACGGCCGCCAGCAGGATGTTGAGGACGCCCGCCGTCAATATCGTGCCCGGCAATCCGACCAGCGCGATTAGGAGAAAGCCGCTCGCGAGCACCCCCACCGCCGCGCCCAGGCTGTTCGTGAAGTAGAGCATCGCGATGGTGCCGCCGCTGCGGTCGGGATAGCCCCGGATCAGCCCCGCGCTCATCAGCGGGAACGTCATGCCCAGCAGCACCGACTGCGGCAGGATCAGCAGGGTGGACAGCGCCCACTTGAACGCATTGGCCGCGAACGGGGAGCCGAGCGCCGGCATCACGCTATCGTAGGCAAAACCGGTCGCGCCGACGTACACCCGGTGGAAAACGAGCGCGCACAGGCCGATCACCGCTTCGGCGACCGCGTACCCCAACAACAGGTTGCGCCAGCGCGCCGAAAAGCGGCTGCACAGCCAGGAACCGAGCGCCATGCCGCCCATGAAGATCGCGAGCACCAGGGTCTGGGCGTACGCGGCGTGGCCGAGGAAGAGCTTGAGGTAGTGGCTCCAGATCGATTCGTAGATCAGGCCGGCAAAACCGGAGAACGCAAACAGCACATAGAACCAGTTGCGGGAGAGGCGTGTCGTCATGATGATGGCTTCAGATCGTTGCCGTCTTTTGAATGACGCCGCCGCGCACCCCTCCCCGAGTGGTCAGAGGAAGTCCTCGGCCCGCGGGAAGGATACGGAAAACGAGGCTTCAGCCCGCCGGGGCGCCGGCAAGCCGCCGCAGTTCGGCCGCTGCAGAAGAGATAACCGGCTCCCACTCGCCGAATGCGGGCTGTCTGAAGATTTTCACAGAGGGGTACCAAGGCATTGTATCGCCTGTGAACCCGTAGCGCCATTCAGGGCTATAAGGCGCCAGGACCCAGACCGGCCGCCCGAGCGCGCCGCCGAGATGGATCACTGCGGTGCATACGCTGATGACCAGGTCGAGGGCGCATACCAGTGCCGCGGTTTCTTCATAGTCGCTGATGGCTTCGTTCCAATGCTCGACCCGCACGCCGTGCTGCTCGCGAAGCGCGGCCACCGTGGCGCCGGCGTCTGCGGTGTATTGCAGGCTCGCGAAGTGCACGGCGGGCGTCTGAAGGACAGGCCGCCACCGCTCGAGTGGAATCGAGCGTAGCGCGCGCCTGGTCTTGCGCACGCCGCCCGCCCACGCGATGCCCACCTTCAGGCCGGACCCCATCTGGTCCAGCCGCTCGCGCCAACTGGCGATGCGCTCCGGATCGGCCTTGAGATAGCCCTGGTGGCGCGGAAAATCGTCGAGCCCCCTCCGGATGAACCGCGGCACGCTCCCCGCCGGTATCGCCACGTCGATACCGCATTCCGCTATCTCGCGCGGCAGGGCGCCGTCAGGGGTCGACGCGTACACCGTGGCCGACGGAAACGAGCGGCGAAGGATGCCGAGCAGCCTGGGCTCGCATTCCACGACGCAATGCCTGGCCGCCCCGATGAGCTGGGGCAGGCAGGACGCAAACATGATTTCATCGCCCAAGCCCTGTTCCCGGTAAAGCAGCAGCGTGCGGCCGGCAAGACTCGAACCATCCCAACGCGGGAATGCATCCCCCCAGCTCGGGCAATCCCCCTCGAGTTGGCGCAATTCGTAGTCATCCCAGCCGCGCCGGTAGTCGCCGAGGAGGAGTCGCGCCATGGCGCGGTGAAATGCCGGGAGCGCGAAATCGGGACGCAGCGCCACGGCGCGGTCAAAGCACTCCACCGCTTGCGCCAGCAGCCCGAGCTCCTGGAACGTGCTGCCACGGCAGTCGTGAAGCTCGGCATCGTCCGGTCGCATTTTCATCGCCGTCTCGTAGCAGGCCAGCGCCCGGTGCGGGTCGTGCAGCTTCTGGTGGGCCATGCCGTGAAAAAGTTGGGCCTCATAGCTGGCGGAATTGCGCTCGACCGCCTGGGCTGCGACCGCGAGCGCCTCCTCGCACCGGTCGGACCCGATCAGCGTCACGACGAGATTGCGCAGCGTGTCCTTCGCCTCAGGCGCGAGCTCATGGGCGCGGCGCAGGTGCACGAGCGCCTCGTCAGGCCGTCCGCATTCCTTGAGCAGGAGCCCGAGGTTGCACTGTGCCAGCACCGAGTCGGGATCGGCGGCGAGCGCAGCGCGGAAGCTCGCGCCGGCCCTGGCAAAATCGCGCTGGAAGTAATAGACGCCGCCGAGATTGGCCCAGCCGTCCGTGATGTCCGGATTCAGCTCAAGCGCGCGCTCCAGGTGCTGCGCCGACGCGGAATAGGACTGCGGGTCTCGCGCGAGCAGGATGCCCAGCCAATAATGGGCTTCCGCGGCATCGGGATCGAGCGCGACCGACTGCTCCAGGCTGCGGCGGGCGCTTTCATAATCCAGGGATTGCATCTGCGCGAGGCCCGCATCGAACAACGACCGGGCGCGCCTGGCGCGCCGGTTTTGCCCGGGAAATCGCAGCAACGATTTCAGGAGATTGCCCAGCATCATCGAATCACGAGCGCCGGGACACGGACAGCGGCCATCCGGTCGAGCGTCTGTTATACAATCTCCGGGCACGCCACATCAGGGCACGCGGGAGAAAGGTATGGGGCTCTTCGGTTCCGTTTCCGGCAGGCAGGTCGACGAGTTCGCCAAATCGCTGGTGGGCGAAATAGCGAAGGTCTATCCGCCGGAGGAGAAAACCGACGGCCCGAGAAAGTCCTCGCAGAAGAAAGTGGCGTCGGCCCTGGAAGGCGCGCTGAAAAAAGCCGTCGATTTCAAGAAGCAGCATAGGCTCGGGATCTACAAGACGGCGCGGCTCGGCAATACGTTCCGCTGGGAAATGAAGGAGCTGGGCTACAGCGAGCCATTCGTCGAGGCGCTGGTCAAAGACCTGGTGATCCGCCTCTCGGTCAAGTGACCGGGCCGGCGCGCCGGGGTTCAGCTTGAAGGCGGGGCGGCGTAACCCGGTATCTTCGTGGCGTCGACCTCGTCGATCTGGTCGGGGTCGAGAAACTGCCGGGCGTACTTCTCGTACACCTTTTCCCACATGAAGATGTCGAAGAGATCGGGATCGATGTGCCCGTTCACTTTCATCCGGCCGAGTATGGTGAGCGACTCGGTGAGGGTCTTGCCCTTCTTGTAGGGGCGGTCCTTGGCGGTCAGCGCCTCGAAGATGTCGGCAATCCCCATGCAGCGCGCCTGGACCGACATCTGCTCGCGCGTGAGCCCGCGCGGATAGCCCTTGCCGTCCATGCGCTCGTGGTGCCCCCCGGCGTACTCGGGCACTTTTTTCAGGTGCTTGGGCCACGGCAGCGCTTCCAGCATCTGGATCGTGACCTCGATGTGGTGGTTGATGATGCCCCGCTCCTCCGGGGTCAACGTGCCATAGCGGATGGTGAGGTTCCTGAGCTCTTCCTCGCTCAGGAAATCGGTGTGGTCCCCGTCCACGTTGTGCCAGCGGTAGCGTCTGGTGATGTCCTGCACCCGCGTCACGTCCTCGTCTTTCATTGCCTCGCCGCCGATGTTCGCGCGCCGCAGGAATTCCCGGTCGGCCTCGATCTGCTTCAAACGTGATTCGATGTCCTTGCTGACGGCGCCGCCGGCCGGCCCCTTGTCCAGCGCCCTCAGGCGCTCCCGCAGAGCCGCGATCTCGGCGTCGCGCTTCACCACTTCGAAGCGCGTATCGATCAGGGCGACCCGGTCGAAGATGGTCTGGAGCTTCGTCGCCTTGTCCACCACGTGAACCGGGGTCGTCACCTTGCCGCAGTCGTGCAGCAGCCCCGCGATCTTGAGCTCGTAGCGGTCGCGGTCGGTCATGCTGAAGTCCTTGAGGGGCCCCACCCTGCAGCCGTCGACCGCCTCCGCCAGCAACATGGTGAGCACCGGCACGCGCTGGCAGTGCCCGCCGGTGTAGGGCGACTTGTCGTCGATCGCGGCGTTGATGAGCCCGATGAAGGACTCGAACAGGTTCTCGAGGTGGTTGATGAGGAGGCGATTGGTGAGGGCGATCGCCGCCTGCGACGCGAGCGACTCGGCCAGGTGCTGGTCGGTGTCGGAGAACGCGACGACTTCGCCGGTCGCCGTATCCTTGGAGTTGATGAGCTGCAACACGCCGATGACTTCCCCCTCGTGGTTCTTCATCGGCACGGTGAGGAAAGACTTGGAACGGTAGCCGGTCTTCTTGTCGAAGTTCCTGGTGCCCGTGAAGTCGAAGCCTTCCTCGGTGTAGGCGTCGGCGATGTTGATCGAGCGGTCGTGGTGCACCGCGTACGCAGCGACCATCGTGAGGATCGGCCGGCCATCCTTGTCGTAGAGATGGATGGGGTAGAACGGGATCTCGACGCCGCTCGTGCCGCCCATCGCGATACCGAGGGTGCCGTTGCGCATGATTTCGAACTTGAGGGTCTTCTCCTCGGTCATCCGGTAGAGCGTGCCGCCGTCGGCGCGCGTGATCTCCTGCGCCGCGACCAGGATTGCCTCGAGCAGGCGCGTGATGTCCTTCTCTTGCGAGAGGGCAACGCCGATCCGGTTGAGGTGCTCGAGACGCTTGAACAGGTCGTCCCCGCGGTGGGGACGGCCCAGTGCGTCGATGGCGGGCGCTACTTGATACACACCGCGCGCACTTGCTGGATGTCGGTGATGCCCAGCAGCACTTTTTCGATGCCGTCCTGCTTGAGGGTCCGCATGCCGTCCTCGAGCGCGGTGGCGAACATCTCCGCCACGCGCGCGTGCTCCTGGATGTTCTTCTTCATGCGGTCGGTGCCGATCAGGAGCTCGTGTAGCCCCAACCGCCCCTTGTAGCCGGTGTTGCCGCATACTTCGCACCCCTTGGCGGCATGCAGGATGAGCTCGCCCTTGTCGTTGCCGAACTCCTTGACCCATTCCTCGTAGAGCTTGTCGCGCGCGGTCTTGGCATCCTTTTTCCAGGTGTCCGTGTTCTGCAGCTCGAGGCTGTATTCATCCATCAGCGACTGGATTTCCTCGGCCGTCGCGACGTGCGCCTCCTTGCACTTGCACAGCCGGCGGGCGAGACGCTGGGCGAGAATGCCGAGCAGCGCGTCGGCGAAGTTGAACGGGTCCATTCCCATGTCGAGCAGGCGGATGATCGATTCCGGCGCGCTGTTGGTGTGCAGCGTGGCGAACACCAGGTGGCCGGTGAGCGAGGCCTCGATGCCGGTCGACACCGTTTCCTTGTCCCGCATTTCCCCCACCATGATCACGTCCGGGTCGGCCCGCAGGAAGGCCTTCATGGCGATCGCGAACGTCAGCCCCGCCTTGGGATTCATCTGCACCTGGCGCAGGCCCTTCTGCGTGATTTCCACCGGGTCCTCGGCGGTCCAGATCTTCATGTCGGGCGTGTTGAGGTAACCGAGCACCGAATGCAGCGTCGTGGTCTTGCCCGAACCGGTCGGCCCGCACACGAAGAACAAACCATACGGCTTGTCGACTTCCTGCTTGCACAGCGTCAGGTTTTTCTTCGAAAATCCCATCTTGTCGAGGGGAAGCGGCTCGCCCGCGGCCAGTATCCGCATCACGATGTCTTCGACCCCACCCTGCGTCGGGATGGTCGCGACCCGCAGCTCGATGTCGAGCGGCCCGAACTTCTTGAACTTGATCTTGCCGTCCTGCGGCTTGCGGCGCTCGGAGATGTCGAGATCGCACATGATCTTGAGCCGTGCCGCAAGCGAATTGCGGTAGCTTGCCGGCACCTGGATGTACGGCACCAGCTCGCCGTCCTTGCGGAAGCGGATCTCGGTCTTGGCCTTGCCCGGATAGGGTTCGATATGAATGTCGGAGGCGCCCTGCTGGTAGGCGTCGATGATGACCTTGTTGACGAGCTTCACCAGCTCGTTGTCATTGGCAGCGGATGCGACGTCCTCCGACCCGCCCTCGAGGGGAGTCTCGCTCTCGTCATCCAGCGTCCCCAAAATATCACCGATGTCGCCGGAGTCCGCCAGCGCGCCGGCGCCGCCGCTGCCGAACATCTGGTCGAGCGTCGAGGCGAAATCGCGGTTGGTCGTGACCCGGTAGACGATCTTGCTCTTGGGATAGACGTTGTTGACCATCTTCGACGCCTTGGTCTTCTCGGGGTCGATGGCCATCACGATGATGCCGTCCTTGCTGTCTTCGAGCGGGATCCACTGGTTGGTCTGGCAGAACTCGCGGCTCATGTTCTTCAGGAGGTCCGGCGGCTTGATGCGGTCGTTCTTGTGCGGCTCGCAGGGCACGCCGAAATAGGACGAGAGCGCGTCGCCCAGCGCCTGCACGGTGACCTTGAATTCGTCGATCAGCACGGTCTCGAGCTCCAGGTTCTTGCGCCGCGCCGAGCGCTGCGCGAGCTCCAGCTCCTCCGCCGAGATCACCGCGTTGGTCACCAGGCCGTCGTACTTGGTGCGCACCTGCATCATCGGGCCCTGACGCTGGCGGAACGCGATGGCGAGCGTCTCGCACAGCTGCACCACGCCCTCTTCCATGATCGGCGGGAACGGCTGGCTGGCCTTGGAATTGATGATCTGCACCACGCCGATCAGCTCCTTGGCCTTGGCCTCCAGCACCGGCGCCACCAGCATCTGCTTGGTGCGGTAGCCGGTCTTGGCGTCCACCGCCTTGAGGAAATTCAGCTGCGGGCTGTAGGACTTCAGCTCCGCGTCGTCGTAGACGTCGCGGATGTTGACCACGCGCTTGTTGTGCGCGACGAAGCCGGCGATCGACGCCTCGTTGATCGGCAGCTTGATGTCCTTGAACGAGTTGAGGCCGGTCTTGACCTTCGATACGATCGAGCCCTTGTCCTCGCTCACGAGGTAGATGGTCAACCGGTCGGCGCTGAACAGGTTGCACAGGTCCTGCGAGAGCTCGAGGATGATCTCGTCGATGTTCTTGGTTGCGTGGATCTTGTTGGTGACCGCCTGCAGCTTCGTCTGGAACTGCAGCTTCTCGGCCAGGTTGTCCTGGCTGACCGGCTTGCTCTGGAGTACCGTGCTCATAATGACCTCGCCCTGTCGATTCCTGTCTGGCCGTCAACGGCCGCCTGAAATTCCGCCCCCGTGCCCGCGCCGGGCCGATCCGGCCGCATCAAAATTCGAACACATGGTTGTTCTGGAGCATCTTCGGCCTGCGCTCCTTCACCTTGACCGCGACCTGCTGCATGATGAGCTCGGATTCGCGCGGCTTGAGATGCGTGATGTAGATCTCGGGCGTGAGCTTCAGCTTTGCCAGCTCGCCCGCCAGCAGACTCGGGCACAAATGCTTGGACACGCGCGCGAGTGCCTCCTCGCGATCCGAAAGCGCGGTCTCGATGATCAGGTACTTCAGGTTCACGATCCGGTTCACGACCGGCCACAGCGCATCGTTGCTGGTGGTGTCCCCCGTGAAGACCAGGCTGGCGGTTCCCGAGTCGAGCTGATACCCGACGGCCGGCACCACATGGTTGGCCGGCAGCGGGGTGATCCGGCGGCCGTCCAGCGCCACCGCGTCGCCCAGTGCGACCGCCTCGTAGCGCAGGGCGGGGTTGGCGGCATCCGGAATCCGGCTGAAATCCGGCCACAGCTTCCAGTTGAACAGATGCTCCTTCAGGATGGCGAGCGTCTCCCGGGTCGCATGGAGCGTGAGCGGCTTGTCCCGCATCCAGCCTACCGTGTCCACGATGAACGGGATCGAGGCCACGTGATCCATGTGGGAGTGGGTGACGAACACGTGATCGATCTGCGCCAGCTCGTTGATCGAGAGGTCGCCAACCCCGGTGCCGGCGTCGATCAGGGTGTCGTGATCGAGCAGCAGGGTGGTCGTGCGGAGGTCCCCGCCGATGCCGCCGCTGCACCCCAGCACCCTCAGTTTCATCACTTGGTCTCAAATTTCCACACGCCGTCCCAATCCGCGCCCGGCGGGTGGGCTCGCAGGGTTGCGATCCGCTCAATGAATTCATCGTACAACGCGCCGTCCGCAGCGATCTTCTTGAGGTTGAGCAACTGCAATTCGGCCTGGTCCCACTGCTGCGCCCGGTAGTACTTAAGCGCCTGATTCCAAAGCCCATGTTCATCAAGCCTGGCCTTATCCACCTGCCCTTCCAGCCCCAGCGGCTGGAAAATGGCGACCGGTTCGTCCTTGCCCTTCACCCGCACGCGGTCAATCTCGCGGCACACGACGCCCGAGATCAGCGATTTGGTGCCCTCGCCGATAATAATATCAGCCCCATACTGCTTTGTGATGCCCTCGAGACGCGACCCCAGGTTCACCGCGTCGCCCATCACCGTGTACGCCTTGCGGATCTTTGAGCCCATGTCGCCGACCCGCATCACCCCCGAGTTGACGCCGATGCCGATCTTGAAGGTTGGCCAGCCCTTCGCCCTGAACTTCTCGTTGAGGGCCTTCGCCTCGTTCTGCATGTCCAGGGCCGCCAGCACGGCATGCATCGCGTGCCTGGGGTCCGCCACCGGCGCGCCCCAGAACGCCATGATCGCGTCGCCGATGTACTTGTCGAGCGTTCCGTGATGCCGCTCGCGGATCGCCAGGCTCATCGTGGTGAGGTACTCGTTGATGTAGAGGGAAAGCTCCTCGGGCGTAAGGCTCTCCGAGATGGTCGTGAACCCGCGCACGTCGGAGAACAGCACCGAGAGCTCCTCGGCGCGCGGCGCCATGTTGAATTGCTCGGGGTTCTCCGCCATCTTCTCCACCAGCTCGGGCGGGACGTACTGCCCGAACAGGCCGGTGATCTGGCGCATGCCGCGGGCCTCGATGAAGAAGCCGTAGGCCATGTTGAGCGTGAACAGCATCAGCAGCATGATCACCCCCGAGGCAATCGGCAGCACCAGGTGGCCGTGCTGGAACACCATGATGTTGGTGGCGAGCACCACGACCAGGACCAGCACCGTGACCAGCGTCGATCGCAAGGGACTCAGCAGGGGCAGCAGCAGGGCCATGAACAGCCCCGAGATGAACAGCAGCACGAATTCGGCCCCCAGCACGTACGGCGGGCGTTGCTTGATGTTGTTATCGAGCATGCCCGCGATCATGTTCGCGTGCACCTCGACCCCGGGATAGACCGCGTCCACCGGCGTCGCCCGCAAATCCAGCAGGCCGGGCGCCGTGGTGCCGACCAGGGCGATCTTGCCCTTGAGTTCGGACACGTCGATGCGCTCGTTCAGCACGTCGACGAGCGAGTAGTAGCGGAAGCTGCCCTTGCGCCCGCGATAGGGGATCAGCGCGCTCGCCGTGTCGTCCACCGGAATCCTGAGCGAGCCCACCTCCAGCAATTCGAGATCGGGGTAGCCTTCCGGCGCCAGCGACGCGTCCGGGGACACCGCCTTGACCGGCGTCGAGCCGAGCAGCACCCGCACCATCGCCAGCGACAACGGCTCGTAATAGGCGCCGTTGTATTCCGCGAGCATGGGCACGCGCCGCACGATGCCGTCGTCGTCCGTGAGCGAATTGAAATGCCCGGCGCTGGCCGCGTTCTTCTGCAATACCTCCAGGTTCGACGTGTAGCCGTGCCACGATGTCGTCCGGATCGACCGGCTAGCCAGTAATTCCGCCGTGAAGACCGGCGGCGGCAGGGCCCCTTTTTTCGGCGCCAGCCCCGGCTCGTCGCTGGAGAAGATGTAGCCCATCACCACCGCGCGCTTGTCCATCTTGCGCGCGAAGATGTCGTCGTACTCGAGAAACGGTTTGAGCTGCTTCAGCACCGACTGGAACGGGGCGACGTCGCGCAGCTCGCGTTGCGACAGCCGCTCGAGCACGCGGATGCCGGAGGACTCGTCGCGCTCGGCGAACACCACGTCGAACCCGAGGACCGCGACGTTGTACTTGTCGAACAGCACGTCGAGCAGATTCGCCAGCCGGTCCCGCGGCCACGGCCAGCGGCCTTCGCCCCCCTTCTCCTTCTCGGCCAGGCTTTTTTCGTCGATGTCGAGGATGACGATGCGCTGATCCACGCCGCCCGGCATGGTGAGGCGCAGGCGCGTGTCGTAGATGATCGCCTCCAGGTTGTCGATGAGCGGCAGGCGATAGCGCTCGACGCAGTGGCCGAGAAACACGATGACCACCGCGAGACCCATGACGATGCGTGCGAGATGCTTTTTCAAACCCGGTTCCCCTGCTTGTGGCTCTGCCTATGGTTCGTTGCCCCGTCGCTGCCGGCCCGTGATCCGCCCGCCGCCCCGTCCCAGAAACCAAGGGCCGGACACCGGCACCGTACCGATATCCGGCCCATGATCGCTACCGACGGGTCCCGGCAGCGTGCCGACCCGGTCGCCGCGACGCCTATCTCTTGACGAAAAATTCCATCTTCACGCCCGCCAGCTCGATTACGTCGTGGTCGCTCAGCGGGTGGGCCTGGGCATCCAGCACCTTGCCGTTGACCACCGGCAAATTGGCGCCCTCGACGTGCGTGATGAAGTAGCCCTGCGGGCGCCGGGTGATGACGGCCACCTGCAGCCCGGGCTTGCCGAGGGTGGTGAGGTTCTTGGTCAGCTCGATCTCCTTGCCAGCGGCGCCACCGGTCAGGATTTGCAGGGCCGCGAGCGGCTGCGGTTCGGCCGGGGCCGCGGGCCTGGGCGGAGGGGCAGCCGGTGCAGGCGCCGCTGCGGCCGGCGCAGGGGCGGCCGGTTTCGGAGCCGCGGCGGGAGGCGGCGCGGCGGGCTTGGGCACAGCCGCAGGAGACGCCGCGGGAGGTGGCGCGGGAGGAGGCGCGGCTGGCTTGGGCGCAGCCGCAGCGCCGGCTGCCGCCGCGGGCGCCGAAGCGGGCTTGGGCGCAGCCGCCGCCTTGGGCGGAGCTCGCATCACCATGGTCTTTTCGAAATCCTCCGCGGGCGGCTGGCCCGCGGCAGCCGCAGGGGCGGCCTCCACCACGTACTTCATCTTGTACTTGCCGATCTCGACCACGTCGTTGTTCTGCAGGATGTGCTTCTTGATCGGATTGCCGTTGACGAGCGTCCCGTTGGTGCTGCCGAGGTCCTCGAGGAAGGAGTCGTTGAGAATGGTGACGATGCACGCGTGCTCGCCGCTCACCGCCAGATTCTCGATCTGGATGTCGTTCTGCGCCTTGCGCCCTATCGTGACGCGTTCCTTGTCGAGTGGGATCTCCCGGATCACCGACCCTTCCAGACTGAGAATGAGCTTGGCCATGGTGTTATCCCCGCCTTCTATCTGAACCAGGACTTCAATTTTCCCCGCCACCCGGTACGCGCCGCGAAATCCTTCACCACCCGCACCAGTATCACCGAAACGTTGTCGCGCCCCCCGTTGTCGTTCGCCTGCTGCACCAGCTGCTGCGCGGCGAGCGGAAGGTTGGCGGCGAGCGAGGCCAGCGTCAACTGGATGTCCTCGTCGGTCACCATGTCGTTCAACCCGTCGGAGCACAGCAGGAAAATGTCGCCCGGCTGCACCGGATACGTATGCACTTCCGTTTCCACCTCGGGATCGATGCCCACGGCGCGCGTCACCAGATTCTTGTTCTGCGAGTGCCTCGCCTGCTCCTTGGTTATCATGCCGCTATCGATCTGTTCCTGCAACAAAGAATGGTCGCGCGTCACCTGCTCCAGCACGCCGTCGCGCAGGCGGTAGAGCCGCGAGTCGCCGATGTGCCCGACCGAAACGTGGTTGTCGTGCCACAGCGCGACCACCAGAGTCGTGCCCATGCCCGAGTACTGCGGCTGGCTCTGGGCCGCCTGGTAAATTGCGGCGTTGGCGCGGGTTGAGTGCTCCGTGATCAACTGCTCCGCGCTCTGTCCGTTGAGCTCCTCGGGCTTCTTGCCCGCGAGCGCCTTTTTCATCTCGGACTTGATCAGCTCGACCGCGATACCGCTCGCGACCTCGCCGGCATTGTAGCCGCCCATCCCGTCAGCGAGCACGGCCAATCCGGCCTCCCCGTCAGCCGCAATGCTGTCCTCGTTGTGCGAGCGCACCATGCCGGAATCGGTTGCCGTCGCAATTTCGAGCGCGGTTTTCAAGTTGACCATCGCGTTACCCTATGAGCTCGTCGCCCGCGCAGCCGGGGCCGGTGGTGATGCAGTCGCCGCCTGGCGCGCGGCCGATGACAGGCTCTGCAGGCACAGCCGCAGCGCCTTGGCCATCTGCTCGCCATCCTGATAGCGTTGATCCGGGTCCTTGGCCAGGGCCCTGTTGGCGATCGCCGCCACGCACGCCGGCAGCGCGGCGTTGTGCGTGCGGATGTCCGCATGCGGCTCGTTGGCGATCTTGAACATGAGCTGCGCCATCGAGTCGCCCTCGAACGGCAGGCGCCCGCACGCCATCTGGTAGAGCGCCACCCCGAGCGAGAACAGGTCCGAGCGGCCCTCGATCTTCTTGCCGGCGAGCTGCTCCGGCGACATGTAGGACGGTGTGCCCAGCACCATTCCCGTCTTGGTCTTGGACGAGTCGGTGATGCGGGCGATGCCGAAGTCGGTGACTTTCACCGTGTCGCTCTCCGCCTCGTACATGATGTTGGCGGGTTTGATGTCGCGGTGCACGACGCTGTTCTTGTGCGCGTACGCGAGCGCCTCGGCCACCCGCGCGACGATGGACAGCACCTTGGCGAGCGGCATCAGGTTGCCCGGCTTGATGTACGGCGTCAGGTCCTTGCCCTTGAGAAATTCCATGGCAATGAAGGCGAGATCGTGCTCTTCGCCGGCATCGTAGATCGTCACGATGTTGGGGTGGGTGAGGCGGCCTGCAGTCTCGGCTTCCCGGAAAAACCGCTCCTTCACGTCCTTCAGCTCGTCGGGCTCGAACTCCTGGGACAGCGCCATGGTCTTGATCGCGACCACGCGCCCGATCTTGGGGTCCTTCCCGAGGTAGACGACGCCCATGGCGCCCTTGCCCAGTTCCTTCTCCACCTGGTAGCGGCCGAGCATCGGCTTTTCCACGCCGCCGCCCGGCATGATCACGGTGCCGCCGGGATGGCCGCCGCCCGCCCCGCCCAGAATCACGGTTTCCGACATCGCCTTGGCGCGGGTCAGCCGGGCTTCCAGGTCGCGGAACTTCGGGTTGTAGTCGGACATGTAGCGGAACACCGATTCCGCCTTGTTGAACTGGCGCTTGCGCTCGAAGTCGAGCGCAAGATTGTAGAGGACGTCCATGATGCCGTCGTCGATCGGCAGCTTGCGGAAGTAATCGAACGCGGTGTCGAGTTGCCCCTGCCCCTGGTAGGCGAGCCCCAGCATGCGGTTGCTCTGGGCGGAATCGAGATCCGATTTTTCCTTGCCGCGTTCGGTGACCAGAAACCGCTTGGTCGTCAGCGCAAGGTGCCCCGCCAGCAGCAGCGTCACCGCCGCCATCAACTGCAGCCACATGAGCTGGGTCATCATCAGCGCGAAATGCGCCGCGATCAGCACGACCAGAACCGCGGCGGTCAGCAGCGCGGCCGTGCCCGCCTTGAGCCGCGGCAGCAGCAGGATGAGATAGAGCGCTACCAGCAGGAACACCCCCTTCTCGACGATCCCGCCCCACGTCGGCGCGACGAAGAAATGCTCCTGCAGGATCGAGGACACCGAATGCGCCAGCGCCAGCACGGACGGCATCGCGGGAGAAATCGGCGTCACTGTCGTGCCCGCGAGCCCCGCCGCGGTCACGCCGATCAGCACGATCTTGTCGCGATAGGTGGCCGCCTGGATCTTGCCGTTCAGAACGTCGTAGAACGAGTCGCTGCGGAACGCCGGACGGCCCTCGCGATCCTTGTAGAAATAAGTGTACATCTGGAGCACCGGGTCGGTGTCGATGCGCAGCTTGCCGAGGGATACGCCTTCGCCCGGCCGGACCTTGATGTCCGCCGGTCCCAGGTTGAGGTATTGCGCCGCGATCCTCATCGACAACGATGGGAAGACCCGGCCGTGGTGGCCAACGACAAGCGGCTCGGTGCGCACGGCACCGTCGACATCGGCATTGGCGTTGAGATGCCCGAGCCCTGCGGCTGCCTTGCCCAGCGCCTCGACCGGGATTTCGATCCGGTCGGAGGGCAGCACCGCGGCCTCGATGCCCGCCTGGGGGGCAAGCGCGCTTTTCAACACGTAATCGGGAAGCGGCTTGTCGGGCTTGCCGCGCGGCTCGAGGAGGCGGAACAGCAGCGGCAGGATAACGTTTCCGGCCCGGGCGTAGCTCTCCGCGAGTTTGCGATCGGTGTTGAGGGCCTGTTCCGCCTCCCGGAGCAGCGCGACGAACTGCGCCGTCTCGCCGGACGGCGACGCGGCGCCCGGATCGGCTCCGGGCTGGGCCGAAGGCGCGGGCCGCGTGGCAAGGTCGATCAGCTTGACGATGTACGGGTAGCCGGCATCGACTTGCGGCTCGCTCAACAACACGGCGCTGCCGATCACCTTGGGCTTGGCGCCCGCCAACAGGTCGGCCATTCTGGCCAGGACCTCCCGCGACCACGGCCAGCGCCCGATCTTCTCGACCGACGGCTCGTCGATGACGATGACGTACACGTCCGTCATCGGCTCGCGCGCGGTGGCCTGCACCCCCATGTCGTACGCCTTGCGCTCCAGGCTCTGGATGAGATCAGTGCCCGAGAACGCCAGCAACAACAGCGCAACCGCGAGTCCGAGAAACCAGTCCGCTCGCCAGAAGTCGAGTTTTTTCATCCCTGTCCCTGCATTTTGTTATTGTTTTCTAGCGGGTTAGCGTCGTTCACTCACCCATTCTACGATATTTGCCGGAAAAGTATATGGTTTTCTGGGAAACGGGAGTCAGAACTTCCCGCGAATACAGGATGTTACGGCGGAGAAGGTAAACGAATCCGCAGCGATTCCGGCGCGCCGGAACCTGCGGTGCCGCCCGAGCGAGCGGCGTCAGTTGCCGAGCAGGGTGCCCGCGGCAAGTCCCGCGGCGCGCGCAAACTCTCCGCCCGAGACCTTCTTGCCATCCTCGCCGCGCGCGCGCAGTACCTCGATCATGCCGCCTTGCGCGGTGACCTTGAAGCTCGCGTCGGTGATGCCGGAGACTTCACCGATCTTGCCGGCCACGTCGGCGAAACGCCGGAAAACGTGCTTGCGCGCGTCGAAGATCTGCAGCTTCTTTCCGCCCAGCGTGGTCCACGCGCCGGGCGCCGGATTGCAGCCGCGGATCAGGTTGTAGTTGAAATCGACGTGGTGCGCCCAGTGGATGCGCGCCTCGCCTTCGCGGCACCAGCCTTCGTAGCTCGCCTTCGATTCGTCCTGAACCACTTCCCGGTGCTTGCCGGCCAGCACGAGGTCGGCCGCTTCCAGCATGGCCTCCACACCCATCGGGAACAGCTTGTTGAAATACATGTCGCCGATCGTCTCGTCGGGACCGATATCGCATTCCTTCTGCAGCACGACCGGTCCCTCGTCGAGCCCTTCGGTGGGACGGAAAATCGTGAGCCCGGTGCGGGTGTCGCCGCGGATGATCGGCCAGTTGATGGACGAGGGGCCGCGGTACTTGGGCAGCAGCGACGGGTGGTACTGGATCGTGCCGAGGCGCGGGATCTTCACGAGCGTGTCGGGCGCGAACTGCAGCACGTAGGCCATGATGCCGAGGTCCGCCTTGAGGCTTTTCAGGGCGTCGTGGGCCTCGGGGTCGCGCAGCGACTTGAACTGGAACACCTCGAGCCCCTTTTCCTCCGCCGCGGCCCGGAGTGGATCGGCCTTGGCGCCCGGCTTCTCCGGCGCGCAGAACACGCCCGCCACGTCATCCTTGCGGGCGAGGAATGCATCCAATATCGCTTTGCCGTAGTCCTGCTGTCCGATGATGGCGATTTTCATGACTACGCCACTTTCTTCGGCGGCGTCGAAAACGCGCCCGCACTCTTCAACTTCGCAATCTGCTCGTCGCCGTAGCCGAGCACTTCTTTCAGGACTTCCTCGGTATGCTCGCCGAGCGTCGGCGAGCGCTTGATCTCGGGCGGAGAATCGGACAGCTTGATCGGCATGCCGACGTTAAACCACTTGCCGCGTTGCGGATGATCCAGCTCGACCCACATGTCGCGTCCCCGCACGTGCTCGTCGTTGGCGAGGTCGTCGGTGCCCATCACCGGCCCGCACGGCACGTCGAGCGGGTTGAGAATCGCCATCAACTCCCGCTTGGTGTGCTTCAGCGCGAACTCGCCGATGACCTCCCACATCTCGTTCTGGTTCTTGCGGCGGTCCGCGATCTTGGCGAATTTCGGATCGGTCGCAAGTCCCGGCATGCCGATATCGGAGCCGATGCGGTTGGCGAGCGCATTCCACACCGCTTCCTGGACGACGACGTAGAGAAAGTCATTCGGGCCGCCCGGCTTGCAGCGAACCGCATTGCCGAGCTGGCCGCCGCCGGAATCGTTGCCGCCGCGCGGCACGTCGCCCATGCCCTTGTGCGTGGGCACCGAGAATTCGGTGAGCTCGCCGCGCGTCAGGCGCTGGTGATCGCGGAACTTGACCCGGCACAGGTTCATGATCCCGTCCATCATCGCCACCTCGACGTACTGCCCCTTGCCGGTGCGGTCGCGCTGGCGCAGCGCCGCGAGCAGGCCGATCGCGAGGTGCAGGCCCGTCCCCGAATCGCCGATCTGCGCGCCGGTGACGAACGGCGGGCCGTCGGGCACGCCGGTGGTGCTCATGGCGCCGCCCATCGCCTGCGCCACGTTCTCGTAGGCCTTGAACTGGGCGTACGGGCCGGTGGAGCCGAAGCCCTTGATCGAGCCCATGACGATACGTGGATTGATCTCGCGGATCTTCTCCCATGGAAAGCCGAAGCGGTCGAGCACGCCGGGCCCGAAGTTTTCCATCACGATGTCGCACTTTTTCAGCAGTTCGACGAACACCTGCTTGCCCTCGGCGTTCTTCATGTTCACCGTGATCGAGCGCTTGTTGCAGTTCAACATGGTGAAGTAGAGGCTGTCGGCATTGGGCACGTCGCGCAACTGCCCGCGCGTCGCGTCGCCTTGCGGGTTCTCGAACTTGATGACGTCCGCTCCCATCCACGCCAACAGCTGCGAGCAGGTCGGCCCGGCCTGGACGTGCGTCATATCCAGGATTCGTATGCCCTTCAGTGCTTCCATGGTCATCCCCTCGATGCGGTTTCCCGGCGGACCGTGAACGGCGCTTGCCTCCGTTCGTCGGGACGCCCGCTTGAACGGCGCGCCCCGGAGTCCATTCTAGTTGCTTCCGTCATTCGCGTCCGTTCGAAGCGCTATTTCTTCTTTGCGCTCGGATTCAGGCTCGTGATGCGACCGCTTTCGGTGCCGGCGGTTTCATCGATCACGGCATTGATGAGCGTGGGCTTGCGCGAGCGGATGGCTTCCTCCATTGCCTCGCGCAACTCGGCCGGGGTCGTGGCGTGCACGCCCACGCCACCGAAGGCCTCTATCAGCTTGTCATAGCGTGCGCCCTTGACGAACACGGTGGGTGCCACATCGGGGCCGCCGGCCGGATTGACGTCCGTGCCGCGGTAGACGCCGTTGTTGTTGAAGATGACCACGCAGACCGGCAGGTTGTAGCGGCAGATGGTCTCGACTTCCATGCCGGAGAAGCCGAAGGCGCTGTCGCCCTCGATCGCGATC
>MERD01000058.1:0-224 GCA_001771935.1 Betaproteobacteria bacterium RIFCSPLOWO2_02_FULL_67_26
ACAGGAGCTCGATCCAATGGCCATGGGTAAAGAGGTAATTCGTGTGCCCGATCGTCGCCTTGTAGAACGGATAGTGAATATCGCATAGCGATGCCAGCCGGAACTCCCGGGTCTCGTCATAGAGGTTGTGAAACACGTTGCAGATCTTGAAGACCCATTGGCTCCACTCGAAGTCCTTTACGTCATGGGATTCGGTATAGAACACGAATGAATCATGGTTGCCG
>MERD01000058.1:232-16116 GCA_001771935.1 Betaproteobacteria bacterium RIFCSPLOWO2_02_FULL_67_26
CTTTATTGTCACCCCGCGCGCTTTGACCCCCGCCAGACAGTCGTGCAGATCCTTCCAATTGGCGACAACCAGCGGAAGATGAATCTCGTGGGAGGAAATCCAGAAGTCGAGGATGTCTCCCAGCAGGATCAGCGTATCGCCCGTCTTCAGTTGGGGGATGAAGACCTTATAAAAGTAGTCGGATTGCGAGAACGGCAACCCGAGGTGGATGTCGGAGCAGATATAGTGGCGACCCATTTGATCTCCCACGCCAGAAAACGCTGACCCTGAAGTATTGCGCCAATTCTCCACCACTACAAATGGGCAAGCCCATTTTGTGAACGCTGAGGGATGGCCCGAAACCAGCTAAGTGTTTTTATGCCCAGAAGCGCACAACCGCTGTCAGGGACGGACGACAGTCCGTGTCAGGAAATACCTGACACGGGAAGTCGAAAGTCGAAAGTCGAAAGAAAGCGAATTCCGCGAGGCGGGCGGTCGCGATTCTTCGCTTATAAGCGAAGAACCGGCAACGGCCGGACCCGGCCCCACTTATCTTTAAGGCCGGCCGAAGAGGGGAACGCCGCGCTGGCGCATGGGGACGATGAGGACCGCGCCGGCGAGGAAGCCGCCGATGTGCGCCCACCAGGCGACGCCGCCCTGGCCGGGACCGGCGAAATAGACGTTGAGAAACTGGAAGCCGATCCACAACCCGAGCACCACGTATGCCGGCAGGTCGACGATGGCGCGGAAGACCAGCGTCTTGATCGGCGCATGCGGGTGCAGCATCAGGTAGGCGCCGATCACGCCCGAGATCGCGCCGCTCGCGCCGATCATCGGCACCGTCGAGCCCGGCTCGGCGACGGCGTGGCTCAGCGCTGCGACGATGCCCGATGCCAGGTAGAACGCGACGAACCGCGCATGCCCGAGCGCGTCCTCGACGTTGTCGCCGAGCACCCACAGGAACAGCATGTTTCCGACGAGGTGCATGAGGCCGCCGTGCAGGAACATGCTGGTGACGAGGGTGACGTTCGCGGGCACCTGGGCGATTTCGGCCGGCAGGGCCTGGTATCCGAACACGACCGACGGGATGGCCCCGTACGAGAACACGAAGCGCGACGCTTCCCGGTCCGGGAGCGACAGCTGGTACCCGAACACCAGGACGCAGGCTGCGATGAAGGCGACCGTGAAGTAGCCGAACCGGATGCGCCTTAACGGGTTATCGTCGTGGAGCGGCAGCAACATGTGAGCGGGGATACTGAAGGCGAAAGGCGAAAGGCGAAAGGCGAAAGACGGAAGGCGGAAGGATGACTGAGGCGATTACTGCATACGACCCGGCGCGTCGCACGCCGGAAACCCGGTCAGGCCGGGAGAGGGCGCGCGTGAACGATTTCGCGGCGGCCGACGGGTCTGAGCTCGGCGGCGGTGAGTGTCACCACGGCGATGGTCTCGCCGTCTAACGCGACGAATTCCACCTCAAACCCTTTGCCGCCAGCGTGCGCGTGCACGATCGTGCCGACGTCGCCCGCTTTGAGGCGGTGCGCCGGCAGATCTACGGCCAGAACGACGCTGTCGAGTTCCTTGATCATGTCTTCAGCTCCGGGAGCGGGTACGCCGTCACGAAGTTTGGTGTATCGCTGCCCGATTCCGTGAACCATATTACTCGTAATCGGGGATTCCGACCATCCGGGGAATTCAGCGCCCCATCAATGGTGTATCGGGTCCCAAACTTCGTCCGGGCAATGGCCGAGACCTCGTTCGATCCAGCATGCGTGACGAGTGCCTGGATCAGTATTTCGGGAGCGGCGCGCGAGAAACCGAACAGGCCGAAGAAGCGGGCCTTGTGACGTCCCGCCGGATGTGTCGTGGAGAGCAGATAGTCCGACACCTTTTCGGCCCGGACGATCGCCCGCTCCAGGTTCGGAAGTTTCATAACTGGATATCCCCTCACGATTTCCCGGTCTCGCCGGCCAGGACGTCGATGAAGCGGGTGCGGCCGGGGAGGCGATACACTGCGAAATCCCGCCGATCGGCGGTCAGGATCTCCCGCACGCCACTGCGGTTCGCCAGCAGCACGACCGAGGCGTCGGCGAAGTCCATGGGCTGGTCGGCATACTTGCGGGCGAGTTTCTCGACTGCCCGGAAGTCCACGGGCGCGCGATCGACAACGAGCAGCCCGGCCTGCGCGGCGTCGCCCAGCCAATCAAGACAGCGCATCTGCTGTGCGTGCGACAGCAGTGCCAGCGCTTCGGTGAGTACTGCCTCGGTGGTGAGGAACCGTCCCCGGTAGTCGCGCAGAAACCCGCGGCAGCGGTGGTGCAGGGGGTCCGTCTCGTCGAACAACCCGATCAGGAAACCCGAGTCAACGACGACGTTTCTCACGAACGTAATCGCGGAAGCGCCGTTGACGGGAAGGGCGTGACGTGCGAGCCGCCTGTTTCGGCGCGACCGGCAAGACGGCCTCGGCAAGGCTGCCGAGCGTCGGCCCGGTCTGCACCACGAGATACTGGGCGACGCCCTGTTGCACGACGTGGCTGCGGGTCAGCCCGGTCTGCTCGCAATGGCGATCGAGCGCCTCGGCGAGCGCCGGGTCGAGCCGGACGGAGAGGGGGGCACGGGCCTTTGTCATACAAAAAAGTCTACTGTATGACAGATAGCCTCGCAAGGCCCGAACCCCGGTGAGGTCTGACGCCTCCGCCCGCACGCGTCCAGGCGAGCCGCCAGTCACGCGTTCCGGCATGTCAGTCGTCGGTAATGAATCCGATCCGGCGCTGCGGTACTCTACGCCTCGTGAACCCTCTCTTGCTGGCCCTCGGGGCGATGTTCCTGCAGCAGACCTTCGTCGCGCTGGGCCGGGCCCTGCCCGCGGTGATCGCGCCGGCGATCATCACGGACCTGCGCCTCGATGCCTACTGGATCGGCATCTATTTCGCCGTGACGGCCGCCTCCTCGCTCGTCGCGCAGCTCGGGTGCGGCAGCTTCATCGTGCGCCATGGCGCCTTGCGCGTGAGCCAGATTTCCCTGGCCGTGCTGGCGGCGGGCACCGCGTTGGCGGCGCTGGGAACGCCGCTGGCGCTCGTGCTGTCCGCGATTTGCACGGGCGGCGGGGCCGTGTCCACGCCGGCGAGCTCGCACCTGCTGAGCCGCGTCTCGTCGCCGCGCTACCTGCCCCTGGTGTTCTCCACCAAGCAGACGGCGGTGCCGGCCGGCCTGCTGCTGGCCGGGTTGCTCGGGCCGCAACTGACGGAATGGACGGGCTGGCGCGTCACGATGCTGCTCAGCGCGGCGGCGTGCGCGAGCTTCGCCCTGATGCTGCAGCCCCTGCGCGGGATTTTCGATACCGACCGGGTGCCGACGCGCGCTTTCCGGATGTCGGATTTCAAGGCGACCCTGGTCTTGGTGCTCGCCACGCCCAGCCTGCGGGTCTTTTCCTTCGCGTGCCTTGCCTTCAACGGCCTGCAGGCCGTCGTCACGGCGTATTTCGTGGTGTACCTGACGACGATCGGCTACACGCCCGTCGCCGCGGGCTTCGTCTTCTCGGTGGCGGTGGCGGTCGCCGTCCCCGGCCGCATCTTCTGGGGCTGGCTCGGCAGCAGCCATGTTTCCCCGCGCGGGGTGATGGCGGGGCTTGCCCTCGGCATGGCCGCAAGCGCGGGGCTCCTCGCGCTTTGCGGCGCCGGCTGGCCGACGCTCCTGGTCGGCCTGGTCGCCAGCGCGCTCAGCGCGACGGCGCTCTCCTGGCACGGCGTCCTCCTGGCGGAAACCGCGCGCGCGGCGCCGGCGGACATGCGGGGCGGAGTCACCGGCGGCGTGCTCTCCTTCGGCCAGGTCGGCGCGCTCGCCCTGCCGCTCGTGTATTCAGGGCTGCTCGACTTGACCGGCAGCTACGGGGCCGGCTTCGTCGTGTGCGGCGTGCCGGCGCTGCTGGTCGGCGTGCAACTGCTGCGTCAGCGCGCCGCATCTTGATCACAGACCGGGCTATCCGAGCCCGAGTCCTTTGCCCAGGCAAGCTTGGACAGGATCAGGTCTTCGCGGCCTTGCTCCTCAGCTTGTCCGCCCGCTTGGCGGCCTTGATCAGGCCCTTCTTGTGGCGCTGCTTCTGCCGCCTTCTCTTCAGCATCTTGTTGTGACCCATGCGATTGTGTCCCACTGGAACCTCCGGTTGATGACGGCAGGGTTGAGGGATGAAGGATGAGGGATGAGGGATGATTTGTCACCATCGCCTCGCCGGCCGGCCTGAATTTCAAGGCGCGGCGAAAGCGTATAGTGTCAACCTTCGACAAACCACCAGGAGGCTACGCATGTCCCGGCTTCACGCTTTGGTTTTCGCCCTCTGCGCTTCGTTTGCGGCAGCGAGCGCATCCGCGCAGACGGCCGCCACCTATCCGAACAAGCCTTTGAGACTGGTTCACGGTTTTCCGGCCGGGGGCCCGGCGGATTTCTTCAGCCGGATCATCGCCCAGAAACTCGGCGAGATCGTGCGCCAGCAGGTGATCGTGGACAGCCGCCCGGGCGCCGGCAGCATCATCGCGACCGAGCACGTCGCGAGGGCGCCCGCCGACGGCTACACCGCGTACCTCGCGAGCAGCGCCATCCTCGCGCTGTATGCCAACCTGTACACCAAGCTCCCGTACGATCTCAACCGCGATTTCGCGCCGGTCACGCTGGCGGTCGCGGTCCCGGAACTGCTGGTCGTGCATCCTTCGCTGCCGACGAAGACCGCAAAGGAGTTCGTCGCGCTCGCGAAGGCGAACCCGAAACAGCTCATCTACGGCTCGACCGGCAACGGCAACATGCCGCACCTCGCGATGGAATCGTTCCGGATCGCGGCCGGCATCAGCATCCTGCACGTGCCCTACAAGGGCGCCGCGCCGGCCGTCGCGGACCTCCTCGGCGGGCACGTTCACGCCACGATACTCGACATCCCGGTGCTGCTGCCGCACGCGAAGGCCGGCAAGTTGCGCGCGCTCGCGCTCGCCACCGCCAGGCGCTCGCCGTCGCTGCCCGACGTTCCCACCATGACCGAAGCGGGCTTCCCGACGGTCAGCGCCGACAATTGGTACGGGATCATCGTCGCCGCCGCGACGCCGAAGGACGTTCTCGCCAAGCTTCACGCCGCGCTGGTCTCGGCGCTGCAGGCGCCCGAGACGAAGCAGAAGATGGAGGCCCAGGGCGCCAACGCCCTGTCGTCGAGTCCGCGGGAGCTGGCGGAGTACATGCGCAAGGAAACGGCCAAGTGGGGCAAGATCATCAAGACCGCGGGGATCAAGCTCGACGGCCAGTAACCTGAAGGCGGGATCAACAAGGAGAAGAGCATGGCTGCAACGGGTCGTTTACGAGTGGGATTCATCGGGGCGAACGGAAGGTGGGGGCCCAGCGCCCATGCGCCCGCGCTGCAGCGGCTGCCGGAGACCGAGATCTACGCGGTGTGCACGGCGCACGCGGACACCGCGCAGGCGGCGGCCGACAAGTACGGCGTGAAGCACGCCTACGGCGACGTCAAGGCGCTGGGCGCGGACCCGCAGGTCGAGGCGGCGCTGGTCGCCGTGCGCGTGCCGGCGCACTACGCGCTGTCGAAGGCCGCGATGGAAGCGGGCAAGCACGTCTACTGCGAGTGGCCGCTGGGCGCGAACACGAAGGAGGCCGAGGAGCTGGCGGCGCTCGCCCGCAAGCTGAAGGTGCGCACGATGGTCGGCCTGCAGCGGCGCGCGTCGCCGGCGTACCTGCACCTGCGCGAGCTGGTCAGGAGCGGCTACGCCGGGCAGGTGCTGGCGGTGAACATGATCATGATGGGCGGCGGCGTGCTCACCCGCACCGCGGACCGCACCTGGCAGCGCGACGTCACGCTCGGCGCGAACACGCTGACCATCACGTTCGGCCACGCCATCGACGCGCTGTGCATGGTCGTGGGCGAGCTGACCGAGGTGTCGGCCATCGTAGCCACGCAGGCGCCGCAGTGGTTCGAGACCGACACCAAACAGTACGTGGACGTGACCTCGCCCGACAACATCATGATCCAGGGCCGGACCGGGGGCGGCGCGGTGGTCAACGCCTACGTCGGCGTGCACCCGTACCACGGCAGCGGCTACCGGCTGGAGATCTACGGCAAGGAGGGCACGCTCATGATGATCGGCGGCGGCGAGGCGGGGCAGGAGGCGAACCGCAAGGTCATGGGCGGGAAGAAGGACGACAAGGCGCTGCAGGAGCTGCCGGTGCCGGAACGGCTCAAGTGGGTGCCGGAGGAAGTGCGGAAGCTCGGCCCCGGATACGACGTCGGCCAGATGTGGGTCAAGTTCGCCGAAGCGATCCGCACCGGCGCGCCCGTCGAGTCCGACTTCGATCACGCCGTGCGCCGCCACCGGATGCTCGACGCCATCCGCCGCGCCTCCGAGACCGGGCAGCGGCAGAAGGTCGCGCCCTAGCAGGCATCACGCCGTTCGTGCGCTAACGTCCGCCTGGGTGACCTCGCCGGTGTAGACGTAGCCGGTTTCCTCGACGCTGCCCGCGCCGACGTAGATGCCGATCACCTCGAGCGGCTCGGTCGCGCTGAGGTTGTGCATGAAGTGCTCGACGCCCTTCGGGATGTAGTGCACGTGGCCGCCCCGCACTTCGGCGCGGTCCGGGCCCGCGCCGGCGAGGCCGCGGCCGCGGATGACGTAGTAGAGCTCCTCGCAGTTGTCGTGCCGGTGCTTCTTGTGCACGGCGCCGGGCATGAACTTCGCCCAGAACAGCGTGGTCGGGCTCCCGTTGTGGCGGCCGATCGGAAGGCGGAAGTCGGTGATGCTCCAGCCGTCCTTCTCGTCCATGCGCGCGGGCTTCACGTCGTCGATGTGGACCTGGATGCCCGTGCTGAATTTCCCGACCCGGGGCAGCTCGAGGTCCGCCCCGGTCACGTGGCCGCGGAACTCGTAGCCGGTGTCCGCGACGCTCGCCGCGCCGACGTAGAAGCCGATGACCAGGCCTTCCTCGTCCTTCGTCTCGTTGTGGAAGAAGTGCTCCGAGCCCTTCGGCATGAGGCGGCAATGGCCGGGGCGGACCGCGCTGCACTCCTTGCCCTGCCCGACGACGCCGCGGCCCTTCAGGTAGACGGCGATCTCATCGCAGTTGCGGTGGAGGTGCTTGGCGTGGGTGGATCCGGGCCGGAAGATGGAGTGGAAGAGGGTGGTGGAGCTCCCGTTGCGGCCCGAGATCGGCAGCCGGAACTCGGAGATGGCCCAGCCCTCGCCCTGCTGCATGTTCTCGGGGCGGACGTCGTCGACGTGCACCAGCGGGTACTTGAGGGGCATGGCGCCAGTATATAAGGCGAAAGGCGGAAGGGCGAAAGCCCCTCTTATCTCGTCACCCACGCCTCTTCACTTGTAATACAATAGCGAACTCATTGTATTACATCGGAGCAACCGCATGACCCTCACCGTCCGCCTGCCGCCGCGCATCGAGCAGGAACTGGCTGAGTATTGCGTCAAGCGCCGTCTCACCAAGAGCCAGGCCGTGAAGCAGGCGCTGGAGGAGCTGCTGCGTTCGCCCAAGGGGCGTGCGCCCGATTCACGCCATCCCTTCATTGGCGGGGATAAGGGCGACGGCTCCGACGTGTCCGGCAATATCAAAGCCGCGCTGCGCGCCCGTTTCCGCAAACACGGCCGATGAGACGCTTCCTGGTGGACAGCGGGTTCCTCGTCGCACTCGGCATCGAGCGCGACCCGCGGCATCGTGCAGCGCTCGATTTTCTCGACAGTTATCACGGTGAAATGCTCGTGCCAGCGCCGGTCGTAGTCGAAACGTGCTACTTCCTTTCGACGGCCGGCAAGGTGCGCCTGCTTGACTGGTTGCGCAAGATTCCGCGCAAGGTTCTCGATCTGCCCACCTGCGCCTATCCAGACGTCAGCGAAATTTTGACTCGCTATGCCGATCTGGACCCTGACTTCACCGATGCGGCGATGGTCTGGTTCGCCGAAGACACGGGTTGCCGCGCCATTCTGACCGTGGATGTTCGCGACTTTTCCACCTTCCGCCTGGCGAAGGGGAGGCGCTTCGAACTGGTGAAGTGGTTCTAACACCAGTGACCGGGCGCCAGGCGCGAGTATGAGCTTGCTCTGACTCCCGCAACGCGGGAGACTCATCACTCATCACCGGGGTTGGTCCCTCATGCTCAAACGTCCCAAAGGCTCCGCCGGCACGCTGGTCGTGCTGGAGCACGCCTCGAGGATCCTCAGGGACAACCCGCTGGGCGATCCGCACGCGCGCAAGCTCGCGGCGTGGCTGCCGCCGCAGTATGACGGGACGGGCCGCCGCCGCTTCCCGGTGCTCTACGACCTGGTCGGCTTCACCGGCTCCGGCCTGTCGCACACGGGCTGGAAGCCGTTCGGCGACAACGTCCCGGAGCGCGCGGCGCGCCTCGTCCGCGAGGGCAGGATGGGGCCGGTCATCATCGTCTTCCCGGACTGCTTCACGGCGCTCGGCGGCAACCAGTACGTGAACTCGCCGGCGATCGGCGACTACGCGGACTACCTCACGCGCGAGATCATCCCCTTCGTGGACCGCGAATTCCGCACCCTCGCGCGCCGCGAGCACCGCGGCTGCTTCGGAAAATCATCCGGCGGCTACGGCGCGATCATCCACGGCATGCGGTACGCGCGGCACTGGGGCGCGATCGCGAGCCATTCCGGCGACGCCTACTTCGATTTCGTCTACTGGTGCGACTGGCCGAACACGTTGAACGAGCTCATGAAGCACCGCCGGCCCCGGCGCCGGCCCGGGCGCTACGACGCGCGGCGCGAGTCGGGCCGCCGGCGCATCGCCGCGGGGCTCGACGACGGGCGCGTCCGGCGCTTCCTCGAGCACGTGTGGGGGAAGGAGAAGATCACGACCGCGGAAGGCCACTGCATCATGAACCTCTGCATGGCGGCCACCTACGACCCCGACCCCGGGGCGCCGAACGGATTTCGCGTGCCGTTCAACCTGGAGACCGGGGAGTTGATCGCGGAACGCTGGCGCAACTGGCGCCGGCACGACCCGGTCAACCTCGTCGCCCGCTACCGCGCGAACCTCAAGCGGCTGCGCGGCATCTACATCGACTGCGGCTGGCGCGACCAGTACTACATCCACTACGGCTCGCGCGTCCTGTCGAAGCGCCTCGCCGCGGCCGGCATCCGCCACACCTACGAGGAATTCGACGACAACCATTCCGATGTCGACTACCGGATGGACGTCAGCCTGCCGTTCCTCTACCGGGCGCTACGCTGAAGGATCGATATTGAAGTAGGCGTACGCCGTGTCGACCGGTGACGCGTAGATCGGGACGCGGTCGACGATCGTCGCGGTGGTGCCCTCGACGGCGCCGGCCGCGGCGATCCAGTTGCAGGTCTCGCGCGTGCCGCCGCCCTGGGGGCCGCTCAAGGCGGGCATGCCGGTCACGGTGCGTCCGCGCGCGCTGATGTCCTGGCTCGCGTCGCTCTCCGGGATCCGGTAGCCGTCGAAGTGGGCGGCCATCGCCTTGATGTCGCCCTTCGCCATGTGGGCGAGCAGCGCCTCGTCGAATGCCTCGTTCAGCCACGCGCCCGGCCGCGACGGCGTGTGCCACAGGCCGCCGGAGCCGACGAGGGCGACGCGCAGGCCGTCGGGGAAGTCCTCCACGATCGCGCGCACCGCCCGGCCGAGCCGGTAGCAGCGCTCCGCCGTCGGCTGCGGCGCGTAGTAGCAGTTCATCAGGAACGGCACGATCGGCGTCTTGAGGTCGGTCAGCGACTGCACCGGCCGCAGGATCGCGTGGCCGATGCCTTCCTCCGGCTTCGGCATGGCCATGGAGAACGCGGGGTCGAAGCCGTGCTTCATCAGCCCGGTCAGCAGGGCGACGGCGAGCGGCGGGTGGCCCTGCAACCGCGCCCGCTGGAGCGGCTTCAGCGGGCGCTCCGCGGCGATCGGCGCGTCCTGGTCCACCACGTTGCCCTCGAATTCCTCGCCGACGTAGATGGAGAAGGCGGGGAAATTGCTGAAGTCGAAGCACTCCAGCTGGTCGTCGCCGAAGATCACGATCACGTCCGGGCCCGCTTCCGCCAGTTTGCGCTTCAGCACGGCGAAGCTCGCCTGGATGCGCGCGTACTTGAGGCGGTTCGTCTCGAGATCGTCGAACGGCACGTCCGCGCGCAGCGGGCGCCCCTTGCGCGCGTCGTTCCACGCCTCCGGCCTGCGGTAGCAGAACGGGGTGTGCGAGGTCTGGAAAACGCCGACGATCCGCGCCATGACCGGTTCGCCGTCCGGCGCGTCACTCCACCTTGACGCCGGTGGTCTTCACCATCTTCGCCCATTTCGCGACTTCCGCGTGAACGAACCGCGTGAAATCGGCGGCCGAGCCCGGGTGGATGTCCATGCCCCGCACGTTCGCATTGGCGATCACGTCCTTCTGCGCCAGCGCCAGGTTGATCTCCTTGTTCAGCAGGTTGACGATCACGCGCGGCGTCCTGGCGGGCGCGAAGAATCCCACCCAGGAGCGCTCCTCGAATCCGGGGAAGCCGGATTCCTCGACCGTGGGCACGCCCGGCATGCTCGACGTCCGCTTCAGGCTGGCGACGGCCAATCCCTTCATGCGGCCCGCCAGGATGTGCGCCAGCGCGGCGCCCGAGCTGTTGAGCAGCTCGACCTGGCCGCCCAGCACCGCGACGACCGCCGGACCGCCGCCCTTGAAGGGGACGTGGGTCGCGTCGAGCTTCGCCAGCACCCGCAGCAGGTAATCGGCGGCGATGTGCGACGAGGTGCCGACCCCCGCCGTGGCGAAGTTGATCTGCCGGTTCCGCGAGCGCTGGATGAAGTCCTTCAGGTCCCTGGCCGGGTTCGAGGCCAGCACCGAGAACACGCCCGCGGCGGACACCGTGTTCGCGACCGGCGTGAAGTCCTTCAGGAGATCGTACCCGAGGTTCTTGTACAGGCTCGGCGCGACGGTGCTCGCGGCCGTGGTCACCAGCACCGTGTAGCCGTCGGGCGCGGCGTCGGCCACGATCTTCGCGCCGTAGTTGCCGCCGGCGCCGCCGCGGTTGTCGATGACGAAGGACTGGCCGAGCCGCTCGCTAACCTTCTGCGCGACCAGCCTGCCGTTGCCGTCGGCGAAGCCGCCCGCCGCGAAGGCGACGACGATGCGCACCGGCTTGTTGGGATAGGCCTGCGCCCCGGCCGCGGCCGCGTGGCCCAGCACTGCAGCGATGCCCAGCACGGAGATTGCCCGCGTGAAACTGCCTTTCGAGTTCATGATTCCTCCTCATTGTTATGACAGCGGACCGCGAAGACGCGGCATGGGGACCCATTCTAAGCCAGACCCGCTAGCCGCGCGCCTTACCCATTACCGGTTTTCTGTCAGTCCGCCAGCGCCGGATACAGCGCCTGCGCCGTCCGGCGCAGGATCCAGTCCTGGTCCTGCTGCGGCAGCGCAGCCAGCGCCTGCTTCGCTTCGTCCACGATTTTCCCGAGCGTGCCTTCCGTGGCGGGATAGTTCGAGCCCCAGGCGATGCGCGAGGCGCCGAATTCCCCGACCAGGCGGGCGAAAAACGTCCCGGGCGTCGCCTTGCCCTTGCGCGAGTCTTCCACGTTGCGGCTGGTGAGCTTCAGGTAAACATTGCCGTAGCGCGCGAGGTCGAACAGGAACTGCGCCTTGGCGTAGGGCGGCCCGTCCTCGATCGTCGGCTTCAGCAGGTGGTCGAGGATCACGCGGATCTTCGGGTAGCGCCTGAGCAGCTTCTCCAGCTGCGGTATCGCCGCCGGCGTCATCTGCATGCAGATCGGGAGGTTCAGCTCCCCGGCGCATTCCCACGCCGGGATCAACCGCGGGTCCTCGAGCCAGGGTTGCTGCCCGGGCATGGTGCTGCCGGTCGTGAACAGGCGCAGCCCGGCGAGCTTCCGCCCCACCCAGTAGCGGATCTTCCCGGGGGCGTCCGGCGCCAGCACGTCCACCGAGAACACGCCCGTGAAGCGGTCCGGCCGCGCGGCGACCGCGTCGGCCACGTACGAATTGTCGTAGCCGTAGACCGTGGAAGCGTGGACGATGGCCGCCTTGCCGACGCCCGCCTCGTCCATCGCGGCGATCAACTGCTCGAAGCTGACCGGCCGCTTCTGCGACCAGCCGGACTGCTCGCCGCCCAGCGGCGCCAGCGGGTAGCGCCGGGTGTCGCCGGAGATGATGTGCGGATGGATGTCTGCCACTTTCGTCGCCATGCGTCTTCCTTTCAGGCTTCCGGGTTGAGGAACATCTCGTCCATCGCGTATCGTTTCCCGAGCAGGCCCTGCTGGTGGCAATAGGTGATGAGCGCGTCGATCGCGGGACGGTTGGCCGTGACGCCGTAGGGCAGCGGGTCGCCGACGATGGCGGCCATCCGCCGGTAGAAATCGTCCTTGTCCGACACGGATGCGCCGGCCGCGAGCTGCGCCCGGTAGCGCTCCTTGGACTCGACGAACGCGTCGAACAGCGCCTTCGCGATCCACGGCTGCCGGGCAAGCAGCTCGTCCTTGACCACGATCAGCCCGTGCACGGGGTAGATGCCGGTCTTGCGGAACCACTCCGCCTCCAGCCGCGGCGCGTCCGGGAACAGCTCGACGTAGCTGGGCGGCCGCTGCGCGGTTGCCTGCCAGCCGTCCTTGGGCGCCCCGGCGCGGCCGATGCCCGCGTTGTCGGTGAACGCGGCCTGGATCTCGCCCGCGGCCATCATGTCCACCAGCGAGCGCCCCGCCGGCGCCTGCACGACGTTCGCCGGCAGCCGCAGGCTCTTCACGTGCTCCTCGTCGTCCACCACCCAGGTGACCTTGGAGAGGTCCACGCCATACTCGTTCTGCAGGATGCCGCGCGTCCAGATGCCGGTGGTCACCGAGTACGCGCGCACGCCGGCTTTCCTGCCCTCGAGGTCCTTGGGCGCGCGGATGCCGGCGTCGTCGCGGCAGACGAAGCCGGCGTGGTGAAAGCGCCGGTAGATGAACACCGGCAGCGCCTTGAACGGCGAGCCGGCCTCGCGCGCGATCATGTAGGTCGCGGGCGCCATCTCGCACACGTCGAACTCGACGTCGCGCACCATGCGCCGGAACGCGGCGATGATGGGCTTGACCTCGATGAAATCGGGCTTCACGCCCGCGATGGGCACCTGGCCCTGCTTCAGTGCCGCGGTGTGCCCGTAGGTGGCGATCGCGATCCTGAGCGCCAGCGCGGGAGACGCCTCACCTATCACGGGCGTCAGCCGTCCAGCTTCCGGGTCACATCGTCGAACAGCTCGTCCACCGTAAAGCGCTTCGGAATGAGCCGCTGCCGGTAGACGTATTCGATCGCGACCTCGAGGTTGCGGCGGTTCTCCTCCAGGCCGAACGGCGTCATGTCGAGCGCGCCGGGAGCGGGCGGGGGCGCGGCGCGCTTCGCCTCGCGCAGCAGCCGGTACACTTCGCGGACCGCGTCGGGGCTGGATTTCGACAGCGGCTCCTTGACCGTCACCATGTGGTTGATCTGGATCGCGCGGTTGCGGGCGTGCCAGTCGCGCGCCGCCTGGTCCGGATCGGGGATGAGGCGCTTCAGGCGCGGGTCCGCCAGCGTGGTGTCCCGCAGCACCGCGGCGTCCACCTCGCCGTCGAGCAGCATCGCGAGGAGCTCCTTGCCCGCGGGCGCGCGCTCGACCGAGGGCGGGTCCTTGAATTCCGCGACGTGCGGCTCCTCGAACGTCACCCAGCGCACGGAATCGATGTCGAGCCCGAAATCGCCGGCGAGTATGCCGCGGAGCCACATGCTCGTCGTCACCGAGTAGGAGCGGATGCCGATGCGCTTGCCCTTCAGGTCGCCGGGGCGCAGCTCGCCGCGCGCCGAGTTGTAGACCATGAACGGGTGCTGGAAGCGGCCGAGCACCACCGCCGGCAGCAGCACGTACGGCTTGCCGTGCGCCTTGGCCATCAGGTAGGTCGTGAGCGCCAGCTCCGAGACGTCGAACTCGAGGTTGCGCACCGTGCGCTTGAACGCGCTCGCGACCTGCTTGACGTCCGCGAAGTCGAACGCGACCCGGGTCGAGGTCAGCTCGCCCGCGCGCAGCGCGTGGGTCGTGGGGTAATCCCCCAGCAGCGTCTTGAGGCGGATCATCTTAGAGGCCTTCCACGATCCGCAAGTCCCGCACCGCGCCGTCGCCGAGCGCCTTCAGCGCGGCCTGGTAGCCGGGGCTGTCGTGCACGGCGATCGCCTGCGCGACGCTGTCGAACTCGATGACGACCGTGCGCTGCGCGACGCCGTGCTCGTACACCTTCGCCGGGTCGCCGCGCACCAGGAAGCGCCCGCCGGACGCCTGCATCACCGGCGCGGCCAGCTTGCGGTAGGCCTCGACTTTCGCCGGGTCGCTGACGGAGCGGAACATGTTGATCCAGTATCCCTTGGCCATGGTGAGTCTCCTTTCGAAAAACCACATGATACGTGATGAGTGTCGTCACTTGCTCTCATCGGCGCGGGCGTGGCGCTGCAGGAAGCGCACGATCTCGCTCGTTTCGAGCACCGGGGTGGTGCGGAGCGTCTCGTCGCCGACGACCGTGTTGTGCCAGGCCATGTGCCGCTTCATGCGCTCCACCACCCCCGGCCATTCGCGCGCGGTGTGGCGCCGCGGATCCGGCAGCGAGTGGCACTGCGTGCAGGCGATGCTGTATATCTTCCCCGGCTCGGACAGGAGCGCGGGGTGGGCGGGATCCATCTCGTTCTGCCCGTGCTTCTGGAGGTAGCGGGTCAGCGTCGCGACGTCCTGCTCGGCCGGCGCCTCCACCTGGTCCATCATGTCCTTCATCAGCTGGCCGAGGTTGCCCTTGCCCTGCATGCGCCAGACCATGCGCACGACGATGGCGTTCCACTTGTCCGCCGTGTGCATCCCGGGATTCGGCAGGTAGTGGCACTGCACGCAGTAGCGGGCGGTCAGCCGGGCGCCGTCGCTGCGGGGCTCGGGCAGGTCGCGCGGCTCGACCGATGGCGGCAGGATGCGCTCCAGCATCTTGCCGTGCGGGCTCTGCGACCAGAGATGCTTCGCCCGCTCGACCCCCGCATCCAGGCCGCCCTTGCCGGCGGCGGGCGCCGTGGAGTCGGCCGCCGCCGCCGGCGCGGCGCACGCCAGGGCGAACAGCGCAGCAATCCACCACCGGGTCGGGATCGGTACGAGTTCAGGCATGGGATATCGACCCTAGTTTAGCCCATGCTCGCCGCGATCATTCCACGCCGGCTAGAGCGTATGGCGGCGGTCGCCGCTTGCGAAGCCGAGGAGCGGCTGGGGGACGCCCTTGCCGAGCGCGATGACCTTGAACAGCTCGCCCATCTCCGCGGGCGAGAGCAGCTTCTGCGCCTGCGCGGCGAGCGGCGCATAGACCGCGGCGTTCTCGGCCGGTGTCTCGGCGAGGACATCGGTGATGCCGCAGTTCACCAGGAATTGCGCCTGGTTGGTGTAGCCGAGCACGTCCAGGCCCGCTTCCCGCCCCGCCTGCGCGATGGCCGAGAAGTCGAGGTGCGTGGTGATGTCCTGCAGCCCCGGCAGCAGGAACGGGTCGTCGTGCGCGCGGTGGCGGTAGTGGCACATCAGCGTGCCGCCGGCGCGCTGCGGATGATAGTACTCGTGGCGCGGGAAGCCGTAGTCGATGAAGAGCGCCACGCCCCGCGCGAGGGCGTCGCCGAGGCTGCGAATGAAGGCGCGCGCGACGAACTGGATTTCGCTGCGATAGCCGTCCGCGGGAAAAAGCGTTGGCTCCAGTCCGGTGGGCGCGGACCCGGAGGACCGCGGCGCCCAGTGGAATGTTCCGTCCCGGATCGTCACGCCCATCTCGACAACGCTCCCGCCGTCGCGCCGGAACACGTGCGCCGGCATGGCGTCCAGCACCTCGTTGCCGACGACGACGCCGGTGAATTCGCGCGGCAGGCCGTTCAGCCACGCCACGCGCTC
>MERD01000058.1:16131-85120 GCA_001771935.1 Betaproteobacteria bacterium RIFCSPLOWO2_02_FULL_67_26
GCTCCACCAGGAGGTCGGCGGCGAGCGCGCCGCTGCCGGCGCCGATTTCCAGGACGTCGGAGAAGCCGAGCGCCGCGAGCTGCTTCAACTGCCGCGCGAGGGTGCGACCGTAGAGCCGGGAGATCTCCGGCGCGGTGACGAAGTCGCCGTCGCGCCCGAGCTTGCGCGCGCCGGCCATGTAGTAGCCCAGGCCGGGCGCGTAGAGCGCGAGTTCCATGTAGCGCGCGAAGGAGATCCATCCGCCGCCGCGCCCGATCTCCGCGGCGATCGCAGTGTTCAGCCGCTCGCTCAGCGCGACCGCCTCCGGTGGCGGCGCGGGAAGCTGCGCGGGATGCGGGGAGATGGCCAAGCTGGAAATCGCGGGGAATGGACTACAATTCTACACGCTCGCAACGGCGGCTCAGGACGGCCATGGACCAACCCTTGCAGGACAGGACGGTGCTCGTCACCGGCGGCGCGAAGCGCGTCGGCGCGGCGATCTGCCGCCGGCTGCACGCCGCGGGCGCGAACGTGCTGGTGCACTACCGCTCCTCGGCGCTCGAAGCGCGCGCGCTGCAGGTGGAGCTCACCGCGCGCCGCGCCGATTCGGTGGCGGTGGCGCAGGCCGATCTCCTCAAGGTCGCGAGCTGCTCGCAGCTGGTCAAGGCGGCGCTGAAGGCGTTCGGGAGACTGGATGCGCTGGTCAACAACGCGTCCAGCTTCTTCGCGACCGCGATCGGCGACATCACCGAGCAGGTGTGGGACGACCTCGTCGGCACCAACCTCAAGGCGCCGCTGTTTCTCGCGCAGGCGGCGGCGCCGGAGCTGAGGAAAAACCATGGCTGCATCGTCAACCTGATCGACATCCACGCCGAGATCCCGATGCGCAACCACGCGGTCTACACCGCCGCCAAGGGCGGGCTCGCGGCGTTGACGCGCGCGCTCGCGCGCGACCTCGGCCCGGAGGTGCGGGTGAACGGCATCGCGCCCGGCACCATCCTGTGGCCGGACGACGACAGCTGGCGGGATGAAGTGTCGCGCCAGCGCATCGTCAACCAGACCGCGCTGAAGCGCATCGGCGAGCCGGACGACATCGCCCGCGCGGTACAATTCCTGCTGGCGGAAGCCCCCTACGTCACCGGGCAGATCATCGCGGTGGACGGGGGGCGCAGCGTCAGTCTCTGACGCCGCGAGGCGGAAGTCGAAAGTCGAAAGGAACACCAGTCACAAACCACCAGTCACGAATCACGCAGCATAGGACAGAAGATATGGAAACGACTGCAATTCGAATTCAGCCGCGCAGCACCCGCGAGCGCAAGGAATCGTACGAGTCGAACAAGCTCGTGAAGCGGCTGCGGCGGCTCGCGGGTGAGGCGATCGCCGACTACGGCCTGATCGCCGACGGCGACAAGGTGATGGTGTGCCTGTCCGGCGGCAAGGACAGCTACGCGCTGCTCGACGTCCTGCTGTACCTGCGGAGCCATGCGCCGATCCGCTTCGACCTGGTGGCGGTCAACCTCGACCAGAAGCAGCCCGGCTTCCCGGCGCACGTGCTGCCGGACTACCTCGCGCGGCTCGGCGTGCCGTTCCGCATCGAGACACAGGACACCTACAGCACGGTGAAGCGCGTCATACCCGAGGGCAAGACCATGTGCTCGCTCTGCTCGCGGCTGCGGCGCGGCGTGCTCTACCGCGTGGCGGGCGAGATCGGTGCGACGAAGATTGCGCTCGGCCACCACCGGGACGATGTCCTCGAGACGTTCCTGCTGAATCTCTTCTTCAGCGGACAGGTGAAGGCGATGCCGCCGAAGCTGCGCTCCGACGACGGCCGGCACGTCGTCATCCGGCCGCTCGTCTATTGCGAGGAGCGGGACCTCGCGGCGTACGCGGAGCTGAAGCAGTTCCCGATCATCCCGTGCAACCTGTGCGGCTCGCAGGAGAACTTGAAGCGCAACGAGATGAAGCAGCTCCTGCGTGAATGGGAAAAGCGCCATCCGGGGCGGGTCGAGACCATGCTGAACAGCCTGAAGCACGTGCGGGCGTCCCACCTGCTGGACCCCGAAGCGTTCGATTTCGAGCGTTTGCCGCCGAGCCGAGCTGCCGGTATTGTTACGTAATAATATGAAAATAAACAGTTTTTATCCTGGTTTTGGCTTATCCTGTTGCTTTGTCTCGATAATGGTTGTCATTAGCATTTTGTCAAATTAATCTTGTCATGGTAATCTCCGCGCCATGAACTGCGCGGAACGCCTCGTCGCCCTCTTCGGCAGCCAAGCGGAGGCCGCGCGCCAGTTGCGGCTCGACCGCGCGGTGGTCAGCAACTGGGTGAAATCCGGCTACGTGCCGGCGCGCTGGGCGACGGAAGTGGAGGCGCTGACCTCCGGCCAGATCGCCGCGCTCGAGATCCTCAACGAAGCCACCGCCTGCAAGCCGCTCCGGCTGAAGTCCCGGCCGGACGGGGAAAGCCTTTTCGGTTCACCGCTCACAGGGAAAAACACCATGAACGCCTACGCCCCCGCCAAGCGCATCACCTCCTTCCACCCGCCGCAACGCACGCTCATGGGGCCGGGACCCACCGAGATCCATCCGCGCGTGCTCACCACCATGAGCCAGCCGGCGATCGGCTACCTCGACCCGGTGTTCGTCGAGATGATGGAAGAGCTGAAGGCGCTGCTGCGCTACGTCTACCAGACGAAGAACCCGCTGACGTTCCCGATCTCGGGCCCCGGCTCGGTCGGCATGGAGTACTGCTTCGTCAACCTGGTCGCGCCGGGCGACAAGGTGATCGTGTGCCGCAACGGCGTGTTCGGCGGGCGCATGATCGAGAACGTCGAGCGCTGCGGCGGCACGGCGGTGGTGGTCGAGGACAAGTGGGGCGAGCCGGTGGACCCGCAGAAGCTCGAGGACGCGCTGAAGAAGAACCGCGACGCGCGCGTGGTCGCCTTCGTGCACGCGGAAACCTCGACCGGGGTGCAATCGGATGCGCAAGCGCTGGTCGCGATCGCGCACCAGTACGACGCGCTGACGATCGTGGACGCCGTGACCTCGCTCGGCGGCACGCCGGTGCTGGTGGACGAGTGGAAGGTGGACGCGATCTATTCGGCGAGCCAGAAGTGCCTGTCGTGCACGCCGGGGCTGTCGCCGGTGTCGTTCTCCGAGCGCGTGGTCGAGTACGTGAAATCGCGCAAGGACAAGATCCATTCCTGGTTCATGGACATGAACCTGCTGCTCGGCTACTGGGGCGCGACCAACCGCACCTATCACCATACCGCGCCGACCAATGCGCTGTTCGCGCTGCACGAGGCGCTGCTGCTCATCAACGAGGAAGGGCTGGAGAACAGCTGGGCGCGGCACCGGCGGCACCACACGGCGCTCAAGGCCGGGCTGGAGGCGATGGGCCTCAGGTTCCTGGTGAAGCCGGAGCACCAGTTGCCGCAGATGAACGCGGTGCTCTGCCCGGAAGGCGTGGACGAAGCGAAGGTGCGGCGCACGCTGCTGACCGAGTTCAACCTCGAGATCGGCGCCGGGCTCGGGCCGCTCGCCGGCAAGATCTGGCGCTTTGGCCTCCTCGGCTACTCGTGCCGCCCGGACAACGTCATGCTGTGCCTGTCCGCCCTCGGCTCGGTGCTCGAGGACATGGGCTACGCGGTGCACGTGGGCGACGCGGAGGCCGCGGCGCACGCGGCCTATGCGGCCATGCACGCCAAGGCGGCGCAGGCCAAAGCCAAGACCCGGGCCAAAGCCGCCGCCTGAGCGCCGCCGCCCCCTTTTTCATAGGGGAAATGGGGTGTGAGTTAGTGGTCACTTCAGGCGGATTCGAGGCGCCTGCGGGCTACCGGATCAGCAGGGTCGCGAGACCCAGCAGCATGCCCATGCTCACCACGTCGGTCGCGGTGGTGAGGAAGATGCTGGAGGCGGTGGCGGGGTCGAGCCCGAAGCGCTTGAGCGTGAGCGGGATCATCGCGCCGCAGACGCCGCTGATGACGCAGGCGCCGACCAGCGCGATCCACACCACGAGGCCGAGCAGCATGGCGTTCGGGCTGCCCTGGTACACCGCGACGAGCAGCATGCCCAGTCCCGCGACGAGGCCGGTCAGCGAGCCGTTGTAGAAGCCGAGCCAGGCTTCCTTGGTGACGAGCGATCGCTCCTTCCCGGCCTTGAGCTCCCCCAGCGTCATGCCGCGCAGCGTGACGGCCAGCGCCTGGCAGCCGGTGTTGCCGGACTGGCCGGCAAGTATCGGCAGGAACAGCGCGAGGATCACCAGCCGGTCCACCGTGTCCTGGAAGAGGGCGACCACCGCGCCGGCCGCGAAAGCGGTGAGCAGGTTCAACTGCAGCCAGGGATGGCGGAACTTGAAGCTCTGGCCGATGGGCGTGACGAGGCGCTCCTCTTTCTCGACGCCGAACGTGGTGCCCACCTGCGCCGTGATCTCGAACGCCTGCTCCTCGAACATCGCCTGCCCGCGCACCAGCCCCAGCAGCACGCCGTTCGCGTCGCACACCGGGTAGACCGGGTAGTGGCGGTCGAGCACCTGCTTCATCGCCTCGTTGAGCGGCGTCTCGGGCCGGAGAGTGAACACGTCCCGGTGCATCAGCGTCTCGAGCCGCGCGTCGTCGTCGGCGAACAGCAGGTCGCGCATCGTGATGAGGCCGCACAGGCTGCCGTTCTCGTCGATCACGTAGCCGTAGGTGATGAACGCGACCTTGAGCAGCGCGCGCAGCCGGTCCACGGTCTGGGCGACGGTCATCGCGGGGTGGAACACGGCGTACGCGGGCTCCATCAGCCGCCCGACGCTGGCCTGGGCGTAGGTCTGGTTGCGCTGCCACTGGAGCGCAAACTCGGAGGACGCGGCCTGCATCACCGCGTCGGCCAGGCCGCCGGGCAGCTCGGCCAGTATGTCCTGCGCGAAACCGGGATTGATCTCGAGCAGCACCGCGGCGATCACCGGCGCCGGGTGCTCGCCGATCAACACCGCCGCGTCCGGCGCCGAGCGCGCCTTGACCTCGGGGATGAGCGCCTTGTGCGGCGGCTCCTGCGGGCTTGCTGGTGTGCCGGAAGTTTCAGATTGCACAATACCTCCCTGTTGAGGTCAGAAAGCTAGACCAAGGTGCGAAGCAGATCGATTGCGGGGGCGACACGCACGCCATCCGGACTGAGGTAATCCCTGCCGCCGACAGCCGAAATTTGCCACGCGTGGGCGTCGGGAAACCGTGTCTTGAGATAGCGGAGATTGCGGTCCGGCTCCGCGTCCGACCACTTGCATTCAACAAGCAGGCGCGGCCGGCGGGCGTCGGTCACCACGAAATCCACCTCCCGGCCCTCGACATCGCGAAAGTAGCGCAATTCGAGATCGCGGCCCTGCGTGTCTTCTCCGAAATGGACCCATTTGAGCAGGTGGCAGGCGACCAGGTTCTCGAAGCGGGCCGCGTCCTGCGGCACGACCGACCAGTCGAGATGATAGTGTTTCCGTGCTTTCTTGACGGCGTGGATGCGCGGTGCGCCGAGCGGCGCGACGCGAAAAACCGCGTATAGCCTTTCCAGGGCGCCGATCCAGCTCTCGACCGCCTTGTGGCTCACCTGCAGGTCTTCCCGCAGCGCGTTGACCGAAAGGGGCGAGCCGACCAGTTCCGGCAGCCGCAACATCAGGAGCTCGAGGTGACCCAGGTCCTGGATGCGCTCGAGCGCGGTGATTTCCTCGCGCACGAGCAGCGTGCGGTACTCGCGCGACCAGCGCCGCGCCTCGGTCTCGCTGCCCGAGAAGTACGGCTCGGGAAAACCGCCGAGCCGCAACAACTGCAGAAAATCCTGCGCCCGGGCAATGCCGAGTTCGGCGACGGAGAGCGGGTGCAGGCGCAGCAGGTGGTAGCGGCCCTGCAGCGAGTCGCCGCCAAAGCGGTAGAGGTCAAGCCGACCGCTGCCGGTGACGAGGACCTTCTGCCCGCGCGGCCGGCCGTCGTACAGGCCCTTGAGGTAGTTGCGCCAGCGGCGGTACTTGTGGATCTCGTCGAGGATCCAGAGGCCGGCTGCCGGCAGCTCTCCCCGCAGAATGCGCTCGCGGTGCTCGGCGATGTCCCAGTTGAGATAACCGCGCGCCGCCCCGGGGAGGCTCAGGGCGAGCGTGGTCTTGCCGACCTGGCGCGGCCCCGCGACGAGCACCATCTTGCGCGCAAGATCGCGTCGCACGGCGGCCTGGAGATAGCGGGAAACGCGCCTGGCCATGCGCGCAGGTTACCCGATGTTTATCCCATAGTCAAAAAATCAGTATATCTATTTCTCCTATGGTCGAAAAATCTGGAACACCAACGACCGGTCACTGATTACCCGTCGTCACCGGTCACGCGTCACAAGCCCAGTCGCTGCCAGATGGTGGTGGTGAGCCCGGCCTGGTTGAGGGTGTAGAAGTGGAGTCCGGGCGAGCGGGGGAAAAGGGGTCAGGAACCTTTAATCGGTCAGGACTGTGAGATGCGGGGGCCGAAAGAGGCTCGTGACCCCTATTCCATCCCTAAAGGCTCACCGTATCTTCGTAGAAACGGTAGCGGTTCCGGCCGCTCTGCTTGGCCTGGTACATGGCTTCGTCGGCGCGGCGGATCAGATCGTCCTTGGTTGCGGTCCCGCCGTCGAATACGGCGGCGCCGACGCTCGCGCCGACGTTCGCGCGCATGCCGCCCGTGATCGCAATCGGTTCGCCGACCGCACTGATGATCTTGGAGGCGATGCGCTCGACGCTCTCCCGGTCGTGAACCCCATCGAGCAGGACGACGAACTCATCGCCGCCCAGGCGGCCGACGAAATCCGACTTCCTGACCGCGTTCTCGAGTCGCCGCGCGACGACGACCAGCACCTCGTCGCCGGCGTGGTGGCCGTAGCTATCGTTGACCTGCTTGAACCAGTCGAGGTCCATCATCAGCAGCACGAAGCGGCGCACCGGCGCGCGGCTGCTCGCGTCGATCATCCGCTCGAGCCGTCTCTCAAAAGCCAGGCGATTGCCCAGGCTCGTGAGGCGGTCGGTCACGGCCAGCTCCTGCGCCGCCTCCTCCGCGCGCTTCCGCTCGGTGACGTCGTTGACGACGCCCTGGATACGATTGTCCTCGACGGGGCTCAAGACCACGCTGACCCAACGCTTTGGCAACCCGGGCGCGCCGCCGAGCCTGAAATCCTGTCCGGTGGATTTCCGTTCCACGACGCACCGCGAGATCAGCATCGCGCCTTCGTCACGATGCTCGCCGAGGAGATCGGCGAACATCGACGGGAGCCCCTGCGAGGCGGAGGGTTCCGGCAAACCGAAGAACTGCGCGAAAGCCGGGTTCCACGAGATCATGCGCCCGGACTCATCGAGCAGGAAAATTCCGGTGTCGGCGTGCTCGAAGATCGTGCGGAATTTCTTTTCCTCGATTTCGTGCAGGAGGCGCAGTCCCCGTTCCTCGCCGAGGATGCTGACCAGGTAGTCGACCATCGCGTTGACGTCGCGCACGAGCTGCCCGATCTCGTCGGTCTCGCTGCCCCGGGGGATCTCCAACTTCTGTCCCGTTTCCGCGCGCAGCTCGTGCAGCCGTGCGGAGATCCGCGAAATCGGCCGGGTGATGAAGCGAATGACGACCGCCACGACGGCCGCCCCGGTGAAGACCATCTGCACCGCGAGTAGGAGCGAGATGAAGCGGGTCGCGGCGAGAACGTTGTTCCGGATCTCGGCGGCATCGGGAACCAGCGCAATCTGGCCGACGATATCGCCGCGATCGAACGGCGAGACGACATTGCGCACGAGCGGTTCCGGCGGCTTTGCCGAGGCGGCGCCGGCCGCCGGCGTCCTGCCGCGGTGGGCGATCCGCTCGCCCCCCGCGTAGACCGTGACCGCGCCGACCGTGCGGTTGCTGATGAGCCCCAGCGCGACCTCGTCCGCAAGCTGCCTATCGGAGAGAAAGCAGGCGATGCTCGCCGTGCGCTGCACGGTTTCGAGCAGTTCGTTGAGTCTCGCCTGCTGATCGGCGCCCGCCTGCCGTTCCGTGAGGGCGATCGCGATCGAGAGAAACACGATTCCCACCAGGCCGACGATGGCGAGTATGACCGCCGTGCTGCGTGCCGCGATACTGGTGTGAAAGAGGCTCGCCATCGTATCGCCTTGGAGGTCGCGCCGCCCTATTGCGCCAGCTCGAGAACGACCTTCACCCGGCTGCTGAGCTTCTTCTTGTCGATGTAGCCGATCGCCCCCTTGTTGTTGACGATGGTTTCGATGACCTCCGCCGCGCTTTCCATCTGGCGCGGCGGCGAGCCCTGACCCGAAAACACGAGCCGCGCCCAGTAGGAGTGGATTTCCGGCAGCTCCTTGCCGACGAGCGCCTTGTAGAACGCCGCTTTCTCGCCGCTCTCGTCCACCGGCAGCGCGGCGATGCCGGAGGGCAGCTTCTTGTAGCGCCCCATGAAGATGTTGACGGCCTCCTCGCGCGTGAGCTTGTCCACGCCGCTGCCGGCGTTCGCGATCACCACCAGGTCACCCGCGGTGGCGGCGGGACTGGCAAGTAGCAGACCGGCAACCAGAAGGGACGCGGCGCGATTCACGTGCGGGGCCTAGAAGACGAAATCCAGCGCGATGCTGAATACCGTCGCGCGCCCGTTCCAGCCGGGCTGGGGATCGCGCCAGAGGAACGCGGCGTTGTCAATGACACGGACCTGGTCAATCTGGATCTTCAGGTCCATGTTGCGCATGAAGTCGTAGCGCACCCCGAGCGAAAGCGTGCGCTGGCGGCTTTGCGCCGATGCGAGCGACGCTGCTACCGCACTGTCGAGCGGGTTGGGTGTCGGCAAGCCGGTCCCGCGCGGCTGCACTGCCTCCGATCGCGTTCCGGAAAGGGTCACGAACGGCGTCCACTGTCCGGTCCGGTAGCCGAGGAGGAAATATCCGGAATCCTTCCGCGGGTACGCCAGCGTGTCGGAGGTGAGGCGATTGAACATCAGTTGCGATTGCCAGGGCCCGTGCTCGTAAACGGCGCCCAACGAGACGATTTCCAGGGTCTTGTCCGCGAGCGAGAGCTCGGCGGCGAGGGCCGCCGCCGAAGGCAGCCCGGTTGCGCGCAGCGCGGCGAGGAGCGGAACGAAAGCCGGCAACTCGTTCTCGATGTCGACGGTGGTGTATCCCGCCCGGAACAGCCATTCCCCCTTCTGGTAGTCGAGGTTGGCGCCCACGACTCGCGTCCCGGCCAGATCGTAGTCGGGGCTCGGAGGGGAGGGGACCTTCTGATCGGCGCGCCCGCCGTAGAGCTTGGCCGACGCAAGCCCGCCACCGAGCTCGTGCTTGACGACGACATCGGCCCCGTCGATATGCGAGATCTGTAGCTGTCCGAAATAGTCCACGGGCGGCCGCACCCAGAGGTACGAGTAGCCGACGTTGCGCGAATCGGAGAGCATGTATACGTCCCAGCCGAGGCGTCCCGCGCGAGCCTTCCATCCGGGATTGGGCGCATAGCTGACGAACGCCCAGGTCAGCTCGGGCCTGTAGCTGCTGGCATAGTTGTAGTAGCTGACGGCCTGGACCACACCCTCGATCTCGGCAGTCGGTCGAACACTGACCTGCAGGCCGAGCCGGGAGTCGGTATTGCCGCTCCACCCGCTTGCGACCCCGTGCGGCTGGAGGATGTCGCGGATGAACTCCGCCCCTCCGGTGCTGTTGCGGGTCATGCCCGCAGTGCCGAAGCCGCTGAACGAGAGGGCGCTTTCGGGCTTGAGCCCGTCGGCATGCACGCCCAGCGGAAAGAGGAACGCGGAAAGGCAAAGCGCATGCACTCGGCGTCGAATGGCATTCATGCCACGTTTCATGGGTTTTCGAGCCTCCTTGCAGAGCGGCACGAGGGGGAGTTTCGCCCTTGATCCATATCAAGAATTGCCGATTCCCGGCTGCCTACGCCGGGAACGCGACCCGTTTTTCCTTGAAGAGCCTCACGCAAGCATCTACGACGTCGGAATCATAGAGTTTGCCCCGTTGCTGGATGATTTCCGCCAGCGCGGCGTCGATGCCGAGGGCGGGGCGGTAGGGCCGGTGCGAGGACATCGCCTCGACCACGTCCGCAACTGCCAGGATGCGCGCCTCCAGTGCGATATCGCCGTCCTTCGCGCCGTTCGGGTAGCCTGTCCCGTCCAGGCGCTCGTGGTGTTGCAGCACCATTTGTGCCACCGGCCACGGAAATTCGATTCCCTTGAGGATGTCGTAGCCGGCCTGCGGATGGGCCTTGATCAGCTCGAACTCGAGCTTGGACAGCCGTGTCGGTTTCGCCAGGATCTCGGCCGGAACCTGGATCTTGCCGAGGTCGTGGATCAGGGCGCCGAAGTGGATGCCTTCCAGCGCTTGCGACGCCAGCCCCATTTCCCGCGCGATGGCCGTCGATAGTTCCGCTACGCGGCGCTGGTGGCCCGCGGTGTGGGGATCGCGCGACTCCATGGTCGCCGTGATCACTCCGATGGTGTTCTCTAGGCTTTGCCGCAGCTTCTCGGCCGCCGTGCGCTGTTCGACACGCGCCCGCAGGTTGGCGATCCCGTAGGCAAGGTCGCCCGCCAGCTCCTCGAGCAGCTCCAGCTCATTGCCGTTGAATGCATTGGACTCCGTGGCGGCGATGCCGATAGCCCCGAAGGGGCGCTCGCCGGCCGAAGTACGAAGCGGCAGTCCGATCACGGCTGCGACATTGTTGGCCCGCAGGATCTCGGCCCACGGGCCGTATGTGGCGCCAGCCAGGGGGTTGCGTTGAAGCTGCGTCTCTCCGAGCCGGATCGCTCGCCCGACCACCGACTGCCCGCGCTCGTTGTCCCCCCATGAGACGGCAGGGTGCAGCAGTGCGCTTCGCTCTATGCCGACGCATTCTTTCGGCTCGACCGACTGTCCGGCATCGTCGTTCGCATACCCCACGTATGAAATCGGATAGCCACCGACCTCACACAGAATCCGGGTCATCTCCTTCAGCAAGCCGTCCTCGTTGGTGGCACGTACCAATGCCTCGTTGCCCGCGCTGAGCGTGCGCAGCGAGCGGTTGAGCCTGCGCAAGGCTTGTTCCGCGCGCTTGCGCTCGGTGATGTCCTCGAAAATGTGAAGCTCCTGCGCGTAGCGGCCGGAGGAATCGAGGATGTGAAACGATCGCGACGCAAAAGTCTCGCCGGTGTCCACCGTGAATTCCTCCTCTGGCGGATCCTCGTGTTTGCCGGGACCGGCTTCGACTGCGGCGATGCTGCAACCGTGCAGCGGCCCGTCGCGCTTCGGGAAGCATTCCCAGTACAGCTTGCCGATGATGTCGCGGAATTCCAGCCCTGCACGCTCGGCGTAGGCGCGATTGCAGCGCAGGACGCGGAAGTCGGCGTCGTGGACCAGCACCGGGTCGCGCAGCGCGTCGACGGATTGGAGCCACTCCCGATGCGCGTGCTCGATCGCGCGGCGATTCTCCGCCAGGTCCTCGAGCATGAACAGCAGCGCTTCCCGTGTCCGCGAGTCATCGTCGGGCGACTTCCCGGGTTGGGCGCCCTGACGGTCGCTATGGTCGCGCCGCGGCCCGGTGGCGGCCTTGAGGTCGAGGAACTCCGAGCGCGTGCCGGCTGTCTTTCCCGCCATTACGCGTCCTTCCCGCGTGCGGCGAGGCGATCGCGGAGGCGCTGGTTTTCCTCCTTCAGCGCCTTCATGTGCAGCTCGCGGTCTATAGTTGCCTTCTGAAAGCGGCGCAGCTCGTCGAGCTGCTTGTGCAGCAATTGCTCCGCTTCGCGCTTCTCGGATTCGATGCGCGCCTCGTCGAGCGCCCGCCCCACTGCGGACGCCAGCCTGGTCAGCCGCTCCTTGAGCACATAGTCGCGCGCTCCCTCGTGCAACAGTTCCACGGCACGCTCGTCACCGAGGGAGCCCGTTACCACTATCACGGGGATGTCCGGGCGGCGTTCGCGCGCGATCCGTACTGCCGCCAATCCATCGAACGCCGGGAGGTTGTAGTCGGCCAGGACGATATCGGGCTCGAATTCCTCCAGCCCGCGTATGAAATCCTCCCGAGTCTCGACCCGGCGCGCCGAAAATGCGAGACCATCCTTGTGCAGCCGGTCCTCGATGATCCGGGCGTCGGTCGGACTGTCTTCGAGCTGAAGGATGCGCAATTCGCGTTCCATATCCGTGTCCCGTGTCTTGGCGCTGGCCTCACAGCCTACATATCTCTGTGCCGGCGGTATCCAAATAACGCAACGACGCGTGCGCCCTTGGGACGGAACGGCAAGACTCCAGTCGTGATGTTTGAGCTTGTCGACAGGCGCGCTATGGCGCCTTCTCGCTTGGAGGTAACCGAAGGACAGCCAGGAACATTGCTGCCGATCCACGCCCGTCGCAATGAGCCGATCATTGTGGATGGTATAGCCGGGCGCGCGCTTGGTACTGATACAGATCAAAGAACGAGCGGCAGCCGATCCGGAAATCTGCTATGTAACGCCCGAGAGGAAGAAGGGGCAGCGTCGAGGGGGCACGGTCCTGGTGCGCAATGCTTACAGGAGTGTAAGGACACTATCGAAATGGGGGGTGTGCGCCTGGTGTTTGTGACCGAAAAGGTTTGATTCTTCTTGTGTTTCTCGGGTGCCTTGACTTGGCTACATGCACCCTTGAGTCGGGAGCGGTCAGGCAGGTATTGAGTAGTCCTTCTCGCGGAACAGCCGCAGGCACGCGTCCGCGACCTGAGGGTCGTAGAGCTTTCCGCGGTTTTTCCCGATCTCGTCCAGGGCTTTCTCCAGGCCCAGGCCCGGGCGGTAGGGGCGGTGCGAGGACATGGCCTCCACGACGTCGGCGACGGCGAGGATGCGCGCCTCGAGGATGATCGCGTCGCCTTTCAGGCCGCGCGGATAGCCCGAGCCGTCGAGGCGCTCGTGATGCTGCCACGCGGTTTCGGCGACAGGCCATGGAAAGGGCACCGTCCTGAGGATCTCGTAGCTTTGCTGGGCGTGGTCCTTGACCAGCTCGAATTCCGCCTTCGTCAGCCGCGACGGCTTGGAGAGGATCTCGGCCGGCACGCCGATCTTGCCCACGTCGTGCAGGTAGCCGGTGATGCGGATGCCTTCCACCCGGCTCTCCTCCAGCCCCATTTCCGTCGCGATCGCCGCGGAGATTTCCCCGACACGCCGTTCGTGGCCGCGCGTGTAGGGGTCGCGCAACTCGCCGATCGTGGTCACGACGCTGATCGTGCTCTGCATCGCCTGCTCGAGCCGGGCGACGTAGCGCTTGATTTCCTCCTCGGCGCGGGCCTTCTCCGTGATGTCCTGAGCGATCGCGATGATCGCCGGCTTGCCCTCGAACGAAGCCAGCTTCGCGTGCACGCCCAGCGAGAACGGCGTGCCGTCCTTGCGCACGGCACCGATCGTGTACGCCGCCTCCGGCTCGATACCCAGCCGCCGCGTGAGCTGCTCAGTCACCTGGGCGCGCTCCGATTCCTGGACGTGTGCCAGCGGATCGGGATCAAAGGGCTCGTCCGGCCCGTAGCCGAAGATCTCCCGCATGCGCGGGTTGACGTACACGACGCGGTTGTCCTGGATCACGTAAACCGCCGCGATCGACTGCTCGAGCACCGCGCGGAACCGCGCCTCGCTCTCGCGCAGCGCCGCGTCGGCCTTCTTGTGCTCGGTGACGTCGCGATAGATGATCGACACGGCCGTCACGTCGCCCCTGGCGTCACGGATTGCCGAGAACGTTGTCGAGGTGTCGATGCGCGATCCGTCCTTGCGGCGGTGCGTGGATTCGACCGCCCCGACGGCCTTGCCGGCGACGACGCGCTCGATGATCGGCCGCACCTCCCCGCGGCGCTCCGGGGGCACGATGATGGTGATCGGCTGTCCCATGGCTTCCTGCTCGGACCATCCGAACATGCGCTCGGCGGCGGCGTTCCACGTCAGGATATTGCCGTCCATGCCGCGGCTGATAATGGCGTCGCTGCTCGACTCCACGATGGCGGCGAGCCGGATTTGCGCCTGCTCGGCCCTGATTCTCTCGGAAATGTCGCGGAATACGAGCGAGATGCCGGTGACCTCCCCGTTAGCGTTCCTTATCGCGGAATGGGTCAGCGAAACGTCGACGCGCCGTCCATCCTTGGTGAGCCGCACCGTATCGTAGGTGGGAACGCCGGCGCCCCGGGCCAGCAATTCGCGATTGCGGACGGATTCCTCCTCCCGCTCCGGCGGAATCAGGAGGGAGACGCTGCGGCCGATCGCTTCCTCCGCCTTCCAGCCAAACAGGCGCTCGGCCGCGGGGTTCCAGCTACGGATGGTGCGATCGAGACCGCGGCTGACGATGGCGTCGTTCGAGTGCTCGACGATCGCCGCGAGCTGAGCGATGGCGTCTTCGGTCCGCTTGCGCGCGGTGATATCGCGGAAGTACCAGACCCGCCCGTAGTATTTGCCGTCAGGGCCAATCACGGGCGAGGAATACCGGTCCACGATCCTGCCGTCCCTGGTGTGGACCTCGTCGTAGCTCTTTTCCTCCCGGTGCTCGTAGAGGTACCGGACCTTCGCAAGGAATGCATCGGGGTCCTGCATCTGGCTGACGGCGTGCCGGAGTACGGGCTCATCTTCGCCCGCGCGGACCAGTTCCTCCGGGATGCTCAACAATTCGACGAACTTCCGGTTGTAGGTGACGATCCGCGCGTTCTCGTCAACCACCAGGATGGCATCGGGGGAGGTCTCCTGCTGGGTCGAGAGCACGATATTCTTGTATTCGACTTCCCGCTGCGCGCGCTCGCGTTCCCGGTTGCTGGCAAGGACGTCGAGCGAGAACGACACGTCCTGCGCCATTTCCTCGAGCAGGGCCGCGATCTCCGCGTCGAAATACCCCACGGTATTCGAATAAACGGACAGGACAGCCACGACCTCACCGCCTCGGCGCAACGGGAAGGCGCAGCAGGCCCGGATATTCGCGGCGCGCGCGATCTCGTGCCACGGTGCATTGCGGGCATTCCCGAGAAAGTCGTTGGAAATGACCGCGTGCCCTTCGCGAACCGCGGTGCCGGCCGGTCCGCGTCCTTCCGGCACATCGTGGGACGACATCTTGAGCCGACCGAGGTGTTCGAGCCCGGCGGGCCCGCCGGCCGAAGTCAGGGGAAAAATGGCGCCGGAAGCCGGGTCGGGAACGCCGATCCAGGCGAGAACGAATCCCGTATGCCGCACGGCGATGGCGCATATGTCCGCAAAGAGCGCATCCTCGCCCGCGGCGTGAACGATTGCCCGGTTCACGTCGCTCAAGGCATTCCGCAGTTGCGTCAGGCGCGCAATGCGAGCCTCGGACTGCTTGCGCTCGGTGACGTCCAGGATCATGCCGATGACGGCGGGGCTCCCCTGATACGAGATTGACCGCCCGTGCACTTCCACATCGACCGGCGCGCCGTCGCGCCGCATCCCGACGAAGCCGTAACGCATCTCCGGTATCTCGCCCGCGAGGCGCCGCCGCAGGTTTTCCATTACGAGCTGGCGATGCTCCGGGGCCACGAGATCCTCGATCGCGAGCCGGTCGACGATTTCCCCGGGAGAAACGTAGCCGAAGATCTCGGCGAAACGGGGGTTGACGTAGCGGAAGCGATTGCCCTGTATCAGGTAGATCCCGGCGAGGGATTGCTCGACCAGGCCGCGGTAACGTCCTTCGCTCTGGCGCAGGGTCTCCTCCGCGCGTTTGCGCTCGGTGATGTCGCGCGCGATGCCCTGCACGTAGCGCCTGCCTTCGACCTCGATGGCCCGGTTGCTGATCTCGACCGGAAAAACCGAGCCGTCCCTGCGCCGGTGCTCGGTCTCGAAGATCATGCCTTTGTCCTGCCCGAGGATGCTGTGCCGTTCGTCGTCGGTGACCTCATGTCCGGGTGCCCGGAGATCGAAGACGGGGCGACCGATCAGCTCCTCGCGCGACCACTGGTACATCTCCATGATTCGGTCGTTTACCTCGACGATGCGACCGGCTTCGTCGATGAGGAAAATGAAATCGTTGGCATACTTTGAGAGGTAGTCGAAGTGCCTGACGAGCGCCTCGCGCTCGGCCGCCTCCGCGTGCTCGTGCGCGGCCGTCAACTGCATTTGCTGGCGCCACAGATACGCAACACCGGCAGTCGCGATCAGCATCATGCCGAGTATGAATACGATCCAGATTACGGCGCTCTCGCGCACCGGCGCGAGCGCTTCGTTCTTGTCGACCTTGGCGACGAGGTGCCAATCGGTCCCGGCGATCCGGCGCGCCGCGGCGACCACCTCCACGCCGCGGTAGTCCCTGCCGTCAGCGAGCATAGTCGTTGGCGCGCTCAACGCCTTGACGGCGGGAAGCCTGACCTCACTGAGGGGCCGGCGCAGGCGGAAGGCGGTGTCCTTCCCGTGCCGGGTGTCGTTCAGGAACAGCACATCTTCGCCGTCCCTGCGCACCAGCAGTGTCTCCGCCGTCGGGCTCGGGGTCGGCCACTGCTGGATCAGGCGGAACATCCGAGTGCGCGCGTTCTGGCGCAGCACGAGCGCGCCGACGATCCACGTGTCCTTGGAGGTGCCCTGAAGCGGCATGATGTAATCGAGGAGGACGGGCTCGCCGGGCAGCTGGTCGTCGCGATGCAGGAAATGGAACTCCACTTCCCCGCTCCCCAGGGAACGCGACACCCGATCGGACATCGTCGGGGACACCTGCATCAGGGATCGGTCGGAGGCGGATCCGGCGACAACTTGCCCGTCGGCGTCGATCACCAGCGCGGCGTCGATCCCCAGGTCGCGCTGGAGGTCTTCGACCCGGCTGCTGATCGCGGCCACCATTGCTGCATCGGGGCGCTGCGCGAGACGCGTCAGGTCGTCGCGCAGGCCGCGTGCACGGCCATACGAGGTCGCCGTGCCTCGCATCAGATCCAGCAGCAATTCGATCTGACCGGCCTTCAACTCCAGTATCGCGCGCAGGTCGTTGCGCTCCTCCTCGCGGCGCTCGCCGCTCTGTTGCAGCGAAGTTGCGAGAATGACCGCGATCGCCGCGACGGCCACGATCCCGAACACGGCGGCGGGGTGCAGCCTGCGCGGATGCGCACCGGCCCGGAGCGTGGACGGCAGGGACGCCGGGGAAGCCGGCAGAGATTGTGAGACGAGCAGGTAAAGCAGCATCGTCGTGACGACGACGAACAGGCCGCCTTTGGCGAGCGAGCCGCCGGCGAAACCCGGGAGATCCTTGGTTAATTCAAAAAGCGCGAGATCGGAGAAGACGATCCAGGCCGCGGCAAACAGGAAATACGCGCCGGCAATCCGCCGGGATACGCGTCGGCGAACATCAGTTAGTGCGGGATTGCGGCCTTCCCGCGGAGCCATGCAGATCTCCCTGGCAAAGGGGGTGAGGGCAAATCAGGTTACCACTATATGGACTCCCATAGAGCCCAATCCAGGGATGCCCATCGGGGACACAACGCAGACGAGCCTATTGCAGAACGCCGCCGCCGCGCTGTCAGGAAAACCCTACAAACCAAGCCGTTGCCAGATGGTGGTGGTGAGCCCGGCCTGGTTGAGGGTGTAGAAGTGCAGGCCCGGGGCGCCGGCCGAGAGCAGGTCGTCGCACAGGCGCGTCACGACGTCGAGCCCGTACGAGCGGATCGCGGCGGTGTCGTCGCGGAAGCTCTCCATCTTGAAGCGCAGCCAGCGCGGAATCTCGGCGCCGCACGCGTCCGAGAAGCGCGCGAGCTGGGCGAAGTTGCCGATCGGCATCACGCCGGGGACGATGGGAATGGTGATGCCCGCCGCCTCGCAGTCGTCCACGAAGCGGAAGTAGGCGTCGGCGTTGTAGAAGTACTGGGTGATCGCGGAGTTGGCGCCGGCATCCACCTTGCGCTTGAAGTTCCGGATTTCGTCGGCCGCCGAGCGCGTCTGGGGGTGGTATTCCGGGTAGCAGGCGACCTCGATGTGGAACCAGTCTCCCGTGGTCTCGCGAATCAAGGCGACCAGCTCGTTGGCGTAGCGCAGCTCGCCGATCGCGGCGAGCCCCGAGGGCAGGTCGCCGCGCAGCGCGACGACGTGGCGGATGCCGTGCGACTGGTATTTTTCGAGCTGGACTCCCAGGTCGGCGCGCGAGGAGGCGACGCAGGAGATGTGCGGCGCCGCCTCGAACCCGGCCGCCCGGATTTCGAGCACCGTATCCAGCGTGCCCTCGCGCGTGGAACCCCCGGCGCCGAACGTGCACGAGAAGAACTTCGGCTTCAGCTGCCCGAGCTGCTTCCACGTCGCGCGCAGCTTCTGCTTTCCCTCCGCCGTTTTCGGCGGAAAGAACTCGAAGCTGAACGTGCGCGGGTGCTTCCTTTGCGACTCCATACCGGGGCGGCGGGACTAGTAACGATAGTATTCAGGTTTGTAAGGGCCGTCGATGTCCACCCCGATGTAGCGGCACTGCTCCTCCGACAGGACCGTCAGGTCGGCGCCGAGCTTCTTCAGGTGCAGGCGCGCGACGCGCTCGTCGAGCTGCTTGGGCAGCACGTAGACCTTCTTTCCGTATTTTCCGGTGTTGCCGAAGAGCTCGATCTGCGCCAGCACCTGGTTGGTGAAGGAATTCGACATGACGAAGCTCGGGTGCCCGGTGGCGCAGCCGAGGTTCACCAGCCGCCCTTCCGCGAGCACGATCAGCCGCTTGCCGTCGGGGAAGATCACGTGATCCACCTGCGGCTTGATGTTCTCCCACCGGTGCTGCTTCAGGCCCGCGATGTCGATCTCCGAGTCGAAATGACCGATGTTGCAGACGATGGCGTTGTTCTTCATGCGCTTCATGTGCTCCAGCGTGACGACGCGCAGGTTGCCGGTGGCGGTAACGAAGATGTCCGCCTTGTCGGCGGCGTAGTCCATGGTCACCACCCGGTAGCCTTCCATCGCCGCCTGCAGCGCGCAGATCGGGTCGATCTCGGTGACCCATACGGCCGCGCCGAGCCCGCGCAGCGACTGCGCGCAGCCCTTGCCGACGTCGCCGTAGCCGGCGATCAACGCGACCTTGCCCGCGATCATCACGTCGGTCGCGCGCTTGATGCCGTCCACCAGCGATTCGCGGCAGCCGTAGAGGTTGTCGAACTTCGACTTGGTCACCGAATCGTTGACGTTGATCGCGGGGAACGGCAGCCGCCCCTCCTTCTCCATCTGGTACAGGCGGTGCACGCCGGTGGTGGTCTCCTCGGTCACGCCCTTGATGCCCGCCTGGATGCGCGAATAGAAGCCGGGTTTTTCCTTGAGGCGCTTCTGGATTGCGCTGTAGAGGACCGTTTCCTCCTCGTTGGCCGGGCGGGACACGAGCGACGCGTCCTGTTCCGCCCGCGCGCCGAGCGTGACGAGCAGCGTCGCGTCGCCGCCGTCGTCGAGGATCATGTTGGGCGCGCCGCCTTCGTTTCCGCCGCCCGGCCATTCGAGGATGCGGTGCGTATAGTCCCAGTACTCCTCGAGGCTCTCGCCCTTGTAGGCGAATACCGGCACGCCGGCGGCGGCGATCGCGGCGGCGGCGTGGTCCTGGGTCGAGAAGATGTTGCACGAGGCCCAGCGCACGTCCGCCCCCAGCTTGACGAGCGTCTCGATCAGCACCGCGGTCTGGATCGTCATGTGCAGCGACCCGGCGATGCGCGCGCCCTTCAGCGGCTGCTTGCCCTTGTATTCCTCGCGCACCGCCATCAGGCCGGGCATCTCGGTCTCGGCGATGGCGATTTCCTTGCGGCCGAAATCCGCCTGCTTGATGTCGGCGACGTGGTAGTCCTTCGTTTTCGCGTTCATCAGTTCATGTCCTCAAAAAGCAAAGCGCCCGCACCGTTTCCGATGCGAGCGCCGTTTGATTTTGCTGAGCCTGGCCGGGCGTTCCCGGTCGCAGCGCTCCTCAGCGGGTGCGAATTATAGCCTATTTTCCCGCGTCGGCCTTGAGCGCCGCCGCCTTGTCGGTCGCCTCCCACGTGAACTCGGGCTCGTCGCGCCCGAAGTGGCCGTAGGCGGCGGTCTTGAAGTAGATCGGCCGCAGCAGGTCGAGCGCCTTGATGATGCCCTTGGGGCGCAGGTCGAAGTGCTTCTCGACCAGCTTGGCGATCTTGTAGTCGGCGACGGTCCCGGTGCCGAAGGTTTCGACGAACACGCTCACCGGGCGCGCGACCCCGATCGCGTAGGCGACCTGGAGCTCGCACTTTTTCGCGAGGCCGGCGGCGACGATGTTCTTCGCGACGTGGCGCGCGGCGTACGCCGCCGAGCGGTCCACCTTGGAGGGGTCCTTGCCGGAGAACGCGCCGCCGCCGTGGCGCGAATAGCCGCCGTAGGTGTCGACGATGATCTTGCGGCCGGTGAGCCCCGTGTCGCCCAGCGGCCCGCCGATGACGAAGCGCCCGGTGGGGTTGATCAGGTACTTGGTGTCCCTGGTGATCATGTTCCTGGGGAGCACCGGCTTCACGATCTCCTCGACCACCGCCTCGGTCAGCGGCTCGTGCGAGATGTCCTCGCGGTGCTGGGTCGAGATCACGACGGTGTCGACGTGATGCGGTTTTCCGTCCACGTAGCGCACGGAAACCTGGGATTTCGCGTCCGGTCGCAGCCACGGCAGGCGGCCGTCCTTGCGCAACTCCGCGTGGCGCTCCATCAGGCGGTGCGCGTAATAGATCGGGAACGGCATCAGCGTCGGCGTCTCGTCGCACGCAAAGCCGTACATCAGGCCCTGGTCGCCGGCGCCCTGCTCGAGGTCGAGGCCCTTGCCCTCGTCCACGCCCTGCGCGATGTCGGCCGACTGCCGGTCGTAGGCGGTGAGCACCGCGCACGAGCGGTAATCGAAGCCCATCGACGAGTCGTCGTAGCCGATGCCCTTGATGACGTCGCGCGCGAGCTCGCCGTAGTTGACCGCGGCATGGGTCGTGATCTGGCCCGCCATCACCACCAGCCCGGTCGCGACCAGCGTCTCGGCGGCGACGCGGCCGTTGCGATCCTGCGCGAGTACCGCGTCGAGGACCGCGTCGGAGATCTGGTCCGCGATCTTGTCGGGATGCCCCTCGGAAACGGACTCGGAAGTGAACAGGAAATCGCTCATTTATTTTTCTCGAAACGGAAAAAGGCGCTTAGAATAACAGATAAGCCTCGATTTACAAACCCGAATTCATGCTCGTTGCGCTGTTCCGCCTGCTCGCGCGGCTGCCGCTTTCGTGGCTGCACGGCACCGGAGCGGCGCTGGGTTGGCTGGTGTACTGGTGCTCGCCGGCCTACTCCGCGCGCCTGCGCGAAAACCTCTACGGCTCGGGCGTGTGCGCGGGCGATGCGCAATGCGCCCCGCTGCTGCGCGCGGCGGTCGGCGCTGCCGGAAAGGGCGTCACCGAGCTGGTCGCGGTCTGGTTTGGCAACGCCGAGAAGGTCGCCGGGCTGGTCGTCGAATGCGAGCGCTGGGACGCGGCCGTTGCCGCGCGCGCGCGCGGCAACGGCATCATCTTTCTCACGCCGCACCTGGGTTGTTTCGAGATCTCGGCGCTCTACGCCGCGCGCCGCGCGCCGCTCACGGTGTTGTATCGCCCGCCGAAACTGCGCTGGATCGAGCCCTTGATGATGGTTGGACGCACCCGCTCGGGTGCCGTGCTGGCGCCGGCGAACCTGAGGGGGGTGCGCATGCTCTACAAGGCCCTCGCGCGCGGCGAAGCGGTGGGATTGCTGCCGGACCAGGCGCCGGGCGTGGGCGAAGGCGTGTGGGCGGAATTCTTCGGCCGGCCCGCCTACACCATGACGCTGGTGCGGCGCCTGCAGCAGGCGAGCGGCGCGGCGGTGATCATGGCCTTCGCCGAGCGCCTGCCGGCGGGCCGCGGCTACCGGCTGCATTTCCAGGAACTGCCGGTGCGGGACCTCGATGAGGCCGCGCTCAACCGCGCGGTGGAAGCCCAGGTGCGGCGCTGCCCGGAGCAGTACTTGTGGAGCTACAACCGCTACAAGACGCCGGCAGGGGCGGAGCCGCCGCCGGCTAAGGCACAAGGCACAAGGCATAAGTCACAAGGATGACAAAGCAAGGCAGAAGGCAAAGGTCACAAGGCACAAGGCCGGGTACGGCGGCTTCGGTGGAGGCTAGAGCAAGAGCCACCTTTTGCCTTTTGCCTTATGCCTTTTGCCTTGGGAGCGCGGCGTGTTGACGCGGGCCGCGCTCGGGCTGGTGTGGCTGCTGCACTTCCTGCCCCTGTGGCTGCTCGCCGCGCTTGGGCGGGGAGTGGGAATTCTGCTTTACTTGCTGGGACGTGAGCGGCGTCAGGTCGTGCTCACCAACCTCGGGCTGTGCTTTCCGCAACTGGGGGAAACCGGGCGCCGGGCGCTTGCGCGGGCTCACTTCCGGGCGTTCGGCCGCAGCCTGCTCGAGCACGGCATCCTGTGGTGGTCTTCCCGGGAACGGGTGCAGCGGCTGGTGCGGGTCGAAGGACTCGAGCACTGGCAGGCGGTGGCCGGCCGGCCGGTGATCTTCCTGGCGCCGCATTTCATCGGGCTCGATATGGGGGGCATACGCCTGGGCTCGGAGTATCGCGTGGTCTCGGTCTACAGCCGCCAGAAGGACCCCGCGTTTGACGAGGTGCTCTACCACGGCCGCACCCGGTTCGTGATGCCCGAGCTGTTTTCGCGCCAGGAAGGCGTGCGCTCGGTGATCAAGGCGCTGCGCCGGGGGCTGCCGTTCTACTATCTGCCGGACATGGATTTCGGCAGCCGCGATTCGATCTTCGTGCCGTTCTTCGGCGTGGCGACGGCGACCATCACCGGCCTGTCGCGCATCGCCAGGCTCGCCGGCGCCGTCGTGGTGCCGGCGGTCACGCGGCAGCTGCCGGGAGCGGGCGGCTACGTGCTCGCTTTCTACCCGGCGTGGCGGGATTTTCCGAGTGATGACCTCGAGCGCGACACCCGGCGCATGAACGCCTTCATCGAGGCGCGGGTGCTCGAGATGCCGGAGCAGTACTACTGGCTGCACAAGCGCTTCAAGACGCGGCCGCCGGGCGAGGCGCGCTTCTATGATGAGTGACGAGTGACGGGTGATGGGTGCTGACGAGGTTCGGATCGAACGGCTGGCCGCGGCCGACGTCGAGCCGCTCTACGTGCTCGCGCGCGAGATCTGGCATGCCCATTACCCCGCCATCGTCAGCGCGGCGCAGATAGAATACATGCTGGAGCAGCGCTACAACCCAGGGGTCGTGCAGTCCGAATTGCGGCGCGACGACTTGTGGTGGGACAAGCTGATGGTGGGCGAGGTCATGGCGGGGTTCGCGTCGTACTTTCTCACCGGCGCGCCCGGCGAGATGAAGCTCGACAAGCTCTACGTGCACCCGCGGCACCAGCGCCAGGGCTACGGCGGCAGGATGATCGACCGCGCCTGCGAAATCGCGCGCGCGCGCGGCTGCAACCGGCTCACGCTGGCGGTGAACAAGAACAATCGCAGCGCGGTGAACGCCTACCTGAAGCACGGCTTCCGCATCGCGGATGCCGTGGTCAAGGATATCGGCCAGGGCTTCGTGATGGACGACTTCATTATGGAAAAAGCCGTAATGGGTGATGGGTCCCCCGAGGGATGAGGGATGAGGGATGAGGGATGACCCAAGACCGCCGCCCGGAGCCGCTCAATGAAGTTTGAGAATCCCGGGGTGGAGGAGCTGTGCGCGCTGTTGAAGCGGGTGAAGACGATCGCGGTGGTGGGGCTCTCCCCCAATCCCGCCCGCCCGAGCTTCGGCGTGGCGCAGGCCATGCAGGGGTTTGGGTACCGCATTATTCCGGTGCACCCGGCGGCCAGGGAAATCCTTGGGGCCAAGGCCTACCCCCGCCTTGCCGATATCCCCCAGCCGGTTGACCTTGTCAACGTATTCCGCCGGGCCGAGCATCTGGACGGGGTAGTGGAGGACTGCCTCGGTCTTGGACTTAAAAACCTTTGGATTCAAGAGGGTATCGTAAACGAGCCAGCCGCCCTGCGGGCCCGGTCGAGGGGCATGACCGTCGTCATGGATCGCTGTATCTACCGTGATTATCGTCAATTCTGTAGCTAAATGCGTCTAAAATTCACTAAAATGCATGGACTGGGCAACGATTTCGTCGTTTTGGACGCCCTGACCCGTCCGCTCAACCTGACACCCGAGCAAATACGCCGCATCGCCGACCGGCATTACGGAGTGGGCTGTGACCAGGTTCTCCAGGTCGAGCCGCCACGCCTGCCGGACACGGATTTCTACTACCGCATCTACAACGCCGATGGCGGCGAGGTGGAGCAATGCGGCAACGGCGCGCGCTGCTTCGTACGCTACGTCCGCGACCGGGGGCTCACCACCCGGACCGAAATCCGGGTCGGCACCCGCGCCGGGGTGATCGTGCCGCGGGTGGAGGACGACGGCCAGGTGACCGTCAATATGGGGGTGCCGGAATTCGAGCCGGCGCGCATACCCTTCGATGCCGGGAAGCAGGCACCGGTCTATGGGCTCGAGGTCGGCGGCCGGAGCGTGGACGTGAGCGTGCTGTCCGTGGGCAATCCGCACGCGGTGCAGGTCGTCGCCGATATCGAGCGCGCGCCGGTGGCGGAGCAGGGGCCGTTGATCGAGCGCCACCCGCGCTTCCCGCAGCGGGTCAACGCCGGCTATATGCAGATCGTCAGCCGCCGGCGCATCCTGCTGCGCGTCCATGAGCGGGGCGCCGGGGAGACGCTCGCGTGCGGCAGCGGCGCCTGTGCCGCGGTGGCGGCCGGCGTGACGCGCGGGCTGCTCGATCGCAGGGTCACCGTGGCGACGCGCGGCGGCGACCTCGGTATATCATGGGCGGGCGAGGGCGAGCCGGTGATGATGACCGGTCCGGCGGTTGCGGTGTTCGAAGGCGAAATGGAGATTTGAAGGAAAAACGATGAAGCCAGAAGAAGTCGCGGCCTATCTCAAGGAACACCCGGAATTCTTCGAGGACTATGCGGAACGGCTGGCGGAGATCTATATACCGCATCCGCACGGCGGGCGCGCGATACCGATCAGCGAGCGCCAGATCGTGACGCTGCGCGAGAAAAACCGGCAACTCGAGGGCAAGCTGCGCGAGGTGATCCATTTCGGCGAGGAGAACGACGCGATCAGCGAGAAGGTGCACCGCATCTCGCTGGCACTGCTGGCGGCCTCGGATATCCGTGGCGTGCTCAACGCCGCCTATCTCAACCTGCGCGAGGATTTCGCGGTGCCGCACGTCACGCTGCGGATCTGGCGCCCCGGAAACCAGGCGGAACTGGCGGATTTCAGGCCGGTGAGCGACGCGACGCGCGAATTCGCGGCCAGCCTGACCCATCCCTGCTGCATCGGTCACGCCATGGTCGACACCGCGGCGCTGTTCGGCGAGGCCGGGCCCCACCTGCGCTCCTTCTCCTACCTGCCGCTGCGGGACAGCGAGACGTTCGGCCTGCTGGCGCTGGCCAGCGAAGATCCCCAGCGCTTCTATCCTGAAATGGGGACGCTCTATCTGAAGCGGCTGGGCGAGCTCGTCGGCGCCGCCGTGGCGCGGCACCTCACATGAAGGTGATAGGCAGAAGGAAATGGCCGAGGTGCGCTTGCATCATATGTAATATCAACCACTTGCGGCAGGTAAGTGGGCGCTAACTCAGTCGCTGAAAAACCCGCGGTACGGCCCGCGAACCCGCTGTTGCGCGGTTATCTCGAGCACCTGTCCAACGAGCGCCGCCTTTCCCGGCACACGGTCGAAAACTACGCGCGAGACATCGCCGCGCTGCTCGAGCTCTCGCGCGACACGCCGCTCAAGCAGCTCCAGGTCAACCAGGTGCGCCGCCACGTCGCCCAGCTGCACGCGCGGGGACTGAATGGCAGGACGCTTGCGCGCATGCTCTCCGCGTGGCGCGGATTATTTCACTACCTCGCGCGCGATCACGGCTACACCCAGAATCCCTGCGTCGGCATCCGGCCCCCGCGGGCGGCGAAACACCTGCCGCACGCGCTCTCGCCCGACGAGGCGGGGCGCCTGATGCAGTTCGACGCGGCCGATCCCCTGGCCGTGCGCGACAAGGCCATCATGGAGCTGCTCTACTCGTCCGGCCTGCGGCTTGCGGAGTTGACGGGCCTCGCGCCCGACGACGTGAACTTCCGGGACGCGACCGTGCGCGTCACCGGCAAGGGCGCCAAGACGCGCATCGTTCCCGTGGGCAGCTTCGCGCTCGCGGCGCTCAAGGCATGGCTCGCCGCGCGCGGGCAACTGGCGCAGCCCGCGCAGCCGGCGCTGTTCGTCGGCCGCGACGGCGCGGCCCTGGGACCGCGCGCGGTGCAGGCGCGGCTCAAGCACTGGGCGCTCAAGCTGGGGCTCGCGGACAAGGTGCACCCGCACGCGCTGCGGCACTCCTTCGCCTCGCACCTGCTGCAGTCGAGCGGGGACCTGCGCGCGGTGCAGGAGATGCTGGGACACGCGAGCATCTCCACGACGCAGGTTTACACGCAGCTCGACTTTCAGCACCTGGCGAAGGTATACGATCAGGCTCACCCCCGCGCGAGGCGAAAAAGCAGATGATCCGGACCGGAAGACGGCACGGCTGAGGCACGGGGCGATGCAAAATCTGCGTCGTATCGCATTCTTCTGGAAGGGCCAGGACACCTCGTTCCCGACGATCCTGGTGCTCTCGATCCGGCGGACATTCGGCTCCGACATCGAGGTCGTGCAGTTGAGTGACCCGGATACGCCGGAGGTCGAGGGCGTGAGCCGGTGCCAGCGCATGAAACTCTCCCCCCTGATGATGGTGGCCCGGCTCGAGGCGTACCGCAGCCTGGCCATCAGCGAGCCGACGCTGTTTCTCGACGCGGACATGATGGTCGTCAAGCCGTTCGACCTGCCCGCCCTGCAGGCGAACGAGATCGGCGTCACCCCGAGAGACGAAAGGGTGGAAATCAACTGGCGCGCGCCGATCGAGTTCCCGGAGTTCAAGGGAAAGTATTTCTGCGACGAAATGCCCTATATCTATTCGTTCATTTACACCAGCACGCCGGAGCTCTTCGCGCGCCAGCTCGATCAGCTCCGCAAGCTGCCCCGGCGGTTCCAGGAGTGGTACGGCGACCAAGTCACGCTGAAGCACGAGCTCGATTCGCAGCAGCGGTTCATCCGGCGGGACTTCGACGTGCGCATCTACAATCGGGCCGTCCAGTCGGTCGGCGAATTCAACGTCGTCCTCGGCACCGAGCTCGATGTCTGCATCGTGCATTTCAAGGGGCCGCGCGGGAAAATCATGCTCGAGGCGGTAATGCGGTTCCTTCGCGGCGCGCCGGCCGGGCGCCGGTCCCCGGCAGGCATCCGCCTGCAAAAGTAAAAAATTGGGCAAGCTGATACTCAAGCCGGGGCGGGAGAAGTCGCTCAAGCGCCGGCACCCCTGGGTGTTCTCCGGCGCGGTGGCGAAGCTGCAGGGCGAGCCGGGCGCGGGCGATACGGTGGAGGTGCATTCGGCCACCGGGGAATTCCTCGCGCTCGCCGCCTACAGCCCGCAATCGCAGATCGTCGCCCGCGTATGGGATTGGAAAAAGCGCGCCATCGACGGCGCGTTTTTCGAGGAGCGCGTCAAGCGGGCGCTGGAGCAGCGCCGGGCGCTGCTGGAAACCGGGGCCGCCGGCGCGCTACGCCTGGTGCACGGCGAATCGGACGGGCTGCCGGGGGTGGTCGCCGACCGCTATGGGGACACCGTGGTGGTGCAACTGACGAGCGCGGGGGCGGAGCGCTGGCGTGAAACCATCGCGGATGCCTTGCTCCAGGCCGGAGGGGTCCGGCGGATCTGGGAGCGCTCGGATGCCGAAGTGAGGGCCCTGGAAGGACTGGCGCCCGTAACGGCGGCGCTGCGCGGCGCGCGCGAGCCCACGCGCATCACGGTCGCCGAGAACGGCCTCGAATTCGGGGTCGACCTCGAGCACGGGCACAAGACCGGCTTTTATCTCGATCAGCGCGATAACCGGCGGCGGGCGCGCACGCTGGCGCGGGAGCGCGACGTGCTCGACGGCTTCTGCTACAGCGGCGGCTTCGCGCTCAACGCGCTTGCCGGGGGCGCGCGGTCCGTCACGGCCATGGACAGCTCGGCCGACGCGCTGGGCCTTGCCCGGGAGAATGCGGAGCGCAACCGCCTGGCAGGCGTGAACTGGATCGAAGGCGACGTATTCCAGCGGCTGCGGAAATTTCGCGACGAAGGGAAGCGCTTCGACCTCGTGGTGCTCGACCCGCCCAAATTCGCGCCGACCGCCACGCACGCGCCCAAGGCCGCGCGCGCCTACAAGGACATCAACCTGCTCGCGTTCAAGCTGCTGCGTCCCGGGGGCCTGCTGATGACGTTCTCCTGCTCGGGCGGCGTCTCGCCCGACCTCTTCCAGAAAATCGTCGCCGGCGCGGCGCTCGACGCCGGTGTCGATGCGCAGATCATCGAGCGGCTGGGTCCCGGCGCCGATCACCCGGTGGCGCTCAACTTTCCGGAAGGGGACTACCTGAAGGGGCTCGTCTGCCGGGTGCCCGGCTAGACGAGCCAAGGCAAAAGGCATAAGGCACAAGGCAAAAGAGGCACGAAACGCTTTCATTCTTGTGCCTTGTGACTTGTGCCTTGTGCCTTGGGTGGGACGGGGTCCGGCCCGCCGGGGTGCCACGGCCCGCAGCGCAGGATGCGCAGGACGGCGAGCCAGGACCCTTTGATCGAGCCGTGCACCTCGATCGCCTCCCGCGCGTAACTCGAACAGGTCGGGTAGAAGCGGCACTGGCGCCCGAAAAACGGCGACAACAGCAGCCGGTAAGCGTCGATCAGCCCGAGCAGCACCGTTTTCATCGCCTGGAGTATATAAGCTGGGGCCTTAATGCAACAGAGTTGCGTGCAAGCGCGGCCCGTGGTCTAATCGCCTCATGACGCCGACGTTTCACGATCGTGCCGAAAGCCTGGTGCAGCGCACCGGCGCGCGGGTCACGCGTCAGCGCATCGAAGTGCTGGCTATCCTGCTGTCCGCGCGCCGCGCGCTCACCCACCATGAAGTCGAAGACCGCGCCAATCGCAGCCTGGGCATAGACCGCGTGACCGTCTATCGGGTGCTGGAGTGGCTCACGGCGCACGAGCTGGCCCACAAGATCGCCGGAGAAGACCGGGTTTGGCGCTTCAACGCGGCGGGCGATGAGGGCGGGCGCAGTCACGCGCACGCCCATTTCAAGTGCAACGATTGCGGCGATGTCATCTGCCTGGACGAGGTAAGGGCGGCGCGCGACATCCGGCTGCCATCCGGATACCGCTCGCAGGCGGTGGAGCTGACGGTTAAGGGATTGTGCGCCGAATGTGTTCCCGCCCGGAAACATTCCTGAGCGGAATAGTTTTTGCTGTGTATTGCAACTCAGTTGCATGAAATCGGCCGTGCTTCACGCGAGGATGCGCCATCGAAACTCTGCTTTGGATCATCGGATGCACAGCGGCGGGCGGGGCCCTGAGCCTGCTGCTTGCCGCAGCGCTGTCGCTGACCCTGCTGATGCCGTGGGTCGACCGGATGGTGAGCTACGCGGTCGGCGCGCTGCTCGGCGTCGCTTTCCTGGACTTGCTGCCGGGCGCGCTGATGCAGGTCCGCTACCTGCAGCTCAAGTCAGGGACGGTATTGCAGGGCGGCGATGCCAAGGCGCTGTTTGCGGTGATGCTCGCGGGCGTTCTGGCCTTCTTTCTCCTGGAAAAGGCCGCGCTGTGGCGCCACTTCCACGAGCACGGAACGCATTCCGGCGTGAAGCCCAGCGGCATGCTGATCATCGTCGGCGACGGGTTTCACAACTTCGTGGATGGGGTCGCCATAGCGGCGGCGTTCCTGGTGGACGTCAGGCTGGGAATCGGCACGACGCTGGCGATCATTGCCCACGAAATACCCCAGGAACTGGGCGATTTCATGATCCTGATCGACGCGGGATACACCAGGGGCAGGGCGCTGTTGTACAACCTGCTTTCCAGCCTGACCTCGATCGGGGGTGGCATCGCGGGCTACTTCGTTCTGGGGCACGTGCAGGCCGCCTTGCCGTACGTGCTGGTGATTTCGGCCGCGAGCTTCATCTACATCGCGATCGCGGACTTGATGCCGGACCTGCACCGCACCAACGACAGTCGCGGCAAGGCGTGGCAGGTCGCGTTGATTGCAGCGGGAGTTGCGACGGTCACCGCGTCGCACCTTCTGCCCCTGCCGCATTGACGGCGCGGGCGGCGGGTATCGGGAACCAGTAGAATGCACGGCGCTCCAAAGGGCGGCGCCACGCAACGGGGGACGCATGTTCGCATTGCGCAATCTCAGGCACGCATACGACGGCAAGGATGTGCTGCGAGTGGACGCGTGGCAGGCCGGCCAGGGGGAGCACTGGCTCGTGCTCGGGCCCTCGGGCAGCGGCAAGACGACGCTGCTGCACGTGCTCGCCGCTATCCTGCGCCCGACTGGCGGCGGCGTGAACGTGGCGGACCAGGATCTCGCCGCGCTGAAACCCGCCGAGCTCGACCGCTTCCGCGGCCGGCACATCGGCATCGTGCTGCAACGCCTGCATCTCGTGCCGAGCCTGACGGTCATGAATAACCTGTTGCTGGCGCAGTATCTCGCCGGCCTGGCGCAGGACGGTGCGCGGGTGCGCGAGGTGCTCGCGAGCCTCGATGCCGCCGACAAGGCGGGCGCCTATCCGCACGAGCTTTCCTTCGGCCAGGCGCAGCGCGTCGCGGTTGCGCGCGCGGTGGTCAACCGGCCCAAACTGCTGCTTGCCGACGAACCGACTTCCAACCTCGACGACGCACGCTGCGCGCAGGCCTACGGGCTGCTCGAATCGCAGGCGCGCGCCTGCGGTGCGACCCTGGTAATCGCTACTCATGACCAGCGCATCAAGGCGCGCATGTCCCACCACTACGAGCTGAAGGCGCAGCCATGAACCTCGCGACAGTCAGCCTGGCCTACCTGCGCGCGCGGGCGCTCAGCACCACGCTCAACGTGCTGCTGCTCGCGCTGGGCATCGCGACGATCACGCTGCTGCTGCTCGCGACTTCCCAGCTCGAGGAACGCATGCAGCGCGACGCGCGCGGCATAGACCTCGTGGTCGGCGCCAAGGGCAGCCCGATGCAGATCATCCTTTCCAGCATCTACCAGCTCGACGTGCCCACCGGGAACGTGTCGTGGAAGCAGGCGCAGGAGCTGGCGCGCCACCGCATGGTGAAGAAAGTGATTCCGCTCGCGCTCGCCGACAACTACCGCGGGTACCGCATCGTCGGTACCAACCATGACTACGTGGCTCACTACAACGCGCGCCTCGCCCAGGGACGCCTGTGGCAGGCGCCGCTGGAAGCCGTGCTCGGCGCCGAGATCGCCGCGCGGACGGGTCTGGCAATGGGCGCCACCTTCATGGGAGCGCACGGCATGGGCGCGGGGGAAGGCGAGGGCGACGTCATGCATGAGACCCACTCCTACCACGTCGTGGGCGTGCTCGCGCCCACCGGCTCGGTGGTGGACCGGATCGTACTCACCGGCGTGGCGAGCGTGTGGGCGGTGCACGCGGACCAGTACGACATCAAGGACGTGGCGCGCGTGGCGGAATTGATGCCGGACGACGAGAAGGAGCTGACTGCACTGCTCGTCCAGTACGCTTCGCCGCTCGCCGCCGCGATGCTGCCGCGCTACATCAACCAGAACAGCGCGATGCAGGCGGCCTCGCCGGCCTACGAAACGGCGCGGCTGTTCTCCATCATCGGGGTGGGCGTGGACGTGCTGCGCGGCTTCGCGCTGGTGCTGGTCATTGCCGCGGGCCTCTCCGTCTTCATCGCGCTTTACAACGCGCTGCTCGAGCGCCGTTACGATCTTGCCGTCATGCGCACGCTGGGCGCGAGCCCCGGCAAGCTGATGGCGCTGATGCTGTTCGAGGGCGCGCTGCTGGCGGGCATCGGCGCGACGCTGGGGATTACGCTGGGACACGTGCTGACCGAATTGCTGGGCTTTGCGTTCAAGGCGGCGAAACAGGTCGCCGTGACCGGCTGGGTGTGGATGAACGCCGAGTTATGGCTGGTCGTTCTCGCGCTCGGCGTCGGCGTCGTGGCGGCGTTGTTGCCCGCATGGCGCGCGTACCGCACCGACATCGCGGGCACGCTGGCGCGCGGCTGAACTGCGGTGAACGGTGAACGGTGAATGGTGAATGGTGAATTGAAGGAGGAGAATCATGAGTAAGCTTGCTGCTTTGATCGCACTCGGATTCGCGCTTGCTGTGCCCGGCGGCGCGATGGCAGCGGAAAAGGGCAAGAAGGATGATTCGGCGCACGTGAAAAAGGACATCGCCGATCACCGCGCGATGGCGGAAGCCCACCTCAACGCGGCCAAGTGCCTGGAATCCGGAAAGCCGGAGAAGGAGTGCGAGGCTCAATTGCGCAAGGATTGCAAGGGGTTGGCCATCGGCAAGTACTGCGGCATGAAGCACCGGGACTGACGCGGGCGCTGGTGCGGGAGTCGGGAACCTGGAGTAATATCAGCGTCCTAACGTTGATGTGCGGGGTCGTTCCGCTACATGACATGGAGATTGTGATGAGATTATTGGCCTGCTTTATCGCGTTGCTGCTGGGCTTCCAGGGTACAGGCTGGGCGCAGCAGAAAGGCATCCCCGGCAAGGATGTTCCCCCCATGTCGATGGAGCAGCAAATGCCGTCCACGATCTGGTTCTCCAAGCCCTTGCCCGAGCTGAAGGGCGTCGTCTCGTGGAAGACGCTGTCCGAGGTGACGCCGGTCAAGCAGAAGGACCGGTACGTGCCGCAGTACTCCAAGGGCATCGCCGCGCTGGACCAGAAGGAAGTGAAGCTGCAGGGCTTCATGATGCCGCTCGACATGGGCGACAAGCAAAAGCGCTTCCTGCTCGTCGCCATGCCGCCCACGTGCGCCTACTGCCTCCCGGGCGGTCCCGACCAGCTGGTCGAAGTGCAGGCGAAAACCCCGGTCAAGTACGGCTTCGAGCCCGTCGTCGTCAGCGGCAAGTTTGCCGTGCTGAAAGACGACCCGATGGGGCTCTATTATCGACTGACCGACGCGGTCGCCCAGTAGCCGCGTTACTCCACACTGACGCACGCCCAACCGACGGCGACTCGCGAGCTTCCGCGCTTCGCCGTCACGCCCGTCGCTCAACGAACGGACGCTCAATCAGTTCCCGATTCTCGCTGACATCGCGCCGCTCGGCCGGCGCGCGCCCACCGACCGGCGGCGTTTGATGGATGGGCCGCGCATGGCCGATAATCGGGCTCCCCCATGGCCACGCCAGCATGCTGAACGAACTCGCTCACCTGCCGGCCGACGCCGAGCGGCGACGCACGCGGTGGTCACTCGTCGTCGCCTTCGTCGTGAGCATTGCGCTGCACGCGGCGTTGCTCGGCCTCGCGCCGGGCTTCGTCGAGGAACGGCAGCCGGCCGTGAGGCTGGGCGCGCTCGAAGTCATCTTGCGGGTGCCCGCCGAGCCGCTGCCGGTTGCGGTGCCGGAACCCGCTCCGCAGCCGGTACCAGCCGAGCCCGCGCCGCAACCCGTGCAGCCGGCGCCGGCGCAACCGGAGATGGCGGCCACGGCCGCGCAGGCGAAATCGCGCCCGGGTCCCGGCATCGCGTTGCCGGTTCCGTCCGATTCCCAGAGCGACCCGGACCGCTCGTTCGTGATCGCGCCCGCGCGCTCGTCGGACCCGCTGCCCACGGTGCCGGAGCAGAAGGCGCCGGCGGCCGAGGCGCAGATTACGCCGGCCAGTTTCAGCGCGGCGTACCTGAACAACCCCGCGCCACGCTACCCCGACGCGGCCCGCCGCCTGGGACAGGAGGGAACCGTCACGCTGCGCGTGCTGGTGACGGTGGACGGCATGCCGGCGCGCGTGGACATGGAGCAGTCGAGCGGCTCGCCCCATCTCGACGGCGCGGCGCTGGAACGGGTCAGGAACTGGCGCTTCAAGCCGGCATGGCAGGGGTCCGTGCCGGTGGAATCCTGGGTCATCGTGCCGATCGTGTTCCGGCTGGAAGGCGCCTCTTAGTTTCCGTCACCGCGTCAAGACGAAGGGCCTGACGCCCAGCGCCTGGCTGATCCGGTCCGCGGCCTGCCGGGCTTCGGCCTGGTTCCCGTACGGCCCGGCATGGATGCGGAACAGGCCATCGCGCGGGACGATATCGAGCGCGAGCCAATCGGCCTGCGCCTTGAGGCGCGCGAGGAAGCTCTCGGCGTTCTCGCGCGAGCCGAAGGCGCCGAGCTGCAGGTAGACCCCGCTCGCGTCGGCGGTCACCGGAACCTGAACCTCGGCCGCCGGTGGCGCCGGCACGGCCACGGGCGGCGGCGCGACCGGAGCGGGATCGTCGCGCTGCACCGCCACTGGCGCGGACGCCGCCGGTGGCGTGGCGGCGACGGCGGGCGCGGCGGCCCCGGGGATGATGGTCTCCACCTCCACCATCGCACTGCCGCCCGCGAGCACGCCGATGCGGTGCGCGGCGGTGTACGACAGGTCGATCAGGCGGCCGTCGACGAACGGCCCGCGGTCATTGACCCGCACGATCACCGATTTTCCGTTGGCGAGATGGGTCACGCGCGCGTAGCTCGGTATCGGGAGCGTCGTGTGCGCGGCGGTCATGGCGTACATGTCGTAGATCTCGCCCGAGGAGGTCTGCTTGCCGTGATAGCGCCGGCCGTACCAGGTCGCGACGCCGCGCGCCTTGTACGGCTCGACCGTCGTCATCGGCGTATAGCCGCGGCCCATGACGACGTAAGGCCGGCTGGTGGCGCTGCGCACCGGCTCGACGCGCGGCACCGCGTCCGGGATACGATCGAGATCGGCCGGCGGATTCGCTCCCGGGCCGTCGTCGAGGTAGTAGCCGCCGGATCGCGGCGGCGAGGGGGTTGTCGATACTGACGGCTCACGTTTGGAGATCGATCCGCAACCTGTGATGATGGTGGCCACAAGGATCGCCGCCGCGAGAGGGATGAGGGATGAGGGGCGAGCCGGGAATTCGATGAACGTGCCTGCGCACGTTCGAGCCGGCGAGCGCCCGCCGCGATGCAGCGCGGCGGGCCGGGGTCGGAGACCAGGGATGACCCGCCGTATTGTCTTCATGTCTGGACCAGCTTCTTGTGCGTGGCGATGCTCATCAGGATGCCGAAGCCGAGGCAGATCGAGACCAGCGCCGTGCCGCCGTAGCTGATCAGGGGCAGCGGTATGCCCACCACGGGCAGGATGCCGCTCACCATGCCCATGTTGACAAAAACGTAGATGAAGAAAGTGAGCGTGACGGCGCCCGCGAGGAGCCGCGTGAACAGCGTCGGCGCATTGGCCGTGATCAGCGCCCCGCGCCCGATCACCAGCAGCAGCACCGCGAGCAGCGCGACGTTGCCGATCAAGCCGAATTCCTCGGAATACACCGCGAAGATGAAGTCGGTGGTGCGCTCGGGAATGAAATCGAGATGGGTCTGGGTGCCGTTCAGCCATCCCTTGCCGAACAGCCCGCCGGAGCCAACGGCGATGGTGGACTGGATGGTGTGGTAGCCGGAGCCGAGGGGATCCTGGGTGGGGTCGATCAGGGTCAGGATGCGCTGGCGCTGGTAATCGTGCAGCGCCGACCACACCAGCGGCAGGCTCGCGGCGCCGGCGACCGCGAGGCCGGTGATGATGCGCCAGGAGAGCCCCGCCAGGAACAGCACGAAGAAGCCGGAAGCCGCGATCAGCAGCGCGGTGCCGAGATCGGGCTGGCGCGCGATGAGGTAAACCGGGACCGCCAGCATCACCGTCGCCACCGCGAAGTTCCGCAGCCTCAGCGCGGCCTCGTAGCGGTCGAAGTACCAGGCGAGGGCGAGCGGCACCGCGATCTTCATCAGCTCCGAGGGCTGGATGCGCGTCACCCCCAGGTCGAGCCAGCGCCGCGCGCCGTGCACGACGTCGCCGAACAGCGCCACGCACACGAGCAGGGTCACGCCGAGCGCGTACAACGGCAGCGCGAGCCGCGCCAGGTAGTGCGGCGGGATATTGGCGAATGCCCACATCACCCCGAGCGCAACCAGCATGTTCGCGAACTGGGCCGAGACGCGCGCCACGCTCGCGTTCGATGCGCTGAACAGCACCGCCAGGCCCAGCGCCATGAGGGCGAGCACCAGGGCGAGCAGCAGCCCATCCACGTGGCGCGTCAGGAAGTACTCGGCGCGACGGATCAGCGGGTTAGCCGTCATCGTCATCATCCTTGCCGCGCTTCGGCGGCGGCGGCCGCTTGCCGAGCAGGTAGAAATCGAGCACCTGGCGCGCGATCGGCGCGGCGTAGCGCGCCCCGAAGCCGGAATTCTCGACGACCACGGCGAGCGCGATTTTCGGGTTCTCGGCCGGCGCGTAGGCGATGAAGAGGGCGTGGTCGCGGTACCGCTCCTGCACGCGGCTTTCCACATACTTTTCGCCCTGCTTGATGCCGATGACCTGCGCGGTGCCGGTCTTGCCGGCGCTCACGTACTCGGCGCCGGCGAAAACGCGCGCGCCGGTCCCCTCCTTGTTGACGCCGACGAGCGCCTGCTTGACCGTCGCGATGTGCTCGGGCTTGAGGTCCAGTTTGCGCGCCGGGTTGGGCTCGACGGCGGCGCGCGCCCGCGTGCGGATGTCCTCGATGGTGTTGACGATGTGCGGCCGGAACATCACGCCGTCGTTGGCGATGGCGGCGATCGCCGCCGCCATCTGCAGCGGCGTATACGCGTTGTAGCCCTGCCCGATGCCGATGCTGATGGTCTCGCCGGCGAACCATTTCTGCCGGAAGCGCTTGAATTTCCATTCCTGCGACGGCAACACGCCCGCGGCCTCGCCCGCGATGTCGATCCCGGTGCGGGCGCCGAAGCCAAACAGGCTCATGAAGCGGGCGATGGCGTCGATGCCCATGTCGTTGGCCAGCATATAGTAATAGGTGTCGCTCGATTTCACGATAGACGTGTAGAGGTCTACGCGCCCATAGCCGCCGGGCCGGCTGTCGCGGAATTGGTGGCCGCCGAACATGAAGTAGCCCGGGTCGTTGATCGTCTGCTGCGGCGTGCGCTTGCCGTAGGTCAGCGCGGCGAGCGCCATGTACGGCTTGAAAGTGGACCCGGGCGGGTAGGTGCCGGCGAGCGCGCGGTTCACCATCGGGCGGTCCGGCGAGGTGTTGAGCTCGTTCCAGTTCTGGGGATCGATGCCGTCCACGAACAGATTGGGGTCGAAGCCGGGCTTGCTGACGAAGGCGAGCACGCCGCCGGTGGCGGGCTCGATCGCGACCAGCGCGCCGCGCCGTTCCCCGAACGCGTTGTAGGCGACCTCCTGCAGCTGGGCGTCGAGCTGCAGGGCGAGGTTGTTCCCGGATACCGGCGGGGTGCGCGAGAGCGTGCGCACCGCGCGCCCGCCCGAGTCCACCTCGACCTCCTCGACGCCGGTGGTGCCGTGCAGATAGCGCTCGTAGCTTTGCTCGAGCCCGGTCTTGCCCATGTAATCGGTGCCGCGGTAATTGGCGGCCCGCCCCTCGTCCTCGAGCTGGTCGAGCTCGCGCTGGTTGATGCGGCCGATATGGCCGACGACGTGCGAGAAGATCTCGCCCTGCGGGTAATGCCGGAACAGCCGCGCGTTGATGTCCACGCCCGGGAAGCGGTAGCGGTTGGCGGCGAAGCGGGCGATCTCCTCGTCGGTCAGGCGGGTGCGGATCGGCAGGCTGCCGATGCTCTTGCTCTCCTCGAGCAGGCGCTTGAAGCGATGGTGGTCGCGCGGCGCGATCTCGACCACCGTCGCCAGCTCGTCGATGAGCGCGTCCAGGTTGTCGACCCTGGCCGGCTGGATCTCGAGCGTGTAGCCGGAGTAGTTGTGCGCGAGCACGGCGCCGTTGCGGTCGACGATGATGCCGCGGTTGGGCACGACCGGGACGATCGAGATGCGGTTCGCCTCAGCCAGCGTTTGCAGCTCGCCGTGCTTCACCACCTGCAGATAGAAGAAGCGCCCGGTGAGCAGCAGGAACATGAAGAACACGAAGCCCGAAGCGATCGCCAGGCGCACCCGGAACTGGCGCAGCTCGAGCTCGGCGTTCCGCAGCTCCACGCCCGGGTTGATGTGCAGTTCCGCGCTCATCGCGATCCGCGGTCCGATCCATTCCCCGCGCCGTTTGCGACGCGGAGGTTCTTCCATTTGGCGCTATCCCGCATGGTACGGGTCCGGCCTGGGCCGCTGCGGGAGCCTGAGCAGCGTGCCGAGCAGCGGCCACAGCGCGCCGGCAACGAAGCTGCCGATGAAGTACTGGAACCCCGGGAAGTCCGCGCCGGCCGCCGCGCGGATCGCGAGCACGATGAGATCGTTCAGCAGCAGCAGCAGGATGACGTGCAGCACCTGCGGCGTGCCGGAAAACATCCGCACGCGGCGGTGCAGCACGATGCCGGCGTAGGCGAGGATGGTGTAGGACAGGGCGTGCTGGCCGAAGAGGGCCCCATCCGCCACGTCCATGAAGAGACCGAGGAGCCAGGCCGCGATGAAGCCGATCCGGCGCGGCTCCTCGATGCACCAGTAGAGCACGATGAGCGCGACGAAGTCCGGTTTCAGCCACAGCAGCCACCCCGACCACGGCAGCAGGTTCGCGAACAGCGCGGCCACCAGCGTCACCACGATGAAGCCGGCCTTGACCGGCAGCAGGATCTCGTGCGGCGCGGCGCGGATGTCGGCCATCAGCCTTTCCTCGGCTTGCGGGCGCGCGGCTGCCTGGGCTCGTCGGCCGGGCGCGGCGGCAGCTCGCGGCTCTCGGTCACCACCAGCAGCTGCGTGTGGCTCGCCACGCCGGCGACCGGCGTGCACGTGATGCGCGCGAAGAGCTGCGCGGCGTTGCGCTCGACGTGAGTGACCCGCGCGACCGGCAGCCCCGGCGGATAGATGCCGTCGATGCCGGAGGTGACGAGCGCGTCCTCGTTCTGGAAATCCGCGTTGAGCGGGACGAAACGCAGCTCCAGCGCGCCGTCGTTGCCGGTCCCCGCGAGCACCGCGCGCAGGCCGTTCCTCAGGTTCTGCACCGGCACCAGCTGGCCCTTGTCGGTGATGAGCGTGACCTCGGAATGCCACGGATAGATGCGCGTCACCTGGCCCACCACGCCGCGGTCGTCCACCACCGCCTGGCCGGCCTTGACGTCGTCCCGCAGCCCCTTGTCGATGATGACCTTGCGCGAGAACGGGTCGCGCGCGGTGTAGAGCACCTCCGCGGCGAGCGCCTTGACCTCGAGGCGCTCGCGGGCGGCGATGAGCGCCCGCAGCTGCGCGTTTTCAGCGGCGAGCGCGTTCAGTTGCTGCAGCCGGGCGGTGCTCGAGAAATTCTCCTGCGCCAGGCGGGCGTTCTCCTCCCGCAGCGACGAGTGCGTCGCGAAAAAGTCCCCGATGCGCTGGACGATGCTCGCGGGCGCCGCGGCGATGCGCTGCAGCGGGTAGACGATCGCGGCCGCGACCTGGCGCAGCGGAATGAGAAAGCTGAAGCGCGCGTCGGCGACGAGCAGCGCGGCCGACAGCGCGGAGAAGATCAGCAGGCGGGCGAGCGGGGTGGGGCCGGTCTTGAAAAACGGAGGGGCCTGATGTTCCATCTAGCCGTGAGGCGAGGGTTCACTCAGTCATTGGTGAAGATGCTGCCGAGCCGCTCGATCTTCTCGAGGGCCTTGCCGGAGCCGCGCACGACGCAGGTGAGCGGGTCCTCGGCGATGATGACCGGGAGACCGGTCTCCTCCATCAGCAGGCGGTCGATGTCGCGCAGCAACGCGCCGCCGCCGGTCAGCACCATGCCTTTCTCGGCGATGTCCGCGGCGAGCTCGGGCGGCGTCTGCTCGAGCGCGGACTTGACGGCGGAGACGATGGAGTTGAGCGGTTCGGTCAGCGCCTCCAGGATCTCGTTGGAGGAAATGGTGAAGCTGCGCGGGATGCCCTCGGCGAGGTTGCGGCCCTTTACTTCCTTCTCGCGCACCTCCGACCCGGGAAAGGCGGAGCCGATCTCCTTCTTGATCTGCTCGGCGGTGGTCTCGCCGATCAGCATGCCGTAATTGCGGCGGATGTAGTTGATGATCGCCTCGTCGAACTTGTCGCCGCCGACGCGCACCGAGCCCTTGTAGACGAGGCCGCCGAGCGAGATCACGCCGACCTCGGTGGTGCCCCCGCCGACGTCCACCACCATCGAGCCGGTCGCCTCGCCCACCGGCAGGTCGGCGCCGATCGCCGCCGCCATCGGCTCCTCGATGAGATAGACGCTGGAGGCGCCGGCGCCGATCGCGGATTCGCGGATCGCGCGCCGCTCGACCTGCGTCGAGCCGCACGGCACGCAGATGATGATGCGCGGGCTCGGCTTGAAAAAGCGCGACTCGTGCACCTTCTTGATGAAGTGCTTCAGCATCTGCTCGGTCACCGTGAAATCGGCGATGACGCCGTCCTTCATCGGGCGGATCGCGGTGATGTTACCGGGCGTGCGGCCGAGCATCTGCTTCGCGGCGAGCCCGACTTCCTGGATCACTTTCTTGCCGTTGGGGCCGCCGTCCTGCCGGATCGCGACGACCGACGGCTCGTCGAGCACGATGCCCTTGCCGCGCACGTAGATGAGCGTGTTCGCGGTGCCGAGGTCGACGGCGAGATCGTCGTTAAAGTAGCTGCTCAGGAAACCAAACATAAGGCGTTCCGCCCAAAGGAAAATTGGCGCTGTGCGTCAGGGGGTTATGATACCCTATGCCGCACCGATTTTTAAGGCATCCTTGCCGGTTTTTATGGCGCTGACGCTTGACGATGTGAGGCGCGTCGCCCACCTCGCGCGGGTGGCGATCGACGACGCCGAAGCGCGGGCCGTGCTGTCGCAGTTGAACGACGTCTTCCGGCTCGTCGCCGAAATGCAGGCGGTGGATACCGCCGGGGTGGAGCCGATGTCGCATGCGCTCGACGTGACCCAGCGACTGCGCGCGGACGCCGTGACCGAGGCCGACCAGCACGCGGCTTTCCAGTCGGTCGCCCCGCACGTGGAGGGCGACCTCTACCTGGTTCCCAAGGTCATTGAGTGAGGCGGGAGGGAGCCTCACGCCTCCCGGGTTCGGATGCACAACGCCACCATCAAGAGCCTTGCCGCCGATCTCGCCGCGCGCAAGTTCTCCAGCGTCGAGCTGACCCGTCATTTGCTCAGCCGGATCAGGGCGTTAAACCCGAAGTACAACTGCTTCATCACGGTCGATGACGCGGCGAGCCTGAAGCAGGCCCAGGCCGCGGATGACCTGCGGGCGGCGGGTCGCGCCGGGCCGCTCACCGGTATCCCCATCGCCCAGAAGGACATCTTCTGCGCCAAGGGGTGGCTCACCACCTGCGGCTCGAAGATGCTGTCCAGCTTCATCTCGCCCTACGACGCCCACGTGGTCGAGCAACTGAACGGGGCCGGGGCCGTCAACATCGGCAAGACCAACATGGACGAGTTCGCGATGGGCTCCTCCAGCGAGACCTCGTTCTACGGCCCGGTCAGGAATCCCTGGAACGCGGACAACGTGCCGGGCGGCAGTTCCGGCGGCTCGGCGGCGGCGGTGGTGGCGCGGCTCGCGCCGGGCGCGATCGGCACCGACACCGGCGGCTCGATCCGGCAGCCGGCGGCGCTGTCCGGCATCTGCGGCCTGAAGCCCACCTACGGCGTGGTATCGCGCTACGGCATGATCGCGTTCGCCTCGAGCCTCGACCAGGGCGGCCCGATGGCGCGCACCGCCGAAGACCTGGCGATCATGATGAACGTCATGGCCGGGTTCGACGCGCGCGACTCCACGTCCCTCGAGCGCGCGCGCGAGGATTACACCGGCGAGATCGGCAAGGCGGTGAAAGGGCTGAAGATCGGGCTGCCGAAGGAATTCTTCGCCGAGGGCGCCGAAGCGGGCGTGACCGGGGCGGTGGCGGCGGCCATCTCGGCGTACCGCAAGCTCGGGTGCGAAACGGTCGAAGTGAGCCTGCCCAGCATGAAGCTCGCGGTGCCGGTGTACTACGTGCTGGCGCCGGCGGAGGCCTCCAGCAACCTCGCGCGCTACGACGGCGTGCGCTACGGCCACCGCGCGCAGGACTACGCCGACCTGACCGACATGTACAAGCTGACGCGGGCGCAGGGCTTCGGGCAGGAGGTGAAGCGGCGCATCCTGATCGGCACCTACGTGCTGTCGCACGGCTACTACGACGCCTACTACATCCAGGCGCAAAAGGTGCGGCGCCTCGTCGCGCGCGACTTCGCCGAGGCGTTCCGGCGCTGCGACGTCATCATGGGGCCGACCAGCCCGACCACGGCGTTCCGGCTGGGCGAGAAGGTGGATGACCCGGTGAAAATGTACCTCAACGACATCTACACCATCCCCGCCAATCTCGCCGGGCTGCCGGGGATGTCCGTCCCGTGCGGGTTCGACGGCAGCGGCCTGCCGGTCGGGCTGCAGATCGTCGGCAACTATTTTGCCGAGGCGAAGATGCTGGGCATCGCGCACCAGTACCAGCAGGCGACCGACTGGCATCTTCGCGTCCCGCCGGGATGCGAAGGGTGAGGAGCTTCAAGTGAAGTGGGAAGTCGTAATAGGGCTCGAGACCCACGCGCAGCTCTCGACGAAGTCAAAAATGTTCTCGGGCGCCTCGACCGCGTTTGGCGCAGCACCGAACACGCAGGCGTGCGCGGTGGACATCGCGCTGCCCGGCGTGCTGCCGGTGGCGAACAAGGCTGCCGTTGAATGCGCTATCCGATTCGGTCTCGCTGTTGGCGGGGCCGATGGTCTCAGTCGTCGCTCAGTATTCGCGCGCAAGAATTATTTTTATCCCGATCTACCTAAAGGCTATCAGATAAGCCAATACGAGCTGCCAATCGTCAAGAGCGGGGAGATCCCGATCGTTTCACCGACGCGTGGCGAGATCAAGATACGCCTCACACGCGCCCACCTCGAAGAAGATGCCGGGAAATCATTGCACGAGGGATTCCACGACTTCACTGGCATCGACTTGAATCGTGCAGGCACACCTTTGCTGGAGATCGTGTCCGAACCGGACATGTGCTCAGCGGATGAAGCGGTTTCTTACGCCCGCGCGCTGCATGCCTTGGTACGGTGGATAGACATTTGCGACGGCAACATGCAGGAAGGTTCGTTCCGTTGCGACGCGAATGTTTCTGTACGCCGGCCAGGCGAGCCGCTTGGTACACGTCGCGAGATCAAGAATCTTAACTCCTTTCGATTTCTGCAACAGGCGATAGAGTTCGAGGCGAAGTGGCAGATCGAGACCCTGGAGAGCGGCGGCAAGATCGAGCAGGCGACTGTGCTATTCGATCCGGACACGGGCGAGACACGCGCCATGCGCTCCAAGGAAGACGCTCATGACTATCGATACTTCCCGGACCCGGATTTGTTGCCATTGGTTATCTCGGAGGAATGGATTGCGAAAATCGCAGAGTCTGTGGTCGCTGTAGGTACGCCCCAAGTGAGGAAAAACGAATATATCGGTAGCTACGGATTGAGCAGCCAAGATGCATGGCAACTAGTCAAATCTCGTGAAACTGCCGACTACTTCGACAAGGTGATGGCTCGCCTTGGCAAGCATGAAGCCAAGCTTTGTGCGAATTGGATGAACGGAGAGCTTGCAAGTGTGCTCAACCGCGATAGCCTCGATATTACGCAGTCGCGAGTATCGAGCGCACAATTGGCCGATTTACTTGCTCGTGTCCGCGACGGGACGCTTTCAAACAAGATGGCGAAGGAGGTCTTCGACGCGGTGTGGGCCGGCGAGGGTGACCCGGATGCCATCATCGAGAAACGGGGATTGAAGCAGATCTCCGACAGCGGCGAGCTGGAGAAATTCTGCGACCAGGTGATCGCCGCGAACGCGAAGCAGGTCGAGGACTACCGCGCCGGCAAGGACAAGGCGTTCAATTCTCTGGTGGGTCAGGCGATGAAGCTCAGCAAGGGCAAGGCCAATCCGCAGCAGGTCAGCGAAATCCTGAAGCGGAAACTGGCCAGCTAGCTTCCGCCAGAATGCGTGAACTCACGCCTTATTTCTTTGCCGGCGCCGGCGCTGGCGCCGCCGCCGTCGCCGCGGGGGCGGGCCCGCCTTTCAACGCTATATAACGTTCCTTCAGTGCCCCGTATTTCTTGCGAACCTCGTCCTGTTCTTTTTCCTTGGTGGCGATGTTCTTTTCGGACTTGACCTTGTCGGCCGTGACGCGCGCCAGGTCTTCCTTCTGGGTGACCGACGGCGGCTTCCCGCTCTTCGCGGTGGTGTCTATCCGTGCTTTGACCTCTTTTTCACGTTCCAGCACGTTCTTGTGCGCGAGTTTCATCTGTGTGACCTGGCCGTCCAGCACCTGGAGCTCGCGGTCGCGCTTGAGGTCGATTTCCTTCTCGTGGGTGAAGGTATTGAGCAGGGCCTGGTCCTGGCGCTTCTGCTCAGCCAGCCGCTTCGTCTCCTCCGCCTTCTTCCTGGCGGCTTCCTCTTCCTGCGCCTTGGCCTTGGCCTGGGCTTCCGCGGTATCCGCCGTGGCGCGCGTGATGCCGCGCTTGTCGAGCTCCTTGGTGGCGGCTCCCTGATACTCCGGCGGCACCTTGTCGCCGCAGCCGATGACCTTGCCCGACTTGTCTTTCCAGCAGACGATCGAGCCTTTCGCCTGCGCGAGAACGTCGCCGGTGATGAGTGCCGCGAGCACCGTTGCGAGCGCCGCGGCGAGAAACGCGCGAGAGATCCTAAGCATGGGCCGAGACTCCATATTGTTCACGATAACGGCCAACCGCCGCGAGTTCCCGCGAGCGCTGCGGGTCGGCCTTGAGGTACCCCATCAAATCGTCGAGCGTGGCAATGCTGATTACCGGGATATTATAGCTTGCCCGAACTTCCTGGGCGGCGGACAGCGTCCCGGTCCCGCGCTCCATGCGGTCGAGCGCGATAGCCACCCCGCAGGGTACAGCGCGCGAGCCCCTGATGAGGTTGACAGACTCGCGCACGGAAGTTCCCGCCGAGATCACGTCGTCCACGATCAGGACCGCGCCCGATAACGGTGCGCCGATCACGGACCCGCCCTCGCCGTGGTCCTTGGCTTCCTTGCGGTTGAAGCTGTAGCGCACGTTGCGGCCGGCGTCGGCCAGCGCAATCGCTACCGCCGCCACCAGGGGAATGCCCTTGTAGGCCGGCCCGAACAGCATGTCGAACCCGGGGCCCGCGGCGAGTATCGCTTTCGCGTAAAATCCGGCGAGCTGCTTCAGCGCCGCGCCATCGTAGAACAGGCCGGCATCGAAGAAATACGGCGTGAGGCGCCCCGCCTTGGTCTTGAATTCGCCGAAGCGCAGGACGTTCTGCTGGATCGTGAAACGGATGAACTCTTGCCGGAAATCCATTCGTGAAAATTATAACCCTTAATCTAAACGGCATCCGCTCCGCCGCGCGCAAGGGCTTCTTCCAGTGGATGACGCGCGCCCGGGCGGACGTGGTGTGCGTGCAGGAGCTGAAGGCGCAGGCCGCCGACCTCGCCGACGGCACGCGCGGGCCGGGCCGCTACAGCGGTTATTTCCACCACGCGGAGAAGAAGGGCTACAGCGGCGTGGGCCTGTACTGCCGGCGCGAGCCCGACCGCGTGGTGGAAGGCGTCGGCCGCCGCGATATCGACGCCGAGGGGCGCTACCTGCGCGCCGACTTCGGCCCCTTGAGCGTGATCTCGGTGTACCTGCCCTCGGGGTCGAGCGGGCCGCATCGCCAGGCGATCAAGTTCAGGTTCATGGATCACTTTCTCCCGTGCCTCGCGAAGCTCGCGGCCGAGGGGCGTGAAATTCTCCTGTGCGGCGACTGGAACATCGCGCACCGGGAGATCGACCTGAAGAACTGGAGATCCAACCGGAAGAATTCGGGCTTCCTGCCCGAGGAGCGCGCGTGGCTGAGCAGGGTGTTCGACGAATTGGGCTGGGTGGACGTCTATCGCCGGCTGCATCCGGACACGACCGGCGACGCCTATACCTGGTGGAGCAACCGCGGGCAGGCGTGGGCCAAGAACGTGGGATGGCGCATCGATTACCACATCGCCACCCCGCGGCTCGCCGCCACCGCGAAGCGCGCCGCGATCTACAAGAAGCGGCGCTTCTCCGACCACGCGCCGCTCACGATCGAGTACGACTACAAGCTTTGAGCGACAACCCATCACCGAAGGGCGCGCGCGCGCCCTACCTGGAGGTATTCGGCAACCGCCGCATCCTCGCGGTGCTGCTGCTCGGCTTTTCCTCCGGGCTGCCGCTCGCGCTCACCGCCGGCACGCTGCAGGCGTGGCTCGCGGTCGAGAGCGTGGATATCAAGACCATCGGGCTGTTCACCCTGGCGGGCCAGCCCTATGCCTACAAGTTCCTGTGGGCCCCGCTCATGGACCGCTACGTGCCGCCGTTTCTCGGCCGGCGGCGCGGCTGGCTGGTCGTGACCCAGGTCGCGCTCCTCGCCGCGATCGCGCTCATGGGCACGCTGTCGCCGCGCGAGTCGCCGTGGCTGATGGGCGGGGTCGCGCTCGCCGTCGCGTTTCTTTCGGCTTCGCAGGACATCGTGTTCGACGCCTATCGCACCGACGTGCTGCGGGAGCCGGAGCGTGGGGCGGGCGCCGCGATCTCGGTGCTCGGCTACCGCATCGCCATGCTGGTGTCGGGCGGGCTCGCGCTCGTGCTCGCCGACCAGTTGCTGGGTTGGAGCGGAATGTACTTCCTGATGGCGGGGCTGATGGCCGTCGGCATGGTCACGGCGTGGTTTGCGCCGGAGCCGGAAGAGGCGGGGCGGGCACCGGGCACGCTGGCGGCGGCGTATTCGGAGCCGCTGAAGGAGTTTTTCACGCGCGAGGGCGCGTGGCTGATCCTGCTGCTGATCGTGCTCTACAAGCTGGGCGACGCGTTCGCGGGCAGCCTGACGACGGCATTCCTCATACAGGGAGCGGGGTTCTCCGCGACCGACGTCGGCGCCATCAACAAGGCGCTGGGACTCGCCGCCACCATCGGGGGCGCGCTGCTGGGCGGCGCGTGGATGGCGGGACTGGGCCTGTTCCGCGCGCTGATGCTGTTCGGCATCCTGCAGGCGGTGACCAATCTCGGCTTCATGCTGCTCGCGATGGCCGGCAAGAGCTATCCCCTCATGATCGCCGCGATCGCGGCGGAGAACCTGTGCGGGGGCATGGGCACCGCGGCGTTCGTGGCGCTGCTGATGACCCTGTGCGACCATCGCTACTCGGCGACGCAGTACGCGCTGCTCTCGGCGCTGGCCGCGGTGGGGCGGGTGTACGTCGGGCCGGTCTCGGGCGTGACCGTGGCGGCAATCGGCTGGGCGCCGTTTTTCTTCCTCACCTTCGTCGTCGCGCTGCCGGGCCTCGTGCTGCTATGGTGGCTGCGGGCGCGGCTCGCGCCCGCTGCCCGGTATCCGTTGGTGCAGAAAGAACAGAGAGAATAGGGGGCGACATGGCTGGTCCGCTCAGCGTGCACACCGGTGGAACGGAGATTCCGGTTCCGGGGGATTTCCGCTGGCCGGGAGGCAAGAAGATCGCGGTCATCTTCCGGATGGCGTTCGAAGCGTGGTCGGACGACCATTGGCCGGGAATCAGCCCGATGGGCAACCCGTTGAAGCCCGGATTTCCCGATCTCAACGCGCGCGGCTGGGCCGAGTACGCCTACCGGCGCGGCGTGTTCCGCATCCTCGACGGTTTCGCCCGCCACAGGGTCAGGGCGACGGTGATGGTGTGCGGCATCCTCGCCGAGCGCTATCCGGATATCGTGAAAAGCATCGCCGGCGCCGGCCACGAGGTCGCGGCCCATTCCTACACCATGGACATGATGTCGGTCTACATGAGCGAGGACGAGGAGCGCCGCAACATCCGCCGCAACGTCGAGTTGATCGAGCGCGCCACCGGCAGCCGGCCGGTCGGGTGGATCAACCCGCGCGGCACGCCGAGCCCGAACACGGCGCGGCTGCTGGCGGAGGAGGGCTTCGAGTGGCACGGCGACACGTTGAACGACGATCTGCCCTACGTCGTCCGCTACGGCGCGAAGTCCATCGTCGCCATTCCCAGCAGCATGGACGTCAACGACCTGCCGCTGTACATGAAGCACGGCCAGCCGCCGGGCGTGTACGTCGAGAACTTCGAGGGCTTCCTCAAGTACGTGCGCAAGCACGAGAAGGGCGCCTCGAAGATCGATCCCGCCGTGCACGCGCACGTATTCGGGCGGCCGGCGGGCATGTGGGCGCTCGAGCGCGTGCTGGAGATCGCGAGGAAGTCGAAAGACGTGTGGATCGGCACGCGCGCGGAAGCGGCGGCGCACGTCCGCAAAGTGCTTGGGAGGAAGTGATGCGACTCGTGACTTTTGTACCGAAGGCGGGCGCCGCGGCGCGCGTGGGGCTGGTGCGCGACGGCAGGGAGGTGATCGACCTCACCGCGTCGGGCAAGGCGCCGTTCGATCCGCACGACATGATTTCGCTGATTGCGGCGGGCCCCAAGGCGCTCGCCTGGCTGCGCAAGGCCGCCGCGAAGGCGAAGAAAACGCTGCCGCTCGGCAAGGTGAGGCTCCTCGCCCCGATCCCGCGCCCGCGCAAGAACGTATTCTGCGTCGGCTGGAACTACGTCGAGCATTTCGAGGAAAGCAGGGTATCCCGGCTGCACACCGTGGAATTTCCCGCGCACCCCACCTTTTTCTCGAAGGTGCCGACGGCGGTGAACGGCCCCTACGACCCGGTCCCGTCGCATGCCGGCGTGACCGCGCAGCTCGACTGGGAGGTGGAGCTGGGCGTCGTCATCGGCAAACGCGGGATCGATATCCCGGAAGCCGATGCCCTGAAGCACGTGTTCGGCTATACCGTGGTGAACGATATTTCCGCGCGCGAAATCCAGCGCCGGCACGGCGGGCAGTTGTTCAAGGGCAAGGGTCTCGACGGCACCTGCCCCATGGGGCCGTGGATCGTCACCGCGGATGAAGTGCCCGATCCCCATGCGCTGCGGCTCACGAGCCGGGTCAATGGCGCGACCAAGCAGGACTCGAACACGCGCCACATGTACTTCAAGGTTCCACGCCTGATCGCGGAGCTCTCCGCGGGCATGACGCTCGAGCCCGGCGACATCCTTTCCACCGGCACGCCGGCGGGAGTGGGGCACGCGCGCACCCCGCCGGAATTCATGAAGGCGGGCGACGTGCTGGAGAGCGAGGTCGTGGGGCTCGGGCTGCTTCGCAACGTCATCGGCAAGCCCGCCACAGGGCGGGGTCCATGATCCGCCGGAAACGCGCTCCCGTCCCTCCCGGTCACGCCCGCTGGAAGCGGTAGACGGCCAGGCTGCCGAGCAGGTTCGGAAGCCACGCCACCGGCTTGCCGCGCGTGAGCACCTTGCGCTCGAGTATTTTCACCGCGCGGATCGAGCAGAAGCGCTCGAAATCAGTGATGGTGCAGAGGTGAATGTTGGGCGTGTCGTGCCACTCGTAGGGCAGGCTGTCCGACACCGGCATCCGCCCGCCGAGCACCTGCAGCCGGTTCTTCCAGTAACCGAAATTCGGAAAGGTGACGATGCCTTCGCGCCCCACCCGTAGCATCTCCTTGATGATGCGCTCGCTGTTCCGCATCGCCTGCAGCGTCTGCGACAGCACCACGTAGTCGAACGAGCGGTCCTCGAAGCCGGAAAGCCCGCGCTCGAGGTCGCCCTGGATCACGCTGACCCCGTTTCTCACGCACGCGAGCACGCCGTCGTCGGCGATCTCCACGCCGTAGCCGGTGACGCGGCGGGTCTCCCGCAGGTAGCGCAGCAGGCTGCCGTCGCCGCAGCCCAGGTCGAGCACGCTCGCGTTGAGGCTCACCCAGCCGGCGATCGCCGCGTAGTCCGGCCGCAGCGTGAGGGTGCCGTTGCTCATGCGGCTCTCTCCGCGGCGATGCGATCGAAGTAGGCCGCGATGAGGCGGTGGTAGCGCGCGTCCTCGAGCAGAAACGCATCGTGCCCGTGGGGCGCGTCGATCTCGGCGTAGCTCACGTTGACGCGGTTGTCGAGCAACGCCTTGACGATCTCGCGCGAGCGCGCCGGGGAAAAGCGCCAGTCGGTGGTGAAGGAGACCACCAGGAAGCTCGCGCGCGCCGCCGCGAGCGCCTTCGCCAGGCTGCCGCCGTGCTCGAGCGCCGGGTCGAAATAATCCAGCACCTTGGTGATGCGCAGATAGGTGTTGGCGTCGAAGTACTCCGAGAACTTGCGCCCCTGGTGGCGCAGGTAGGACTCGATCTCGAACTCGGGCTCGAACGTGTAATTGAGCCGGCCGTTCTTCAGCTGGCGCCCGAACTTGGCCGCCATCTCGTCGTCCGACAGGTAGGTGATGTGGCCGACCATGCGCGCGACGCGCAGCCCGCGCGTCGGCCGGGTGTTGTGCTCGTAGTAATGCCCGCCGTGAAAATCCGGGTCGGTGATGATCGCCTGGCGCGCGACCTCGTTGAAGGCGATGTTCTGCGCGGAGAGGTTGGGCGCGCAGGCGATCACGATGGCGTGGCGCACGCGCTCCGGGAAGAGCGTGGTCCACGCCAGCGCCTGCATCGCGCCCAGGCTGCCGCCGATCACCGCCGCGAACCGGCCGATGCCGAGATGGTCCGCGAGCCGCGCCTGCGTCGCGACCCAGTCCTCCACCGTCACCACCGGGAAGTCCGCGCCCCACGGCTTGCCGGTCTTCGGATTGATGCTTTGCGGCCCCGTCGAGCCGTGGCAGCCGCCGAGGTTGTTCACCCCCACGACGAAGAAGCGGTGGGTGTCCACTGGCTTGCCGGGGCCGATCATGTTGTCCCACCAGCCGACGTTGTCCGGGTCGTCGGCGTGGCGACCCGCGACGTGGTGGGCGGCGTTCAGGGCGTGGCACACCAGCACCGCGTTGGAGCGGTCGGCGTTGAGCGTCCCGTAGGTCTCGTAGACGAGCTCGTACTCGTCCACCGCCGCTCCGCTCCTGAGCCTCACCGGCTCGTTGAATCTCGCGGTCTGCGGCGTGACGATGCCCACCGATCCTGCTTTGGTCCTGGTATCCATGCTCCACAAACGCAAAAAACCCGGCGAGCTTGCGCGGGCCGGGTCGGAAAAAACTGGAAGGTTTTCTCTTTAGCCGGATTTATTACGCGCCCGCAAGCTGAATATCAAATCGGCGCGGCTGAAGCGGGAGGAAATTTACTCGCTCATGCGGACTCTGTCAAATGAACGATTTTGGCGCTTTTACAGGCGGATTTGAGGGACGAGGAGATTCAAGCGGAGTTCAGTTTTTCGAGCAGCGCGAGGAGCTTCGCCGGGTCGGTCGCGCGCAGCATCTTCCGCGCGAGCGGCTTCAGCCGGGCGTAATCCGACTTGAGGATGATCTGCTTCACGTCGAGCAGGTGCGCGATGTGCATCGAGTACTGCCGCAGCCCGAAGGCGAGCAGCAGCCGCGTCAACGCGGTGTCGCCGGCCATCTCGCCGCACAACGCGACCGGGACCTTCGCCTTGTTCGCCGTCGCGATGATGCCGGCGATGAGATTCAACACCGCCGGGTGCAGCGGGTCGTAGAGATGCGCCACCGTGTCGTCGGTGCGGTCGATCGCGAGCGTGTACTGGATGAGGTCGTTGGTGCCGATCGAGAGGAAATCGAGCTTGCGGACGAAAATGCCGAGCGCGAGCGCGGCCGCGGGCACCTCGATCATGCCGCCCACCTTGATGCCGCGGTCGTAGGACACGCCCTCGTCGTCGAGGCTCTGCTTCGCCTGCTGGATCAGCGCCAGCGTCTGCTCGATCTCCGCCGCGGTGGCGAGCATCGGGATCAGGATGTTGATCTTGCCGTAATGCGAGGCGCGCAGCATCGCGCGCAGTTGCGTGATGAAGCGCCGCGGCTCGGTGAGGCACAGCCGGATCGCCCGCAGCCCGAGCGCCGGGTTGGTGGTGACGCGCTCCTGGACGTCGTCCTTGTCGGCGCCGAGGTCGTAGGTGCGGATGGTGACCGGCATGCCGTCCATCTCCACCGCGACCTTGCGGTAGGCCTCGAACTGCTCGTCCTCGTCCGGCAGGTCGTCGCGGTTGAGAAACAGGAACTCGCTGCGGTAGAGGCCGATGCCGGTCGCGCCGTTGTCCCGGGCGTCCACGACGTCCGCCGGCTGCTCGATGTTGGCCTGCAGCTCGACCGCCACGCCGTCGAGCGTGACCGCGCGCCGGTCCCGGAGCCGCCTCAGCTTCTGCCGCTCGAGGTCGAACTGGTGCTGCCGCAGCTGGTACTCGGCCAGCACCTGCTCGTCCGGGCCCACGATCACCACGCCCTGCGTGCCGTCCACGATGACCAGATCGTTCTCGCGGATCAGCTGGCGCGCCCGGTGCAGCGCCACGATCGAGGGGATCGCGAGGCTGCGCGCGACCACCGCGGTGTGCGACGTGGTGCCGCCGAGATCGGTGATGAAGCTCGCGAACCGGTGCTGCTTGAACTGCACCACGTCGGCGGGCGAGAGATCGTGCGCAACCAGGATCAGGCTCTGCGCGGCGTCGCTCCGCGGCGGCGGGACGTACCCGGGCTGGCCCGAGAGCGTCTTCATCACGCGCTCCGCGACCTGGATCACGTCGGCCCGGCGCTCGCGCAGGTACTCGTCCTCGATCTCGTCGAACTGGGCGAGCAGCGCATCAGCCTGGATCCTGAGCGCCCACTCGGCGTTGCAGTTCTCGGTCTCGATGATGCGGCGCGGCGCGACCGACAGCGTGGAATCGTTGAGGATCATCAGGTGCAGGTTGATGAAGGCGGCGAATTCCGCGGGGGCGGTGGCCGGGACGCTGGCGCGCAATTCCTCGAACTCGGTGCGCACCTGCTTCACCGCGGCTTCGAAGCGCGCGGATTCATCCGCCGCCTGGTGCGGCGGCACGGCGTAGCGGGGGACATCCAGGCCGGCGTGCGTCATCAGCTGCGCATGCCCGATGGCGATGCCGCCGGAGACGCCGATGCCGTGTATGGTGAAGCTCAAGTTATTCGTTTTCCTCGAACTTGCCGGCGATCAGCTGCGTGACCGCTTCCATCGCCTGCGCTTCATCGGGCCCGTCGGTCTCGACCATGATGGCCGAGCCCTTGGCCGCCGCCAGCATCATGACGCCCATGATGCTCTTGGCGTTGACGCGGCGGCCGTTGCGGCTCACCCAGACGTTGGCTTTGAAGCGGCCGGCGACCTGCGTCAGCTTGGCGGAAGCCCGGGCGTGCAGGCCGAGCTTGTTGATGATCTCAACTTCCCGTTGCAACATTGTTAACGACGAGCGCCGGGGCGGGAATGCGCACAACGCCGTCGCAGCCGCCGCTAACCGCCTTGACAACGATGGTGGTGAGTGGTCTGTCCCGGTATGTGAGAACCCGGATCAGCATCGGGAGATTGACCCCCGCCACGCCCTCGACCTTGCCGGGGACGAGCAGCTTGGCGGAGATGTTGGAAGGCGAGCCGCCGTACATGTCCGAGAGGATCAGCACGCCGTCGCCCTCGTCGAGCTCCTTCACCAGCTTCCGCGCCTGCGGCAGCAGCATCATGGGGTCGTCCTGGGCGGTGATGCCGATCTGCTTCAGCCGCGGCGGGCGCTTGTTGAGCACGTGGCTCGCGCAATGGATGAGACTCTCGCCGAGCGTGCCGTGCGTGATGATCAAAACCCCAATCATGAGAGCGGGTTAAGTCGGGTAATGAAAGTGCAATAGTTTACCCCGTTGCCCCGCACCATGCAGGGGGAGCCAGCGAGGGCAACAGGCGCTACCAGCGGGAAGGCGGGGTGCGCTCGATGACGATTGCGTGGCCCTCGTGGCGGATGTAGCCGCCGGCCGTGAGGTCCTTGAGAATCAGGCTCACCATCTCGCGCGAGGCGCCGACGCGGCTCGCGATGTCTTTCTGGGTGAGGCGCTCGGTGATGACGAGCCTGCCGCCTTCTTCCTTCGCCAGCTCGAGCAGCAGCCGCGCGACGCGCCCGTAGACGTCCATCAGCGCGAGACTCTTCACGTTCTCGGTCAACGCGCGCACGCGGTGGATCAGCTTCTCGATCACTCGCACGGCGAACACGGGGTTCTTCAGCAGGAAGTCCTTGAAATCGGCCTTGGGCACGACCAGGAACTTGCTCGGCTCGAGGGTCATGACGGAGGCCGAGCGCGGCCCCTCGTCGAGCACCATCTCCCCGAAATACTCGCCCGCGCCCTGGGTCGAGAGCACGACTTCTTTTCCGTCCGTGTCGGCGACGAAAGCCTTCACCCGGCCCGCGAGGATGATGTATAGCGAATCGGTGCGATCGCCCTCGTTGAGAACGACGGCGTTGCGGGGGAAGGCGCGGGTCTGCGCGTGTGCCGAGATCGCGCGCAGCTCGTCAGCGGTCAGCAGGAACGAGGATGCCGCCTTTTCCATCGCGCGCGTCAGGCTTACTTGCGCCGGCGGCCGGCGCACGCTGCCTCGAGAGCGTCCATGAACATGCCGGCGACGTTGAATCCCGTCTGCCCGGTGATTTCCTGGAAACAGGTGGGGCTGGTGACGTTGACCTCGGTCAGGTAGTCGCCGATCACGTCGAGGCCGACCAGGAGCAGGCCTTCCTTCGCGAGCACCGGCCCGAGCGCCTCGGCGATTGCATGGTCGCGCCGGCTCAATTTGCGCGCGACGCCGGTGCCGCCGGCGGCGAGATTGCCGCGGGTCTCGCCTGGCTTGGGAATGCGCGCGAGGCAGTGGGGCACGGGCTTCCCGCCGATCAGCAGCACCCGCTTGTCGCCGTCGCGGATCTCCGGGATGTAGCGCTGGGCCATGATGGTACGCCGCCCGTAGTGCGTCACCGTCTCGATGATGACGTTGACGTTGGGATCGTTCTCGTGGACGCGAAACACCGATGTGCCGCCCATGCCGTCGAGGGGCTTCAGGATCACGTCGCGGTGCTCAGCGAGAAACTCGCGGATGAGCGGCTCGCGCCGCGTGACCACGGAGGGCGGTGTGAACCGCGGGAAGCGCGCGATGCCCATCTTCTCGTTCCAGTCGCGGATCGCGCGCGGCCGGTTGAAGACGCGCGCGCCCTGCGCCTCCGCCAGCTCGAGGAGGTAGGTGCTGTAGACGTACTCCATGTCGAACGGCGGGTCCTTGCGCATCAGCACCGCGCCGAAGGTCCTGAGCGGAACGCTTTTTGCCTTTTCGGCGCGGTACCAGCCGGGCTTCTTCCCGGTGAGGTGGATGCGGCGCGCATCGCCGTAAACCGTCCCGGCGCGCCAGGCAAGGTCTTCCTGCTCCATGACGTACAGCGAGTGGCCGCGCGCGGCCGCCTCGCGCATCATGGCGAAGGTGGTGTCCTTGTAGATCTTGAAGCTGTCGAGCGGGTCGACGACAAAAGCGAGCCTCACGTCGCTCCGCCCCCGGTACTCATCCCTTCGGGTTCCGTCTGCTCGAGCTCGAGCGCGGCGGCGACGAGCGCCAGGCGCGCGATGACGCCGTAAGCATAGAAGCGGTTCGGCGGGCAGCCCGGATCGTCGGGATCCGGCGAGGAGCAGGGATCGGCGAATGCGAGCGGCCGGAACTGCATGCCGGGGGCGTTCAGGTTCTGATCCTGGCCGCGCTCGGTGTGCACCCGGTAGAAGCCGCCCACCACGAAGTGATCGATCATGTAGACGACGGGCTCCGCCACCGCGTCGCCCACGCTCTCGAAAGTGTAGACGCCCTCCTGCACCATCACCTCGCGCACTTCCAGCCCCTCCTTGACCACCGCCATCCTGGTGCGCTGCTTGCGGTTCAGCTCGCGCACTTCGGAGGGATCCTTGACCGTCATGATGCCCATGCCGTAGGTGCCGGCGTCGGCCTTGACGATGACGAAGGGGTCCTGCTGGATGCCGTACTCCTGGTACTTGGCGCGGACGTCCTCGAGGATCTCCGTGACGTAGCCCTCGAGGCACTCCTCACCCTGGCGCTCGCGGAAGTTGATCTTGCCGCACTTCTCGAAGTACGGATTGATGAGCCAGGGGTCGATCTTGAGGAGCCCGGCGAATTCCTGCGCCACCTGGCGATAGGCATCGAAGTGGTTCGACTTGCGGCGCACGGTCCACCCGGCGTGCAGCGGCGGCAGCACCGCTTGCTCGAGGTTCATCAGGATTTCCGGGGTGCCGGCGGAGAGATCGTTGTTGATCAGCACCATGCACGGGTCGAACCCGTCCACCGCGAGCCGGTTGCCGCGGCGCGCCAGCGGCTCCAGCATGAGTTTCGCCCCGTTTTCAAGCACGATCTCGGTGGGAGACGTGATCTCCGGAATCAGGGTGCCGATGCGCACGGTGACGCCCGCGTTGCGCAGTATCCGCTGCAGGACCGCCACGTTCTGGAGGTAGAACTGGTTGCGGGTGTGGTTCTCGGGTATCAGCACCATCCCGCGCGCTTCGGGGCAGTGCTTCTCGATCGCCGTCATCGCCGCCTGCACGCACAGGGGATGGAATTCCGGGTTGAGGTTGTTGAAGCCGCCGGGGAAAAGATTGGTATCGACCGGCGCGAGCTTGAACCCGCTGTTCCTGAGGTCCACCGAGCAGTAGAACGGCGCCGCGTGGTCCTGCCACTGGCCGCGCAGCCAGCGCTCGATCTCCGGCTGGGAGGCGAGCAGCCCGCGCTCGAGATCCTGCAACGGCCCGGAAAGCGCGGTGGTGAGTCGCGGGACGGTCATTATTCTCCTCCTCGCCCCTATTGTAGCGGATGGCAAAAAAAGCGGGCGCCCGAGGCGCCCGCAAACACACACTACCTGAATCAATTCTTAGGTGTGGTAGGCCGTTTCGCCGTGGGAGTTCACGTCGAGGCCTTCGCGCTCTTCTTCCTCCGTCACGCGCAGCCCCACGATCAGGTCGGCGATCTTGTAGGAAACCGCGGCGACGATGCCGGACCACAGGATCGTCACGCCGACCGCCTTGGCCTGCGTCCAGACCTGTCCCGAGATCGAGTAGTCGGCGCCAGACACGACCTTGACGGTGACCCAGTCGGAAACGAAGCCCGGCCCGCCGAGCGACGGATCGCAGAACACGCCGGTCAGCAACGCGCCGAGTATTCCGCCGATGGCGTGCACGCCGAACACATCGAGCGAATCGTCCGCGGCGAGCAGGCGCTTCAACTGGTTGACCGCCCACAGGCACACCACGCCGGCCGCCAGGCCGATCACGAACGCGCCGGGGATGCCGACGTTGCCCGCTGCCGGCGTGATCGCGACCAGACCCGCGACCGCCCCGGATGCGGCGCCCAGCATCGAGGGCTTGCCCTTGAAGATCCACTCGAAGAAGGTCCACGACAACACCGCGCAGGCCGTGGCGAGGAAGGTGTTGACGAAGGCGAGCGTCGCCGAATTCCCGGCCTCGAGGGCGGAGCCGGCGTTGAAGCCGAACCAGCCCATCCACAGTAATGCCGCACCGATCATGGTCATCGGCAGGTTGTGCGGGGTCATCGCCTCCTTGCCGAAGCCGATGCGCTTGCCCACGAGGTAGGCGCCCACCAGGCCGGCGATACCGGCGTTGATGTGCACCACGGTGCCGCCCGCGAAGTCGAGCGCGCCCCACTGCCACAGCAACCCGGCCTTGGCGTTCAACCCGTCAACCAGCTTCGGATCCGTATAGGCATCCGGGCCGGGCCAGAACCAGACCATGTGCGCGATCGGCGCGTAGCTGAACGTGAACCACAGGGTCATGAAGATCAGGACCGCGGAGAACTTCACGCGCTCGGCGAAGGCGCCCAGGACCAGGCAGCAGGTGATCGCGGCGAAAGTCGCCTGGAACGCGACGAACAGCAGCTCGGGAATGACGACACCCTTGCTGAAGGTGGCGCCCATCGCGAACTCGCCCTTGGCCGCATCGAAGGTGCCGCCCAGGAACAGGCGGTCGAAGCCGCCGAAGTAGGCGTTGCCCTCGGTGAAGGCGAGGCTGTAGCCGTACACGCACCAGAGCACCGTGACGAGCGAGAAGGTGACGAATACCTGCATCAGCATCGAGAGCATGTTCTTGGCGCGCACCATGCCGCCGTAGAACAGCGCCAGTGCCGGCACGCTCATCATCAGCACCAGCGCGGTGGAAGTGAGCATCCACGCGACGTCGCCCTTGTTGGGGGTCGGCGGGGGCGGCGCCTTGGCCTCTTCCTTCTTGGCCTCGGCCGGCGCTGCCGCCTTCATGTCGTCGGCCTTGGCCATCGGCGCGGCGGGTGCGTCGGCCGCCGGCTTGTCCTGCGCGACCAGCGGCATCGCGTTCAGGCCCAGCATGCAGAACAGCGCAAGCGAGGCGGTCAGTTTTCTCAAAAGCTTTCTCATTTCGTTTCTCCCTCAGAGTGCTTCCGCGCCGGTTTCGCCGGTCCGGATGCGGATGACCTGCTCCAGATCGAAGACGAAGACCTTGCCGTCGCCGATCTTGCCGGTATTGGCTGCTTTCTCGATCGCCTCGATCACCTGCTCGAGCATCTCGCTCTTGATCGCGGCCTCGACCTTGACCTTGGGCAGGAAGTCCACCACGTATTCGGCGCCGCGGTAGAGCTCGGTATGTCCCTTCTGACGCCCGAATCCCTTGACCTCGGTGACGGTGATGCCGGTCACGCCGATGGCGGACAGGGCCTCCCGCACTTCGTCAAGCTTGAACGGCTTGATGATTGCTGTGACGAGTTTCATTCGGTTTCCCCGTGGAAAGGGGGCCGGCCTCGCGGCCGGCCCCATGCTGCCTGGTTAGAAAGTCTTGGAGATGAAGACGGTGCCGGTGCCCTTGGAGATTCTCTTGGGGAATGGTCCGCGGTTGCCGCCGGCGCCGACATCGTTGACCGAACCGTAGCCCAATACGTTGTCGCTGCTGGTGTCGGTGTAGAAGAATCCGACCGTGAAATCCTTCGGCAACGCGTAGTTGATTCCGAGCTTCCAGTCGTCGTAGCTGAATAAGTTGTCATTATCCAGCTGGACGCCACCCACAACGAAGTTTCGCGGATCGGTACCGTTGTACTTCTGCAATCCGTAGTGGCCGATCAGCGTAAACTTGGTGTCCGGGATGGGGTATGCGGCCGTGAAGTCGAGGTAATAGGTGCCGCTCGAATCCAGCACGCCGAAAGTCTTGTTATCCAAGCTGTAGGAGAGCTTGGCCGACAGCCACTTCCAGCTGAGGCCCGCGTAGACTTCCCAGGTGTCCGCCTTGGGAACGCCGACCGGCGTGCCCGTCAGCGCATTGACAGTGACTGCGGCGGTGGCAGGGTTGATATCGCCGGGGTAGTAGTAATACAGCGTGCCGAGATCGAGGGTCCAGTCCGGCGCGAAGCCCCACTTGTAGCCGCCGTAGAAGTCCCATTCCAGGCTGCCGCCTCCGCCGTAAGTTCCGGCTACGGCCATCGGCGGGCCAACGGCCGAGAAGTTCTCCTTGAGCCAGCTGATGTTGGAGCCCCAGGTGCCGGCGTACCAGCCGCTCGCATGCGAGTAGTCGAATCCGCCTTGGAGCGCCGGGTCGCCGTTGGTCTGCCCCAGCCCGCGGAATACGTACTGGCTGTACAAGCCGACATTGCCGGCAAGTGTGTGTGGCGAGTCGGCGGCCGGCGCAACACCCGGAAACAACGTTGCTGCGACGGCTCCCGCCAGAAGAGTCTTTTTGAACATGGAAACCCCTTTCGTTATTAACGAATGTGCAATATTGCGCAGGCATGAAGAGCATGGATCATGCCAATCAATTAACGTTTTAAAAACAATTGATTGTAAAATATGGTGCCAGTCACACATGGCCTATGTGCACCAAAGAAGTGCGCTCGGTAATGCACCCGCACTATTGTTGTGCCCGGCGCGGCGATCAGGACCGACACCCCATACCCCACAGGCCATTTCCGTATCGGGACGATTTCGGACCGTGCTTCGAAAAGCTGTAGGAGAATGGCGGCAACCCGTGCAACGAGATGGATATGGCCGACAACCGATTGCTCGATGAAATCGACCGGAAATTGAAGGACATCCTTGCCCGCAGCCCGGCGGCGGACCTCGAGAAAAACCTGCGCGCGCTGCTCGCTTCGGGCTTCAGCCGCCTCGACCTGGTGACCCGTGAGGAATTCGACGTGCAGCGGGAGGTGCTCGCCCGCACGCGCGCGAAGCTCGCCGAGCTCGAGGCAAAGCTCGCCGAGCTCGAAAAGACGGGCGATCGGGAGTAGTCCGTTTCCCGGCCTCATCCGTTAATTACGACATCAACCATCGCCTGGAGGGGGCGGTTCGATGTCGCTTGCCGTTGTTCACAGCCGCGCGCTGGCGGGGATGGATGCGCCGCCGGTCACCGTGGAGGCGCACCTCGCCAACGGGTTGCCGAGCTTCACCATCGTCGGGCTGCCTGAAGCCGAGGTGAAGGAGGCCAAGGACCGCGTGCGCGCGGCGCTGCAGAACGCGCGCTTCGAGTTTCCGGCGCGGCGCATCACCGTCAACCTCGCGCCCGCCGACCTGCCCAAGGAGTCGGGCCGTTTCGACCTGCCGATCGCGCTCGGTATCCTCGCCGCCTCGGAGCAGTTGCCCGCCGACCAGCTTGCCGGGTGCGAGTTCGCCGGGGAGCTGGCGCTGACCGGGGAGCTGCGGCCAATCCGCGGCGCGTTGGCGATGGCGCTGTCGGCGGCGCGCAGCCGCCGCGCCTTCGTGCTGCCGGAAGCGAACGCGCGCGAGGCGGCGCTGGTCGAGGAAGCCGTGGTCTACGCGGCGCGCTGCCTGCTCGACGTCTGCGGCCACCTTGCCGGCCGCGCGCCGCTCGCGCGCTGCGGCGGGCAGGCCGCGGTGAACGGCTCCCGCTATCCCGACCTGCAGGAGGTCAAAGGGCAGCTCCACGCCAAGAGGGCGCTCGAGATCGCCGCCGCGGGCGGGCACAGCCTGATCATGGTGGGCCCGCCGGGCACCGGAAAGTCCATGCTGGCGGAGCGCCTCCCCGGGATCCTGCCGCCGATGACGCGGCAGGACGCGCTTGCCGCCGCCGCGATGCAGTCGCTCGGCAGCGGCGGCTTCGATGTCTCGAACTGGGGGAAGCGCCCGTTTCGCGCGCCGCACCACACCGCTTCCGCGGTGGCACTGGTGGGGGGCGGCAGCCACCCCCGGCCGGGCGAGATCTCGATGGCGCTGCACGGCGTGCTGTTTCTCGACGAACTGCCGGAATTCGGCCGCAAGGTGCTGGAAGTGCTGCGCGAGCCGCTCGAGTCGGGGCGCATCAGCGTCTCGCGCGCCGCGCGCCAGGCCGAGTTTCCCGCCGAGTTCCAGCTGGTGGCGGCGATGAACCCATGCCCCTGCGGCTACCTCGGGCACCCGGACGGCCGCTGCCGCTGCACGCCCGACCAGGTGCTCCGCTACCGCCGGAAAATCTCCGGGCCGCTGCTCGACCGCATCGACATCCAGATCGAAGTGCCCGCGGTGCCGCCGGACGATCTGTCACGGGTGAATGACGGCGAATCGTCCGGCACGATCCGCCAGCGGGTGGAGCAGGCTCGCGAGCGGATGATCGCGCGCCAGGGCAAGGAGAATACACGGCTCGCCACGCGCGAGATCGACAAGCACTGCGCGCCGGAGGAGGCGGGCGCCACGCTCCTGAAGCAGGCGATCAGCCGGTTGGGGCTGTCCGCGCGCGGCTACCACCGTATCCTGAAGGTGGCGCGCACCATTGCAGACCTCGCTGCTAGCGAGGGGGTTTCATCGGCGCACGTCGCCGAGGCGATCCAGTATCGTCGTTTTGACCGCCGCTGAAATCAGTCGCCCCTGATCACCGGGGCCGGCGCTCTCCTAGAGCGTGATGTGGATGTTCTTCGATTGCGTGAACGAGAGCAGCTCGTCGTAGCTCTCCTCGCGCCCGATGCCCGATTGCTTGTAGCCGCCGAAGGAAACGCCGAGGAAGTGCGGGCCGGCGCCGTTCACCCAGATGAACCCCGACTCGATGCGGCCGGCGGCGCGGTGCGCGGTGGCGAGGCTCGTCGTCCACACCGAGCCGGTCAGGCCGTGCTCGACCGCGTTCACCTGCTCGAACATCTCTTCCTCGTTCTTCCACTTGAGCACCGACAGCACCGGCCCGAAGATTTCCTCGTTCGCGATGCGCATCTTCTGGGTCACGCCGGTGAACACGGTCGGCTCGACGAAGAACCCGCCCGCGAGTTTCGGGTCGTCCGGCCGCTTGCCGCCGCAGGCTAGCGCCGCGCCCTCCTTCTTTCCGATCTCGATGTAAGACAGGATCTTTTCCATCTGAGCCCGGGACACGATCGCGCCCATCGTGGTGTCCATTTCGGTCGGGATGCCGGGCTTGTGGTTCCCGACGTGCTTCAATACGCCATCGAGGACGCGGTCGTACACCGATTCGTGGATGAACAGCCGCGACGTCGAGCCGCACGACTGGCCGCACCAGCTGAAGTTCATGCCGCCCACCGCGCCGCGCGCGGCCTTCTCCAGGTCAGCGTCCGGGAAAATGATGCAGGCATTCTTGCCGCCCAGCTCCAGCGAGACGTGCTTCAGGCGGTCGGCCGCCGCCCGCGCGACAGCGCGGCCCGTGGGCACGCTGCCGATCAACGACACCCGCGGCACCTGCGGGTGCGTGACCAGCGCCTCCGATCCCTCCTTGCCGCAGGTGAGTATGTTCAGCACGCCGGGGGGCAGGATGCCCTCGGTGAGCTCCATGAAGCGATACGCGGATAGCGGCGCCTGGTACGGCGGCTTCATGATCACGCTGTTGCCGGCGGCGATGGCGGGGGCCGCCTTGGCCGCGGTGAACATGAGCGGGTGATTGTAGGCGACGATGCGGGCGCAGACGCCGAACGGCTCGCGCACCGACAGGTTGACGACGTCCTCGCCCATCGGGATGGTGTCGCCTTTCAGCTCGGTGACGAGGCCGGCGAAGAAATCCCATTGCGCGGCCGCCGTGCCGGCGTCGCGCATCATCTCGCGCGCCGGATTGCCGCAGTTGGCGGCGTCCAGCATCGCGAGTTCTTCGGCGTTGGCGCGCAGCACCGCCGCGACTTTCTTCATCAGCGCGGCGCGCTCGAGCGGCTTTACCCGGCGCCACGCTTTGAATGCGCAGTGCGCCGCCTGGACCGCGGCGTCGACATCCTGGGCGTTGGCCTCGGCGCAGGCGCCCAGGCTCTCGCCTGTCGCCGGATTGAGCGTGTCCTGGTAGCCGCCTCTCGGCTTCTGCCACTTGCCGTCGTAATACAGGTCCCGGTGTTTCGGCAGGATCGGTTCAATCCTGGCGCGCACTTGCGGCAATTCGACGGGTTGATTCATCGGGCTCCCCTCCGGTTTTGCGGGTTTGAGTGTATCATCCAACGCCGGGATATCGCGTTGCAAGAAAGATCCGTTTCCGCGCCGCTGCTCGCCGTCACGCTTGCCGGGCTGGTGATGCTGGGGCCGTTCTCGGTGGATACCTACCTGCCGTCGTTCCCCGCAATCGGGCGCGAATTCGCGGTGACGCCGATCGAGCTGCAGCAGACGCTGTCGGCTTATCTCATCGCCTTCGCCGTGATGACGCTGTTCCACGGCGCGCTGTCGGATTCGTTCGGGCGGCGCCCCGTGATACTCGGTTGCCTCGCGATCTACGTGCTGGGGTCGGTCGGCTGCACTTTCGCCCAGAGCTTTCCCCAGTTGCTGTTCTTTCGCGCCGTGCAGGGTTTCTCGGCGGGCGTGGGGTGGGTGGTGGGCCGCGCCATCGTCCGCGAAAGCTTTCCCGGCCACGGGGCGCAGCGCCTGCTGTCGCTCATCACCATGATCTTCGGGCTCGCGCCGGCGCTGGCGCCGGTGATCGGGGGCTGGCTGCAAGGCGCCTTCGGCTGGCGCGCGGTATTCGCGTTTCTCGCGCTCTACGGCGCGCTGCAGCTCGCGGTGTGCTGGCTGGCGCTGCCGGAAACGCATCCGCGCGAGGCGCGCCACCCGTTCGCCCCGGCGCCGCTCCTGGCAACCTACCGCAAGCTCGCGAGCAGCCCGCTGCTGGTGCTGCTGTGCGTCGCGATCGCGTTCAATTTTTCCGGGTTCTTCCTCTACGTCGCCGCGGCGCCCGCCATCATCTACGACCTGCTCGGGCTCGGCGAGCACCATTTCCCGGTCCTGTTCGTGCCCGGCATCGCCGGCGTCATGGTCGGCGCCTTCCTCTCCAACCGGATGGCGGGGCGCGTGTCGCGCCAGCGCACGGTGCAAATCGCCTATTTCGTCATGTTCGGCGCGGCGGCGTTCAACGTCGGCTACCACGCGTTGTTTCCGGCGGCGCTGCCCTGGACGGTGCTGGCGTACGCGGGCTACGCGGCTGGCGTGGCGCTCGCGGCGCCGAGCGTGCAGCTGCTGGCGCTCGATCTCTTTCCGAAGAACAGCGGCACGGCCTCGTCGCTGCAGGGCTTCGCGCACGCGATCTTCACCTCGATCACGGCGGGCTTGATCGCGTCCTTCCTCTCGGGCAGCGGGCTCGCCCTCGCGCTCGGCCAGATCGCACTGCTGACGCTGGGCGTGGCCTGCTGGATCTCGTATCTGCGCCTGGCTTCGAGGAGCGTCGCGCATGCATGAGATCGAGAGCTGGATCGAGGAGAAACGCTCGGCTTACTTGTACCGGGTCGTGGCCGAGCGCGAGGCCGGCACGCCGCGGCGGGCCTTGTTCGCCGAACTGGCGCAGGAAGCCGAGAAGCAGGCGGCAATCTGGGAGCGGCTCGCCCGCGCTGGCGGGCGCGCGGTACCGGCGCATTTCGTCCCGGACCTGCGCGCGCGGCTGGTAGCGCGCCTCGTGCGGCGCTTCGGCGTGCAGCCGCTGCGCGGCATGCTGGCGGCGATGAAGGTGCGGGGCATGTCGGTGTACTCCGGCGCAACGCACGGCCACGCGCTGCCACGCTCGGTGGAGGAGGTCGGCGGCCGCCACCGCGGCGTGGGGAGCGCGGGCAATCTCCGCGCCGCGGTGTTTGGCGTCAACGACGGCCTGATCTCCAACGCGAGCCTCATCATGGGCATCGCCGGAGCGACCGCCGACAACCAGATCGTCCTGCTCTCCGGCGCCGCGGGCCTGATCGCGGGCGCATTCTCGATGGCGGCGGGCGAGTATGTCTCGGTGCGCTCGCAGCGCGAGATGTACGAGTACCAGATCGGGCTCGAGCGCGAGGAACTGGAGCAGTACCCGGAGGCGGAGGCCGAGGAGCTGGCGCTGATCTATGAAGCGCGGGGGCAGCCGCGCGAAACGGCGGTTTCGATGGCGAAGAGCCTGATCGGCGACCCGGAACAGGCGCTGGCGACACTCGCGCGCGAGGAACTGGGCCTCAATCCGGAGGACCTCGGCTCGCCGTGGGGCGCGGCCCTGTTTTCGTTCTTTTCGTTCGCGCTCGGCGCGTCCATTCCGCTGGCGCCGTTCCTGTTCGCGGCCGGCGCCGCCAGCCTCGCCGCCGCCGTCGCGGCAACGGGTATCGCGTTGTTCGTCGTGGGCGCGACGCTCTCGCTCTTCACCGGCCGCAGCGCGCTCGCCGGCGGCGCGCGCATGCTCGCCATCGGCGCGGCCGCGGGCGGGTTCACCTACCTGATCGGGAAGCTCCTCGGCGTAACGCTGACTTAGCGGGCGAGAGGCGGGGCCTCAGCACTGCTCCCACGGCAGCCCCTCGTGGCGCCAGCCGGTCTTGGCGTTGCGGTGGTGATCCTCGTCGAGCTCGCCTTCGAAGCCGTGCAGCACGTTCCAGACCTGGGTAAAACCCGCCTCCTCGAGCGCGCGCGCCGCGTCGAGCGAGCGGTTGCCGCTGCGGCAGATGAGGATGATCGGGCGGTCCACGCTCGTTGCCTTCTTCACGTGCGCGACGAAATCGGGATTCACTTCCCAGTTCGGGCCGTCGTTCCAGGGCACCAGCATCGCGCCCTTCGGGTGGCCCACGAACAGGTACTCCATCTCGCTGCGGCAATCGATGAATATCGCGTTCGGGGTCTGCTTCAAGAACTCGTAGGCCTGTTTCGGCTCGAAGTGCTTCATCGCGCGGTTTCGCTCGCTGGAACGGGAGCGAGATTATAGTCGCAACCGAGCGCGCGGCGCCAGTTTGGCGGTAGAATTCCGCCTTTTGCATCAGGGACTTTCGTCCATTTCGCACCGGCCATGCCCGACCGTACCGCACAGCTCGAAGCCCTGCTCAGGGCGCGCATCCTGATCCTCGACGGCGCCATGGGCACCATGATCCAGGAGTACCGGCTCTCGGAGGCGGACTATCGCGGGCAGCGCTTCGCGGACCATCCGCACGACCTGAAGGGCAATAACGACCTGCTGGTGCTGACGCGCCCGCAGGTGATCCGCGAGATCCACGAGCAGTATCTCGCGGCGGGCGCCGACGTGATCGAGACCAATACCTTCAACTCGACCGCGATCTCGCAGGCTGATTACCACCTCCAGCACGTGGTGCGCGAGCTGAATCTGGAGGCGGCGCGGCTCGCGCGCGCGGTGGCGGACGCGCACACCGCGCGCAATCCGGGCAAGCCGCGCTTCGTCGCGGGCGCGCTCGGTCCCACGTCCCGCACCGCCTCGATCTCGCCGGACGTCAACGACCCGGGCTTCCGCAACGTCACCTTCGACCAGCTGGTCGCCACCTACGGCGAGGCGCTGGGCGGCCTCGTCGACGGCGGCGTCGACATTCTGCTGCTCGAGACCATTTTCGATACGCTGAACGCCAAGGCAGCCCTGTTTGCCATTGACGAATTTTTCGAGACGCGGGGAATCCGTCTTCCCGTCATCATCTCCGGCACCATCACGGACGCGTCGGGTCGCACGTTGTCGGGCCAGACACCCGAGGCGTTCTGGAACTCGGTGCGCCACGCGCGCCCGCTCGCGGTGGGGCTGAACTGCGCGCTGGGGGCGAAGCTGATGCGTCCCTATATCGAGGAGCTCTCCGGGGTTGCCGACGTCTACGTCTCCGCCTATCCCAACGCGGGGTTGCCGAACCCGCTCGCGCCGACCGGCTACGACGAGACGCCGGCCGAGACCGCCGGCTACCTGCTCGACTTCGCGAAGAGCGGCTTCGTCAACATCGCCGGCGGCTGCTGCGGCACCAACGCGGCCCACATCAAGGCGATCGCGGAAGCGCTTGCGGGGCTCCCGCCGCGCAGGGTGCCGGTGATCGAGCGCAAGACGCGCCTCGCGGGACTCGAGCCGCTCAACATCGGCGCCGATTCCCTGTTCGTCAACGTCGGCGAGCGCACCAACGTCACCGGCTCGCGGGCGTTTGCGCGGCTCGTCCTCGCGGGCGACTACCCGGCGGCGCTGTCGATCGCGCGCCAGCAGGTGGAGAACGGCGCGCAGATGATCGACGTCAACATGGACGAGGCGATGCTCGACTCGAAGCAGGCGATGGCGACTTTCCTCAGTCTCATCGCGTCCGAGCCCGACATCTCGCGGGTGCCGGTCATGATCGACTCCTCGAAATGGGAGGTGATCGAGGCCGGCCTGAAGTGCGTCCAGGGCAAGTGCGTCGTCAACTCCATCAGCCTCAAGGAGGGAGAAGAAGAGTTCGTCCGGCAGGCGAAGCTCGCGCGGCGCTACGGCGCGGCCGTGATCGTGATGGCGTTCGACCAGAAGGGGCAGGCCGACACGCTCGAGCGCCGCGTCGAGATCGCCAAGCGCACCTATCACATCCTGGTGGACGAGCTGGGCTTCCCGCCCGAGGACGTGATCTTCGACCCCAACATCTTCGCCGTCGCCACCGGCATCGAGGAGCACGCGAACTACGGCAAGGACTACATCGAGGCCGCGCGCGTCATCCGGCAGACGCTGCCGTACGCGAAAATTTCCGGCGGCGTGTCGAACATCTCGTTCTCGTTCCGCGGCAACGACCCGGTCCGCGAGGCGATCCACACCGCGTTCCTCTACCACGCGATCAAGGCCGGCATGACCATGGGCATCGTGAATGCCGGCCAGCTCGGCGTCTACGAGGAAATTCCAAAGGAGCTGCTGGCGCACGCCGAGGACATCATCTTCAACCGCCGGCCGGACGCCGCCGAGCGCATGGTCGCCTTCGCGCAGACGGTGAAAGGAGGCGCGCGGCGCGACGCCGGGGACCTCGAGTGGCGCAAGGGGTCGGTGGAGGAGCGTCTCAAGCACGCGCTGGTGCAGGGCATCGCCAACTGGGTCGTCGAGGACACCGAGGAAGCGCGCCGGAAATACGGGCGGCCGATCCGCGTGATCGAGGGCCCGCTCATGGACGGAATGAACGTGGTCGGCGATCTCTTCGGCGCCGGCAAGATGTTCCTGCCGCAGGTGGTGAAGAGCGCGCGCGTCATGAAGCAGGCGGTCGCGCACCTCGAGCCGTTCCTCCAGGACGAGAAGCAGCAGCTCGGCGACGCCCGGCCCAGGGGCAAGATGGTGATCGCCACGGTGAAGGGCGACGTGCACGACATCGGCAAGAACATCGTCGCGGTGGTGCTCCAGTGCAACAACTACGAGGTGATCAACCTTGGCGTGATGGTGCCGGCGCAGAAGATCCTGCAGGTCGCGCGCGACGAGAAGTGCGACCTCGTCGGGCTCTCCGGCCTCATCACGCCCTCGCTGGAGGAGATGGCGCACGTTGCGCGCGAGATGGAGCGCGAGGGGTTCGATGTGCCGCTGCTCATCGGCGGCGCCACCACTTCACGCACGCACACCGCGGTCAAGATTGCGCCGAACTATTCCGGGCCGGTGGTCTGGGTGGCGGATGCCTCGCGCAGCGTCGGCGTGTGCTCGAACCTCCTGTCCGACGCCGCGCGCGCCGGGTTCATCAACGACGTGAAGACCGAGTACGAGCGCGTGCGCGCCCAGCACGAGGGGAAGCGGGGGCTCGAGCTCGTCACGCTCGCACAGGCGCGGGCGAACGCCCTCAAGACCGACTGGACGCAATACGTGCCGCCGCGGCCGGAAGTGATCGGCACGCGCCTGCTCAAGAACTACGCCCTTGCCGCCATCGCGGACACTATCGACTGGGGGCCGTTCTTCCAGACCTGGGAATTATCCGGGCCGTTTCCCGCCATCCTCGAGGACCCGGTGGTGGGCGAGGCCGCGCGCAACGTTTACGCCGAGGGCCGGGCGATGCTGAAGAAGATCGTCGCCGGCCGCTGGCTCACCGCGAGCGCCGTGTTCGGGCTGTTCCCGGCCGCCGCCGTGGACTCGGAGGACATCGAGATCTACGCCGACGAGGGCCGGCGGAAGCGCCTCATGACCTGGCACAACCTGCGCCAGCAGAACGTGAAGCCGACCGGACGCCCCAACCTGTGCCTCG
>MERD01000058.1:85228-86253 GCA_001771935.1 Betaproteobacteria bacterium RIFCSPLOWO2_02_FULL_67_26
AGCGCTCGCCGACCGGCTGGCGGAGGCGTTCACCGAGCTCCTGCACCAGCGCGTGCGCCGGGAATTCTGGGCCTACGCGAAAGATGAAAAGCTCGACAGCGCCGCGCTGATCGCCGAGCAATACCGCGGCATCCGTCCCGCGCCCGGCTACCCGGCGTGCCCCGATCACACCGAGAAGGGGCCGTTGTTCGAGCTGCTCGACGCCGAGCGCATCGGCATGCGGCTGACCGAGTCCTATGCCATGACCCCGACCGCGGCGGTGAGCGGCTTCTATTTTTCCCACCCGGAGTCGCAGTACTTCGCCGTGGGAAAGGTGGGGCGCGACCAGGTCGCGGATTACGCGCGCCGCAAGGGCTTCGCGGTCGAGGAAGCGGAGCGCTGGCTCGCGCCCAACCTCGCCTATGAACCGTAACGGCAACTGACTACAATGGTTGCTTCGTAGCCGGAGGAAGGATGGCGCCATGACCGATAGCAGCTCTTCGCGGGAACCTGGGCGCGCGCGGGTCAGGCGGATCGCGTGCGCGGCCCTGGTGTTGTGCGGTCTTGCGGCCGGCGCGGCCTGCGCGCAGGCGAACTACCCCGCGCGTCCCGTCCGGATCGTGCTGCCGTTCGGACCGGGCGGGGTCACGGACATTACCGCGCGCCTGCTCGCGCAGCGGCTGACGGACGCCCTGAAGCAGCAGGTGATCATCGACAACCGGCCGGGCGCGGGCGGCATCGTCGCCACGGAACTCGCCAGGAAAGCCGAGCCCGACGGCCACACGATCATGTGGCTCACGACGGGCCACGCGCTCGCCGTTGCGCTGTTCAAGTCGCTGCCGTACGACCCGGTGCGGGACTTCGCGCCGGTTTCGACTGTCGGCTTTTTCGCGCTAGCGCTGGTCGTCAGCGGCGAATCGCCCGTCAAATCCGTGCCCGCGCTGATCGCGGCGGTGAAGGTGAACCCGGCCCGCTTCAACTTCGCCATCACCAACATCGGCAGCAGCCATCACCTCTGTTCCGAGTTGTTCAAGTACATGACGGGA
>MERD01000059.1:0-289 GCA_001771935.1 Betaproteobacteria bacterium RIFCSPLOWO2_02_FULL_67_26
AAACGATTGCCCCCGACGCGCTTTCATCGTAACGATGGGCGATTTCCCGAGACGGCTCCGGCAGTTGCGCAGCTAAAACGAAGACGCACCCCCCGCGGTTTCAATTTTTTGCCCAGACGTGCATTTTTGCCCGCGCGGACGATCCACGCAAGCGATCGATGCGCGCGTTCACAACACCTTCATGAAGTCCTCGGCCGACACGCCCGCCTGCTTCAACACGCCGGCGAGCGTGCCGGTCTTCAACTCGCGGTGATTGGGAACCACGCAGCCGCTCGAGGCGCGACGCATC
>MERD01000059.1:302-6032 GCA_001771935.1 Betaproteobacteria bacterium RIFCSPLOWO2_02_FULL_67_26
CGCGCTGGCGCGCTACCGTAAATCCCAGTCGTTCCAGGGCACGCACAGCCTGCGCCCCGGAAACGCGGGGCAGCTTAGGCATGCTCTGCGACTTGGAATGTCGTCACCAGCGGTTGACCGACAGGCCCGAGCGGGAACTCTTCCAGATACAACTCGGTGGCCTCGCGCAGATTGGCGATCGCCTCTTCGACCGACTCGCCTTCGGAGGTCGTGCCGGTCTCGGGATTCAAAGCGGTGAATCCGCCTTCGGGGGCGGGCATCAGGACGGCGGTCAGCATCATGGTGGACGATCCTCGAACTGAAGTGCCTGCGATTTTAGCAGCTACGGGGCGGGTGGGCGGGGATCGTTCCTCCCCTCGCGGCGCTGGGTCTTCCCCAGGGCCGCGCTGGAATGCTGTTCAGCGCACGGTGATGCGCAAGCCATGACCGTGCGCAGCAGCGGCCGGGGGCGCGAGACATAACATCAGTTACGCGAACCCGAGAGGGCGTCGGTGCGCGCACCGAGAGAACGCGGTGAACGAATGCGCGCACTTTGCGTAACGCGATGTTATGTTGAATGGCCCCTGGGCCATTTATCCCCGGCCGCTGCGGCCGACGCGCGGTGCTCGATGCGCCGTGCGGCGGCACTCGTTGCTTTTGCCTGGCCGGCCGGCGCGGCCGAGGTGCTGAACGCGCCGATGGACGCGCAGGGGCGGCCCCTGACTGCTTCTCCACCCACGCCTCCACGCGCGGCTGCGTGCGCGTTCGTGACGCCGCAGCCCGGCGCGCGGCTTGCGCGAACGCCATAGCAAGCCGCGTGACGGGCGGTCCAGGATGCTGCTGCGCGTCCCGGAGCCACTGTGGTCGGCGTTCGTGATGTGGCAGCGACGGCACGGCGGTTGCCGCGTGAGCTTGCAAGCGCCGTGCCGGAGCGGTCCAGCGGCTCACGGTGCATCGGTCGCTGCGTCTTCGTCACGTTCCGCGTTGAGCGCGGCTAAGAGAGTGTCCCGCGCCTTCGCCGCAGCCGGTTGAGGTCCTGCCACGTTGCCGGCGTCGCGCGGCGCGCGCTCAAGCCGCGCCGGGTGGGTGGCGATGTGGATCTCCTTCAACTTGGCGATGGAGACACGCGTGTAGATCTGCGTGGTGGCGAGATCGGCGTGCCCCAGCATCATCTGGATGAAGCGCGTATCCGCGCCGTTCTCCAGCATGTGGGTCGCCATCGCGTGGCGAAACAGGTGACATGCCCCGCGCACCTGGATGCCGGCGTGCTCGAGGTGGCGTTTGACCAGGTCGCCCAGACTCGTCACCGGGAAGGCGCAGCCGTGCTCGTGCAGGAACAAGGTGGCGTCATCGCGTCCGGTCACGAGTTCGGGGCGCACGTCGCGCAAGTACTTGTCGATCCAGGCGCACGCCCGCTCGCCCACCGGCACGATGCGATCGCGCGCGCCCTTGCCGGCGCGCACCATCACCGTGCCGCGCTCGAGATCCACGTCGTAGAGTTTGAGGTTGATGAGTTCGAATTTGCGAATCCCGGTCGAGTAGAAGGTCTCGAACATCGCGCGGTTCCTCAGCCCCAGCGGCGTTGCCACGTCGCACTGATTGATCACCTCCTCGATCTGCGCCACCGAGAGGACACCGCGCGGCAGGAGCCGCGGCAGCCGGGGGAGTTCCAGCTCGGATGCGGGGTTGGAGAGAATGTGGTTCTCGCGCGTAAGCCACTTGAACCAGGCTTTCAGCGCGTGCAGCTGCACGAGCTGGCCGCCCACCGAGAGCGGCTGGCCGTTCTTCTTGCGGTAGTGGTAGAGGTGGCGCTGATAGCGCTCGAGGATCGGGCGCGTCACTTCGGAGGGCTTCGCAAGCCCCCGCTCATCGGCCCACACGATGAAGCGGGTGATCGCGCCGTGCTGCGTTCTCACCGTGCGCTCGGAATAGGCTTTGGCGAGCGTCCATTCCCGGAACTCGCGCGCGTAGCCGTGAAGCGCATTGCCGGGTGCCGGCATCGGCACAGGCGCCGCCGGCCGGCGGTGCCGGCGCCGCGGATTCAACGCACGCAGTGCCATCAGCGCGACCGCGCGGCTAACGGTATGACGGGATTTTGAGCCGCGCCCTCGGAGTACTGCGTTTTGGAGGTTTTTGCGGAGGATTTCGGTAAGGGATTGTTTGGATTGTCAGGTTGTGCATTTCCCTCCCCCCGCGACCCCCCCGCAACCGGGCCGCGATCGGCCCGCAACCGCCCCGCGAGTTCGTCTTTTACCCCCGAGACTTCCGTCGTCGTAGCCGCAGTTTTCACTCCGGCAGCGAGGCGCTCGACCTCGATCAGCCCCGGCACGAAGGGCCGCCCGTCCTGCCCTTGGCCGTCGTAGAGCAACTCGTGGACGAGCCGCCCGCCCGGACCCTCACGCCGCGCCAGCACGTATTCCAACGCCACCAGGCGCTCCAGGTGCAGCCGCAGCTGCGTGTCGCCCATGCCGATGTGTTCTCTCAGCTCGCGGCGGCTAAAGCGAACCTGTGCGCGATCGAGCTTCTGCTCCTTTGCCCGCGCCGCGACGAAGGCCTCCAGCAGCACCAGCACACGCCGCGTCTGCGGCGGCAGCTCGTCGAGCGAGCGCCCCAGGACCTCGTGCGCGAGCGCGTTGGCGAGCGCGATGTCTTCCAGCGTCGCCTCCACGTATTCGATGGTCTGTCCCTCGCGGACAGTGGTTTTGATTTGGCGTTGGTGCTGATGCACCAGCACGATCACGTCAATGAGAGTGAGATATTTCTCGTGATCGCGCCGCGTGCGCGTCGCCTGGTCGGGGAAGGTCAAGCGCTCAGCATAAGGGTTGAGGACCTTCAGGGGCTTGAGCAGCCGCTGCGCGTTGCGGTGCAGTTTCTGGATCTCCGCGCGCCGCGCCTTCCTCGCGAGGCCATCGAGCGTGCGCTTGTGTCGCTGCAGCGTGTGGATCGCCTGGGTCTGGGCTCTGGACTCGTCCACCCCGAGGACCAGGCAGCGGTTCTTCAGTTCCTCGTCCACCTCGATCGCGGTGGTGGTGGTGAAGATCATCGTCGGGCCTTCAACGCGGTACTCCTGCGTCACCAGGTTCCCGGTCGCGGGGTCCTTGCCGGTGGAGGCAATGGTGAGCTCGCCTTCGGAGTGCAGCAGCTTCAAGGCGTAGGCCGCGCGGGCCGCCCCTTCCTCCTCGGCAATGGCGAGGATCTTGTGTTTCAAATCGCCGTTGCCGATGTAGAACAGACTCTGCCCCGTCAGCGCCGAGTACTTCACCCGGTCCTCTTCCGGCATGAGCGATAACACCGCGTCCATCAGCGTGGACTTGCCGGCGGCGGAGCTCGACTGCATCAGCACGGCCAGGGGCGCATCGAGCTTCCTGGACGTCGCCGCGAGGTAAGCCACGAGCTTGTTCACGCGCTCGCCCACCAGCCCACAGGCGGTCAAGTCCGCGAGGATGGTCTCAACGAGGTTCGACGAGCGCAGCAGCGCCAGCGCTTGCGCGCGCTCGGGCTCGCTCATCTCGGGGTGCGTCGCCGCCTTGGGCGCGAGCGCCGCGCGGATCGCCGCCTCCTGCAGCGCCTCGAGCTTCCGGAGCACGCGCCCCAAGTCCGTCTTCACGATCTCGTCAGTGAGCCGCAACTCGGTCGCCGCCTGGGTAATGAAGCCCGCGCGCTGGCGCGCGCTGTAGAGATCGATCGTGTCCACGTGGAAGGATTCGCCGCGCGCGGCGAGCACGTTCACTTTCAGCACATCGTAGGCGAGGTTCTTCGCCAGGCCCCGCACGCGGTAGCGGCGATCCTCCAGCGCGATCACGACCTCGGCGTCCGTCACCGCTGCCGCCACCGCCTCCACCGGCGCCGGCGGCACGGGCGAGGCCGGTAACTCGGCCGACGTCGCCGGCGCGGCCTCGGTGATGGCAGGAGGCTGTGGGTTTTTCTCCTTAGCGGCTAAAGCAGCTAAGGAAGCCGCGCGCGCGGGTGACGCAGGCTGCGCAACGATCGGCTCAGGCCGCGCCGGTGCCGCACCCTGGCCGAGCCACACCGCCTTGCGAATCGCGAGCCCGAGCGATTTCGCAGCAGGCGCGACCTTCAAGGCGTACTCGTTGGCGTCCATCCCCTTGGGGAATTCGACGCGATAGCACTCGATGCCTTCGGCCATCAGCTGCGGCGCGAGCTTGGCGGACGCCTTCTCGCCGGCGTCGTCCCGGTCGTAGGCGATCAGCACGCGCTGCGTTCCATGTTTCTTGAACGCGGCCAGGTGATCGTCGGTGAAGCCCTCGACGCCATAGGAAGCGGTGACGTTGCGATAGCCCACGCACCAGAAGCTCATCGCGTCGATCAGCGCCTCGCACAGGATGATCTCCTTGTGCGCGGCAAGCGCCTCGACGTTCCACACGCCGCGATGCGGTCCGGGAAGGTAGAGATGCAGCGGCGTGCCAGGGCGCAGCCCCGGCGTCACCTTGCGGCCATAGACCTCCTGCACGTTGCCCTGCTCATCGAGGATAGGGATCACGAGCGAGCCGTTGAAGTGCTCGTGCCCCGACTCACGCAGGATGCCGATCTTCTGCAATCGCGCACGCATCGCAGCACCGGCGGCGCGGGTCTTCGCCGGCAGCCTCAGGCCCAGCGTGCGGTTCGCGAACCCGAGCTTGAAGCGCTCCACCAACTCCGAGTGCGCGAGCCCCCGGGATTCGAGATAGGTGAGCGCCTCGGGGGATTGCTTGAGGGTCTCGTGGTAGTAGCCGATCACCTGGTTGAGCAGCGCCTGGTCGTCGGCATCGAGCGCCACCGGCGCCGGCAGCTTCCTCACGGTGCTTACCTTGACCGGCCCCGCAGCTAAAGCGGTGACGCCTTCCCGAAGAAGCTCCACGGCGTGACGGAAGCTGACCCCGTTCATCTTCATCACCCAGTCGATGACGCTGCCGCCCGCCTGGCACGCGCCCAGGCAATGCCAGAGGTTCTTTGCCGGCGAGATCACGAGCGAAGGGCCGTTGTCCTCGTGGAAGGGGCAGCGGCCCAGGAGGTCCTTGCCGGCGCGTTTGAGTTCCACCCCGCTGGAGGCGACGAGGCGCTCCAGGGAGACTTCCGTCTTCAGCCGCTCGATCTCGGCTTGCGGGATTCTCGCCATGGAATCGGGCCTCCGCTAAAAACCTGTCAAGCCCCTCGGTGCAGATTTTTGAGGGTTGATCTTCGGTGCACGGTAATGTACGATATTCGGACATTACCCGTCAAGCACACTGGCATGCCAGCCGAAACCCACCCTTACAATCCAGCGCATCTTCCGTTCGAAGCGTGGACGACGATGCCCAAGAAGACGATGAGCGCCGCGGGTAACTTCGGGGCGCGATTGGTGGAACTGCGAAAGAGCGCCGGCTACACCCAGGGCGAGCTCGCGGCCGAGCTCGGCGTCACCCGCCGCATGGTCGCTTACTACGAAGGCGAGACCGAGCATCCACCGGCAAACCTGCTGCCAGGCCTCGCCAAGGCGCTCGGCGTGACGATTGAGCAACTGCTCGGCACCGAACCCCTGCGCCGCCAGACCAAGGCGCGTAACAGCCGCCTGGAGCGGCGGCTGCAGGCGATCGAGAAGCTCGACGCCAGGACCAAGCGTCAGGTGATCCAGCTGCTCGATACCTTCATCGCCAACGAGAAGCTCAAGCAGCGGCTCGAGAAGCAGCCGGCGTAGCGGCTAAAAAGACAACGCCCCGCGCAAGGCAGGGCGTTGGGGGTGGCGTTCTCAACTTTTAATCGAGTCTGACCCCG
>MERD01000060.1:0-4340 GCA_001771935.1 Betaproteobacteria bacterium RIFCSPLOWO2_02_FULL_67_26
AGCGACGACCAGGGGCGCGACATGGTCTCGGCCATCCTCTACGGGCTGCGGATCAGCCTCGGCGTGGGGGCCGTGTCCACGCTCGTCGCGCTCGCGCTCGGCATGGCGATCGGGCTGGTCTCGGCTTACGCCGGCGGCTGGCTCGACAGCCTGATCATGCGGCTGGTGGATCTCCAGCTTTCGTTCCCCTCGATCCTGATCGCGCTGATCCTGCTCGCGGTGGTGGGACAGGGCGTGGACAAGATCGTGATCGCGCTGATCCTGGTGCAGTGGGCCTACTACGCGCGCACGGTGCGCGGCGCGGCGCTGGTCGAGATGCAGAAGGAATACGTGGACGCCGCGCGCGTCATGGCATTCAGCTCCCGGCGCATCCTCTTCCGCCACATCCTGCCCAACGTCCTGCCGCCGATGATCGTCGTCGCGACCGTGCAGGTCGCGCACGCGATCGCGCTCGAGGCCACCCTCTCCTTCCTCGGCCTCGGCATGCCGATCACCGAGCCGTCACTCGGCCTGCTGATCTCCAACGGCTTCGCCCACCTGCTGTCGGGGCGCTACTGGATCAGCTTTTTTCCTGGAGTGGCACTATTGATCACCATCGTGGCAATCAACCTAGTAGGGGATCGGTTGCGTGACGTGCTCAATCCAAGGCTGGCGAGTCACTACGGTGTCTAACCGCCAAGAAAGATCAAGAATGACTGAACCGCCGAGACAGGGAGAGAAACAAAACCAATATCGGCTTCGCGCGCGGCGGAGCGGGGTGTAAAATTTGCTTTTGGAGTCCTGGCCGAAAGTGAATGACATGAAATTCACCCGCATTACCGTAAATCCCAGGCAAATGAACGGGGTGCCGTGCATCCGGGGGCTGCGTATCCCGGCGGCGACTGTCGTCGGGATGGTGGCGGAAGGCATGACGCCGTCCACGTGCGAGATTACGGTAGAACGCCAATCCAATTGATGAGCAGGGGTCATGCTGCCGCCGCTGGATGAAAATGGCGATCTGGCGGCCGGCATACATCAGGCAACGTGGGCCGAAATCACTAGACGTTTTGGAACTGCCACGGAAACCCGTGTTCACGCGTTGGCCCGGCTACTGCATCTGCATGAACTGGCGGTGCGCACCGGCAAGCTCAAACGATTCTGTGTGTTCGGAAGCTTTGTAACTTCGGCTCCCGATCCCCATGATATTGACGTGGCGCTGTTGATGGCGGCTGATTTCAGGGTCGAGGAATCCCCGCGCGAGTGCCGTACGCTGTTCTTGCACGCGGAGGCGCAGGCGCGTTACGGCGCGAGCATCTTCTGGCTGCGCGAAGGCATGCTGTCCGATGAATTGATGCGGGAGTTTTTTGATACCTGGCAGATCAAGCGCGATGGCGCGAAACGTGGCATAGTTGAGGTTCAACCATGATACGCAACGATCAGGAACTGGCCGCAACGCGGGGGCGCGTGGCAAATCTTGAGCACCTGCTTGACGGACTGCGGAAGACCGCTCGGCCCCAGGAATGGCCAGCGCTCAGCTCCGGCTATCGGCTGGAGATTGAACGCATGCAGGGCGAGATTCTTGATTATCTCGTCCAGTCGGCGCCGGCTGACCCCAAGCAAACTACCACCGCCTGACTCGGCCACTCGCGTCCGCCCCACGCTGAAGGCGGATACTATCCGCGAGCTTGCTGGAGCATTATCGGGTCATTTTCGGGTCACGGTCATTATCGGGTCAGGCTTGGCTTATTGCATATCGCATGAGGTAGGAAGATGCGCACTGCACTAATCATCCTCGGCGGCTTCCTCCTCCTCGGCGCCTGCGTGCTCGCCGGGCGGTGGACGGGCGGAACGGGAACGATGGTGAATGCCGCAAAACTCTTCATCGTTATCTGGCTGATCGCCGCTGGCGTGAATATGTGGGTGGGCGTGGCGAAGGCCGGCTACTCTGTTGCCGAGGAGCTGCCGATATTCCTGCTGATCTTCGCCCTGCCCGCCGCCGCGGCGGGGTTCGTCTGGTGGAAGTTTTCCTGAACGGGGGCACTGTCGACTGTCGAGGGAGGAACGGCGATGTTCAGCAAGGAACGTTTCATCGAAGACTGCCGCGCCGCGCTCCAGGAGCGCAATGCGCACGCCGCGATCCGGGAGCTGGTGGAGAAGGCGGTGAGCGAGCCCGCGCAGGTCGTGCGGGCGCTCGGCGAGCCGAAACGCTCCGGCGTCGAAACGATATTCCGGGCCGACGACCTGACGATCCTCAACCTGTGCTGGGGGCCGCGCATGGTGTTCAAGCCGCACGACCACCGCATGTGGGCCGTCATCGGCATCTACGGCGGCCGCGAGCAGAACTTCTTCTTCCGCCGCGCCGACAAGGGACTGACCCGGCATGGCGCAAAGGAGCTGAACACGAAGGACGTGACACCGCTCGGCAAATCCATCATCCACGCGGTCACGAACCCGCTCGACCAGATCACGGCGGCGATCCACGTTTACGGCGGGGACTTCTTCGCGACGCCGCGCAGCGAATGGGACCCCAAGACGTTCGAGGAGCATCCCTACGACGTCGAGCACACCATGCGAGCCTTCGAGGAAGCCAACGAGCGGCTGCGCGGGGTGGCGCCGCCGCCGCCATGACGCCGGACGTCATGGCGGAGCGGGCTCGATCATTTGACGTGAAGCGCTCTTAACAAGGAACCACGATGCCTACGGAATTCATCAAGGGAAGTTGCTTGTGCGGGTCGGTTAAATTCGAAATCAAGCCGCCGCTGGCGGCGTTCCGCTACTGCAATTGCTCGCGCTGCAGGAAGGCTTCGGGCAGCGCGCACGCCGCCAACGTCTTCCTCCCGCAGGGCCAATTCGCCTGGTCCGCCGGCGAAGAGCTGATCCAGCGATTCAACCTGCCGGGCGCGAAGCGCTTCGCCGTGTGGTTCTGCAGCCGCTGCGGCTCGCGCGTCCCGCACAAGGTCCGCGAGGGCGACAACTACCTGATACCGGCGGGATTGCTGGACGACGATCCAGTCATGCGCCCGGAGAACAGCATTTTCTGGGGCTCCCGGGCGCCGTGGTACGTCGAGCCGCATGAAATGCCGAGGTTCACCGAATATCCGGGGTAATTGCCCGGGCCGGCATGACAACGCCCTTCGCCGCGCTTCAGCAGATCTGGTCGGCCGGCGGGTGCGACCCGGCGGCGCTCGGGCACGTCTCGCTGACCGGCGCCGATCCGCAGCTGCCGACCGACGTCAAGATCGGCACCGCGGCCACGGCGGCGGTCGCGGCGACGGCGCTCGCGGCGGCCGAATTCTGGCGCCTCCGCACGGGGCGCGCCCAGCCGGTCGCCGTCGACCTGCGCGCCGCCGTCGCCGCCTTCCGCAGCGAGCGCCACCTGCGCATGAACGGCGGCCCGGTGCCCGATCATCGCAGTCCGCTCTTCGGCTTCTATCCCACCGGCGACGGCCGCTGGGTGCAGATCCACTCCAACCTGCCGCACCACCACGCCGGCCACGTCGGGTTCCTCGGCTGCGGGGAGACGCCGGAGTCGATGGCGGCGGCGGTCGCCCGGTGGAAAGGGCAGGACCTCGAGGACGCCCTGAACGGCGCCGGGCTGCCGGCGGCGATGGTCCGCACGCGGGACGAATGGCTCGCCCACCCGCAGGGGCGCGCGGTTGCGGAACTGCCGCTGCTCGAGATCGCGCGCATCGGGGACTCGCCGCCGGAGCCGCCCGGCCGCGGCAAGCGCCCGCTCTCCGGCGCGCGCGTGCTCGACCTCACGCGCGTCATCGCGGGCCCCGAGTGCGGGCGGGTGCTGGCGTCGCACGGCGCCGACGTCATGCTCGTGACGAGCCCGCACCTGCCCAACCTGCCGGCGCTCGTCATCGACATGGGGCTCGGCAAGCTCTCCACCGCGCTCGACCTGCGCCGGCCGCAGGACGCGGCCCGGCTGCGGGGCCTCGTCGCCGGCGCCGATGTCTTTTCCCAGTCGTACCGGCCGGGCGCGCTCGCGCGGCTCGGCTTCGCGCCGGAGGACGTTGCGCGCCTGCGGCCCGGGATCATCTACGTCACGCTCTCGGCCTACAGCCATGCGGGACCGTGGCGCGGGCGGCGCGGCTTCGAGACGCTGATCCAGTCGGTGAGCGGCTTCGCGCACGAGCAGGGCTTCGGCGGCGGGCTCGATCGCCCGCTGCACCTCCCCGCGCAGGTCGTCGATCACTCGGCCGGATACCTGGCGGCGTTCGGAGCGTTGGTCGCGCTCGCACGGCGCGCGCGGGAGGGCGGCAGCTATCTCGTCCGCGTCTCGCTCGCGCAGGCCGGGCGCTGGATCGACGCGCTCGGCCGCGTCCCGGGCCGCGGCGGCGCGGACCCGGCACGGG
>MERD01000060.1:4358-27155 GCA_001771935.1 Betaproteobacteria bacterium RIFCSPLOWO2_02_FULL_67_26
GTCGGCGACCTGCTGGCGGAGTGCGACAGCCCCTTCGGGCGGCTCACGCACGTCGCACCCGCCGCGCGGATGTCCGAGACGCCGGCCTCGTGGTCGCGGCCCCCGGTCCCGCTCGGGACGCACGAACCCATCTGGCCGGAGTACGGCGCCGGACAACAGCCGGTAAAATAAAAGGGGAAGACCCCGTGAAGATCGCCGCGCCCCCAATAGTTCTCGCTGCCCTGCTGGCCGGCGCCGCAGCCACGGCGCGCGCCGACGTCCAGGAATCGGATAAGGAATACCTGTTCTTCACCCCGGCCGCTCCCTGGAAGCTCGTGGTGCCGAAGGGCGACTTGAAGCTGGTGCAGGAGCAGCGGCGGCCGGACGGCTCCGGTTTCTACTACATGCTGACGAGCGCGAAGCAGCTGCTCAACTTCTCGGTATTCATGGACAGGGCCGACGGGTGCTCCTCCGGGGAAAGCTGCCGGGCGCTGTTCCTGCGCAACCCGGGCGCGAGAATTCGCAACCCGAAGGACGTGAAACTGTTCGAGGAGAACGGGTTCCACGTCGCGCAATTCTACGTGGACGGTTTCTCGGATATCCCGATGAAGCAGGCCAACCTGTCCGCGCACCTGTACCGCGACGGCTACTGGATCGACGTGCGCATCTCGCTGGTGGCACGGAAGCCGCCCGATCCCGAGCCCCTGCTGGCGGTGCTGCGGTCCGTGACGCTAAGGTAATGCAAAGGAGAAGCGCAATGACCCTATGCCCCATCGCCCTTGCCGCCGGATGCCGGAAATGCCCCGCCTTTTCGGTCTGCCCCCTGAAAGGCGTCATCGGCGACTACAAGAAGGAAGACGGAACGCAGTCGAAGCCATCCGCTGACCCCTCGAAGCGCGACGAGAAGTGATCGGAAAGGCTAGCGGCGCGGGACTTGCGCCAGCTCCTTCTCGATCGTCTCCACCACCGCCGCTTCGTAGGCGCGGATGAATTCCACGCTGGTCTCGGTGAGCAGGCGGTGCCGCTTCCTGACCGCGAAGGTTGAAGGCTTGTGCTGGTCCACTTGCCGGAAGAACGCGACGGTCCGCTCCAGGTCGCTGCCGTGCGCCTCGTAGGCCTGCTCGAGCAACGGATAGTGGCGGCTGTAGGTCATGTCGTTGGCGAGGGACACGTTGTTCAGCTCGCCGCGCCTGACCGCCAGTTTCCGCTCCGCCTTCGCGAAGAACGCCGCGCGCTGCCGCAGCAGCACATCCTCCGATATCTCCCTGCGCTCGTGGCGCGCGTATAGCGCCGCGAGCTCATCGTAGACGGACTTCGTCGCGCGGGTGAGCGTGGATTGCTGCTCGGCATAGCGGCGGATCGCCCGGTGCTCGCGCGTGCCCGGCCCGTATTTTTGCAGCGTGAACGCCGCCATCGCCTTGTAGGTGATGAGGTTGCAGAGCGCTTCCTCGACGCCGTAGGGCAGGTCGAACTGGTCGTGGCAGTCCTCGTGGATCACGAGGTAGAGGAAGCGGTCCAGCTTGCCGCCGAGCATGGAGAGGGTGACCGGCGTGCCGATCTCGCCCCACGCCTCCACCGTGGCGAAGAAGACGTCGGCGCCGTCGGCGGCGGCGCGGCATTCCTTCTCGGTCTTGATCTCGCGCCACTGAATCGCCGGGTCCTCGTAGGAGTACGGCAGGGCGAGCCGCGACGCGACGCCGCAGATCGGATACGACTCCTCGTTCTTCTCGACATCGACGAAGTTATCCGTTTCCTCGAAGCCGATCCGCTTCTCGAATACCCTGACTTCGTCCAGGAGCGCCTGCCACTCGCCCGACACCCCGGGGGCCGACGGGACGAAGAGCTCCTGCAGCTGGGCGCATCCCACGAAAACGGCTGCGAGCAACGCGAGCGCGGAAAATCGGACAGCAAGATGGGGATTCACGCGGATCCTTTTCGGTAAGCCAGCACCGGATAACGCATTGATCCGGTTGGAGGATGACAGTTCCCGGCGCAAAGTGGAAAATAAACAGCATCGGGGTCATTTTCCTTTCCAGTGGCTGATACGACGTTCCACGGCGTGTTTCCTTATCTCGTTTCCCCGATCGATGCGTCAGGGAGCGTGAAGGGGGACGTCCTGGCGCGGCTGTGCAGCGACCTGATCGAGGCGGGCGTGCACGGGTTGACTCCGCTCGGCTCCACCGGCGAATTCGCCTATCTGTCGTGGGCGCAACGGCGCGGCATCGTCGAGACCGTGGTCGCGGCGGCGAGAGGCCGGGTACCGGTCGTGGCGGGCGTGGCTTCGACGACGATTGCCGATGCGGTAATGCAATCGCGCGAATTCGAGCGCCTGGGCTGCAGCGGCATCCTCGCCATTCTCGAGGCCTATTTCCCGCTGTCCGATGAAGGCGTGTTCGAATACTTCAAGGCGATCGCCGAGGCGGTCTCGGTCCCGGTCGTGCTGTACACCAACCCCAACTTCCAGCGCTCGGACTTGAGCCTGGCCGTCATTGACCGGCTCAGCCGGGTCCCGAACATCCGCTACATCAAGGACGCATCCTTCAATACCGGGCGCCTGCTCTCCATCATCAACCGCGTCGAGGGCAGGATGCAGGTGTTTGCCGCGTCCGCGCACATTCCAGCCTGCGTCATGTTGATCGGCGGCGTCGGGTGGATGGCCGGGCCGGCCTGCGTGGCGCCGCGGCAGAGCGTCGAGCTGTACGAGCTTTGCCGCCGCAAGGACTGGAGCGCGGCGATGGAGCGCCAGCGCCCCCTATGGAATCTCAATCAGGCCTTCGCCCGGTACAACCTCGCGGCGTGCATCAAGGGCGGGCTCGAGCTGCAGGGCTACGCGGTGGGCGCCCCGCTGCGGCCCCAGGCGCCGCTCCCGCCCGAAGGCGTGGAGGAAGTCCGGCGCGCCTTGATGGCGATCGGTGCATTGCAGGACAAGGAGCGCTGACCATGGCAACACCGAAACCAAAATCTGCAACGGGGCGCAAGCGGGCGCCGGCGAAACGCGCGCCGAAGAAGGCGGCGGCGGGCTCGCGGGGCATACTGCCGCAGGACTGCCGCCTCGATGCGGGGACCGGCGACATCGCCGAACTCACCCGGCGCATCGAGTCGGAGGGCGGAATCGTGCTCGGCACCTACCGCGAGCCGCTCGGCGGCCATCCGGTGGTGTTCGCGTCGCTGCCGATCGGCAAGGTCGAGCCCACGCCCTTCCAGCGCGATCTCTCGGAGGCGCACCACAAGAAGCTCGCCGGCGTGCTCGACAAGACCGGCCTGTTCCTCGACCCGATCATCGCGATCACCGCGCCGAAGGAAGGGTTCTGGACGCCGAACGGGCGCCACCGCCTCGCGGCGATGCAGCGGCTCGGCGCGAAGGCGATCATGGCGCTCGTCGTGCCCCAGCGCGAGATCGCCTGGCAGATCCTCGCGTTGAACACCGAGAAGGCGCACAACCTGAAGGAGCGCTCGCTCGAGGTGATCCGCATTTACAAGGGCCTGCTCGACGAGGATGGCGCGCGGCCCGAGACCGAGTTCGCCTACTACCTCGAAGAGGCGGCGCTGGTGACGCTCGGGCTATGCTACGAGCAGAAAAAGAACTTCGCGGGCGGCGCCTACGCCCCGATCCTGCGCCGGCTCGAGACGTTCTCCGGCGAGTCGCTGCGCAAGGCGCTGCACGCGCACGAGAAGCACGCCGGGGAGGTGTTCAAGCTCGACGAACTGGTGACCGATGCGGTGGCAAAGCTGAAAGCGAAAGGGCTGATGAGCCCCTACCTGCGCGCGTTCGTGGTGGCGCGCATCAACCCGCTGCGCTGGGTCCAGGGCGACCCGCCGCCGCTGGAAGACGTGCTCAAGACGATGCGCGAGCGCGCGGCGAAGTTCAACACCGACCGGATCAAGCAGGAAGACCTGGCGACCGCCGGCGGCCCGCCCGACGACGAATAAGGGAGAATGCGCTAGAAAAGGTCCGTCCACTTCTTGCGGACCTTTTCCTGCAGTTCCTTGCTGGCTTCCGCCACCTCCGGAAACTCGTGCAGGTGATCGAACGGCCGGCACGCGTCGATGATCGCCTTCGAGCTGAACGGCGCCTTGTAGGGATAGGCGACGAACATCGGGTCGTTCTTCGAGCCCATGCCGCGCTGGATGATGTCGATATCCGTCACCGGGTCGGTGCGCGTCGCGACCGCCCACATGACTTCCTGCAGGTTGGACGGATCGATGTCCTCGTCCACCACCACCGAGTAGCGCGACATGTACGCCGCCACGCCGCACTGGTTGAGGATGTGCCCGGCCTGCTTCGCGTGCCCGGCATAGCGCTGCTTGATCGCCACCACGTTGAACATGCGCGCCCCGCCGATCTCGTGCGCCCATACCGCGTGCACGTCCGGCACGCCGGCCGCTTCGAGGGCGTCGAACAGCAGCGCCGAGCGCATCACCGCCTTCGAGTACGAGTAGTCGTTGGGCGGCTTCGCCGGGGGACTGCCCACCATGATCGGGTCGTTGCGGTAGTAGATGCGCTCGATCGTGACGGCGGGCGCCTTGGACGCCTTGCCGGGATAGTAGCCGTGGAACTCGCCGAACGGGCCCTCCGTCCGCACGTCGCCCGGATGCGCCCAGCCCTCGAGCACGATCTCGGAGGCGGCCGGAAACGGCAATCCCGTCACCTGGCCCTTCACCACCGCCACCGGCTCCTTGAGGATCGCCCCGATGTAGTTGTACTCGCACATCCCGAACGGCACCTCGATGCCGGAAATCAGGTAGCCGAGCGGGTCGGCGCCGCACACGATCGCGACCGGGAACGGCTTGCCCGCCTTCATGGTTTTGTCATATTGAATAGCGCCGTGCTTGCCCGGCACCATGTCGAGCCCCACGGTCTTCCGGTCGTGGACCTGCACGCGGTAGGTGCCGACGTTCACCCAGTCGGAATCGAAATCCTTCGTCACCACGCAGCAGCCGGTGCCGATGTAGCGCCCGCCGTCCTTCTCGTGCCAGAACGGCGACGGGAAGATGTCGAGGTCCACTTTCCCGTCGCCCTTGATGTTTTCGAACACGGGGCCTTTCTCGACAGGCGCGGGATCGTGATTCGGCGCGTCGGCCTGCCACTCCTTCGGCTTGCCGCGCAGCTTCTGAACCAGGCCGTGGTGCGACTTCTCGGCGCCGAGGCGCAGGATCGAGGACAGCTTGCCCGGGCTGCTCGTGCTGCAGGTGAGGACGCGGAATCCCCTGGGATAGCCCTTGATCTCGTCGAACAGCAGCGCCGGCGGCGATTCCTTCTTGACGTTCAGCTCGCTGATCGCGCCCAGCTCCAGGTTCCAGTCGGCGCCGCGGACGTCTTGCACCTCGCCGAGCTTGCGCGCCTCCTCGAGCCAGGCGCGGAGGTCGAGCGGGTTGCCTTTTTCGGAGCGTCTCATGATGTGGATTTTCGCATGCGCGCGGCCCGCCGGACCGCCTCGATGATTTCGGGATAGGCGCCGCAACGGCACAAGTTGCCCGAAAGATAGTGCCGGATTTCATCCTCCGTGGGATCGGGCTTCTCGTCGAGCAGCTGGCGGGTCATCAGGATGAAGCCTGGCGTGCAGAACCCGCACTGGAAGGCGCCGCATTCGATGAACGCCTTCTGCACGGCATCGAGTCCGTCGCCGTCCGCGGCGCGCTCGATCGTGACGACCTCGGCTCCGTCCACCAGCGCGGCGAGGTACAGGCAGCCGGTCACGGCGGTCCCGTTCACCAGCACCGTGCAGCAGCCGCACAGCCCCTGCCCGCAGCTCTCCCGCGCGCCGAACAGCGCAAAGCGATTCTGCAACAACTCCACGAGATTCCAATGCGGCGGAACATCCGCGGAAACCGCCTCGCCATTCAGCGTGAACCGGATAGTCCGCTGAACGGTGTTCATCGGCGGTTCCCGCTAAGGGATGAGGGATGAGGGATGAGGGATGAGGGATTCATTCTGTTTCTCTCGGCGCCTCGGCGGTTCAGGCTTTCAGCGGGCTGCCCTGCTTCGTTCGCAGCGCGCGGTAAACAGCTTCGGCGGTCAGCGGTAGAGACGTAAGCCTGACGCCGACCGCGTCGTCGATCGCGTTTGCTATCGCCGGCGACACGCTGAACGTCCCGCTCTCGCCGACGCCCTTCGCGCCGAACGGGCCGCCGTGCTCGGTCGAGTCCACCGCCTCGTTCGCGATGCTCGCCGGAATGTCCAGCATCCCCGGAATCCTGTAGCCGGCGAGCGAAGCGTTGGTGCACTGCCCGGCGCTGAACTCCATCTTTTCCGACAGCGTGAAGCCGAGTTGCATGATCGATGCGCCGGACAACTGGGTCTCGACGATGCGCGGGTTGATCGGGGTGCCCACGTCGGAGACGTTGACGAGCCGCGTCACCTTCACCTGCCCGGTCTCGGTGTCCACCTCGACCTCCGCGCCGCTCGCGCCGATCATCCAGAACGGCGTCACGTTGGCGGACTGGCCGGTGTCGTGATCCGTGGGCTGGTAGGTCGGGATGAAGCTCCCGGTGCCGATGATGTTGCCGGCCTGCATCCCGTACTTCTTGCGGAACACCTCGGCGATCGGCGTCGTTTCGCCGGACAGGCCGACTTCGCGCGCGAGCGCGAGCAGCTTGTCGCGCGCATCCTCCGCCGCGCGCCGCACGGCATTGCCCATGTGGTAGGTCGAGCGCGACCCGAGCGTCGCCATGTCGTAGGGCGTCACGTCGGTGTCGGGGTGGACCACGGTGATCGACTCGATACGGATGCCCAGGACCTCGGCGACGATCTGCGCCATCGCCGTGTCGGAGCCCTGCCCCATGTCCACCGTGCTGCTGTAGAGCGCGCAGCTGCCGTCCGCGTAAAGGTTGACGATCGCGACCGAGGTCGTCGGCGCAATGACGGCCTTGAAGCCGATCGCGATGCCGCGCCCGCGCCGCACCGTCCCGCTGCCCCGCTCGAACGGCTTGCCCCAGTCCAGGCGCGCCGCCACGCGTTCGAGCGCCTTGTCGAGCGCCGCGTCCTTCATCACCGTGCCGGTCGCCTGCGGGCGGCCGTCGCGCAGGAGATTCTTGCGGCGAAACTCGAGCGGGTCGAGCCTCAACTCACGCGCGATCATGTCGGTGTGGCCGTCGTACGCCCACACCAGCTGCGGAATGCCGAAACCGCGCAGCGCGCCGGCGGGCGGCAGGTTCGTGTAGAGCGCGTAGGAGTCGATGTGCACGTTCTCGATGTCGTACGGCCCCGGCGCGGTGAACCCGGATTTCTGGGTGATGCGCGGGCCGATGTCCGCGTAGGCGCCGCCGTTCCACCACACCTCGCACTCGCGCGCGGTGATGCGCCCGTCCTTCGTCACGCCGCTCTTGATGCGGATCGTCGCCGCGTGCTTGGTGAGCGTGTAGAACTGCTCCTCCATCGTGAGCGAGACCTTCACCGGCCGGCCCGTGAGCAGCGACGCGGCGGCGACCAGCGCCTCGAGCTTGATGTAGAGCTTCGCGCCGAAGCCCCCGCCCAGGTACGGCACCTTCACGCGCACCTTGCTCTCGGGCCAGCCGAGGAGCCGTGCGATCTCGATGCGCACGAACGACGGGCTCTGCGAGGCGGTGTGGATCGTGAGCGTGCCGTCGCCCGGCACGGCGGCCGAGACGAACGGCTCGAGCGGCACGTGCAGCACCTGCTGCGTGCGGAACGTATGCTCGAACACGCGGTCGGCTTTCTTGAACGCCGCCGCCGCATCGCCGCGCCGCAGGTGGTAGTCGAGCGCGATGTTGGTGTTCTTCCTGCCCTGGAGATGCTTGAGGTCCGGGAATGTACCGGCCGGCCTGAGCACCTCGTGGACGACGGCTTTCGAGGTCATCGCCTCGACTTCGTCGAAAACCGCGGGCAGCGCCTCGTACTGGACATCGATGAGGCTCGCCGCCTCCTCGGCGACGTGCGGGTCCGTCGCGAGCACCAGCGCGACCGGCTCGCCCACGTGGCGGACCTTGTCGAGCGCCAGGATCGGCTGGTCGTGGAACGCCGGGCCGTAGTGCGGGTCCGGGATGATCGCGCGGATGTCCTCGCCGGTCACCACGCGATGGACGCCGGGGACCGCGCGCGCGGCGGTGACGTCGATGCGCTTGATGCGGCCGTGCGCGATCGTGCTGCGGAAAATCTTCCCGTGCAGCATCCCCGGCAGGCGCAGGTTGTGCACGTACTCCGCCCGGCCGGTCACTTTCGCCTTGCCTTCAAGGCGAGGTACCGAGCGCCCGACGGCACCGCGCTTTTCCTCAGCCCTCATCCCTCAGCCCTCATTCCTCGCGAGCGCTGCGCGGACTGCCCGGACGACATAGACGCGCAGCAGCTCGCGCTTGTACGCCGCCGACCCATGCTCGTCGCCGATCACCGCGGCCTCGGATGCAGCCGCGTCGCCCGCACGGCGCAGCACGCTGTCGTCCACGCGGGCGCCGCGCAGGGCGCTTTCAGCCGCGCCGAGACGCTTCGGCGTATCGGTCGCCGCGCTGATCACGATGCGGGCGTCACGCACGACGGCACCCTCATTTTCCGAAGCGGTATCGAGCACGACGGCCACGCCCAGCGCCGGCCAGTCGTCTACCGAGCGCGTGGTGCATTTCAGGTACGCGGCACGCCGGGGAGCCTGCCGCGGGACCGTTACCTCCGATATCAGCTCGCCGCGCCCGAGCGTGGTTTCGAGATAGCCGCTGTAGAGCTGCTCAAGAGGAATTGTCCGGCCACCCTTGGCATCGACGGTGGAAATGGTCGCCCCCAGTGCAATCAACACCGGCGGCAGGTCCATATGCGGATCCGCGTGGGCCAGATGTCCGCCGACGGTCGCAACGTTGCGCACGCGCACGTTCGACAGCGTGCGCAGCGTCCGGGTGATGACGGGAGCTTCTTTCCGGACCACCGGAGACCGTTCCAGCGTGGACAGCGTCGCCATCGCTCCGATGCGAAGCGTGCCGCCCGCGCCGGCTTCGATGCCGGAATACCGCTTCTCGATCGCGCGCAGGCTGACGAGCCGCGTGGGCCGCAGCACGCCCATCTTCATCATCAGCATGACGGCGGTGCCGCCCGCAAACGGGCGCACCGTGGCGTCCCCGGAGGCGAGCAGTGCGGCCGCCTCGCGCAAGGTGCGGGGCTCGAGCAATTCAAACGGCGCCATAGCTGTCCCGCACTCTACTGAGAACGTCGAGAAAATTCAAGGAAGTAGCGCAATTAGTGTGCTACAATCGCGCCCTTTTGCAATCAGGGCCGCCGCACATGCCCCGCGCCATCAGAAACATCGCGATCATCGCCCACGTCGACCACGGCAAGACCACGCTGGTCGACAAGCTGCTGCGCCAGTCCGGCACGTTCGCGGCGCACCAGCACCTGGTCGAGCGCGTGATGGACTCGAACGACCTCGAGCGCGAGCGCGGCATCACGATCCTCGCCAAGAACTGCGCGGTCACCTACGCCGGCACCCACATCAACATCGTGGACACGCCGGGCCACGCCGACTTCGGCGGCGAGGTCGAGCGCGTGCTCTCGATGGTGGACGGCGTGCTGCTGCTGGTGGACGCGGTCGACGGCCCGATGCCGCAGACGCGCTTCGTCACGCGCAAGGCGCTGGCGCTGGGCCTGAAGCCGATCGTGGTCGTCAACAAGATCGACCGTCCCGAAGCGCGCCCGGACTGGGTGGTGAATCACACCTTCGATCTCTTCGACAAGCTCGGCGCGACCGAGGCGCAGCTCGACTTCCCCATCATCTACACCTCCGCCCTGAATGGCACGGCGACCCGCGACCTTGCGCAGCCGGGTACCGACATGCGCCCTCTATTCGAGGCGATCCTCGAGCAGGTGCCGGTGCGCGCCGACGACCCCGATGGCCCGCTCCAGTTGCAGATCTGCTCGCTCGACTATTCGAGCTATGTCGGCCGCATCGGCATCGGGCGCGTCAACCGCGGCCGCATCCGCTCCGGCCAGCCGGTGGCGGTGCTGCACGGTCCGGACAGCACGCCGGTCATCGCCAAGGTCAACCAGGTACTGGTGTTCAAAGGACTCGAGCGCGTGCTCGCCGAGGAAGCGCAGGCGGGCGACATCGTGCTGGTCAACGGCATCGAGGAAGTCGGCGTCGGCGTTACCCTCGCCGACCCCGAGCGCCCGGAAGCGCTGCCGCTCCTGAAAGTGGACGAGCCCACGCTCGTCATGAATTTCCAGGTCAACACCTCCCCTTTCGCCGGCCGCGACGGCAAGTTCGTCACCAGCCGCCAGCTGCGCGAGCGCCTGGTGCGCGAGACCATGAGCAACGTCGCGCTGCGCGTCGAGGAAACCGCCGACCCGGACATCTTCAAGGTCTCGGGTCGCGGCGAGCTGCACCTCACCATCCTGCTCGAGAACATGCGCCGCGAAGGCTATGAAGTGGCGGTCTCGCGCCCGCGCGTCCTGCTCAAGGAAATCAACGGCGTCAAATGCGAGCCGTTCGAGATGCTGGCGGTGGACATCGAGGAGGCGAACCAGGGCGCCGTCATGGAAGCGCTGGGCAGCCGTCGCGGCGACTTGCAGGACATGCAGTCCGACGCCACCGGGAGAAATTCGGGCCGCGTGCGGCTCGATTACCGCATCCCGGCGCGTGGATTGATCGGCTTCCAGTCCGAGTTCCTCACCATGACGCGCGGCACCGGCATCATGAGCCACGTGTTCGACGACTACGCGCCGGTAAAGCCGGAAATCACCGAGCGCCGCAACGGCGTGCTGGTCTCGGCCGAGAACGGCGAGGCGGTCGCCTACGCGCTGTGGAAGCTGCAGGAGCGCGGCCGCATGTTCGTCGACCCCGGCGAGCCGCTCTACGAGGGCATGATCGTCGGGCTGCACAGCCGTGACAACGACCTCGTCGTCAACCCGGTCAAGACCAAGCAGCTCACCAACATCCGCGCCGCCGGCAAGGACGAGGCGATCCTGCTGACGCCCCCGATCCGTCACACCCTCGAATCGGCCGTCGAGTTCATCGCCGACGACGAGCTCGTCGAGATCACCCCCAAGTCCATCCGCATCCGCAAGCGCCTGCTGCTCGAGCATGAGCGCAAGCGCGCTTCCCGCGCCGCCGCCTAGCAGTCCGTGAGCTGGTCTGTTCCGGACGCGTGTCCCACGCCTCCGAGTACTGCTACGCTTGCGTCACGTCGTCACCATTATTCGTCATCCGTATCTCGTCACTCTTTCCAGCCCATGACATTCGACATGAATCTCGTCCAGCGCGGCGCGCGGCTGCGCCGCAGCCCGTTCTTCGCGGCGACGCAGCGCCACGGCGCGCAGGGCTACACCGTCTACAACCACATGCTGTTCCCGACTTGCTTCGCGGACTTCGAGGAGGAGTACTGGCACCTCCTCAACCACGTCACGCTGTGGGACGTCTCGGTCGAGCGACAGGTCGAAATCACCGGACCCGACGCGTTCGCGTTCACCAACATGCTCACCCCGCGCGACCTCTCGAAATGCGCCGTGGGCCAGGGGAAGTACGTGGTCATCACCGCGGAGGACGGCGGCATCATCAACGACCCGGTGCTGCTGCGCCTCGCCGAGAACCACTTCTGGCTTGCGCTAGCCGACAGCGATGTCCTGCTGTGGGCGCGCGGCGTTGCACTCAAGTCCGGGCTGCGGGTGAAGATCACGGAGCCCGATGTGTCGCCGCTGCAGATCCAGGGCCCGAAGGCGAAGGACGTCGTGCAGGCGCTGTTTGGCGACGCCGTGACGAAGCTCCGCTACTACTGGTTCCTCGAGACGAAGCTCGACGGCATCCCGGTCGTGGTGACGCGCACCGGCTGGACCGGCGAGGTGGGCTACGAAATCTATCTTCGCGACGGCAGCCGCGGCGACGAGTTGTGGGAGCGCATCATGACGGCGGGCAAGCCGCACCAGATCCGCCCCACCGGCCCGTCCGACATCCGCCGCGTCGAGGCCGGCATCCTCAACTGGGGCGCCGACATGACGCTCGAGAACAACGTCTACGAGGTCGGGCTCGAGTATCTCGTGGATGACGCGAAGCCCGGAGACTATATCGGCCGCGCGGCCCTGAGGCGCATCAAGGCCGACGGCGTCCGGCGCAAGCTCGTGGGCGTCGAAATCGACGGCCCGCGCATCGAGATGAACGCGGAACGCTGGACGGTCGCCGCCAACGGGACCGGTACCGGACAGGTGACTTCGGCCCTGTACTCCCCGCGGCTGAAGAAGAACATCGGCTACGCGATGGTACCGCTCGCGCACGCGGCCGTGGGCACGGCGCTGACGGTGGCTATCCCCGGGACGGGGACGCGCAAGGCAACGGTCGTGCCGCGGCCGTTCGTGGATCCGAACAAGGAGATTCCGAAAGCGTGACTCGTTGCTCGTGAGTCGTGGGCGTGGGTCATGGGCCGTCACTGCGTCACTTCCTGGGACGGGGTACCCGCGTCTTGATCGCGGGAGCACAAAAATCAAAGTCGCAGCCGCGGTCGGCCTGCGTGACCGATTCGAGGAACAGCTTGCGGTAGCCGCGGCCGTCTCCCGGGCGCGCCGGCGGCTTCTTCCGCTTTTTGCGGCGCGCTTCGAGCTCGGCGGGACTCACCTTGAGCTCCAGCCGGCGCGCCGGCACGTCGAGGCGGATGCGGTCGCCGTTCCTCACCAGCGCGAGCGGCCCCCCGGCCGCGGACTCCGGCGTCACGTGGAGCACGATCGATCCGAACGCGGTGCCGCTCATGCGCGCGTCGGAAATCCGCACCATGTCCTTCACGCCCTGCTGCGCGAGCTTCTTCGGAATCGGGATGTAGCCCGCCTCCGGCATGCCGGGCGCGCCGATCGGCCCGGCGCTCTTCAGCACCAGCACGTCGCCGGCCGCGACGTCGAGCTTCGGGTCATCGATCCGGTTCGCCAGGTCCTCGAGCGACTCGAACACGACCGCCCTGCCCTCGTGCTTCATCAGCTTCGGGTCCATCGCCGACTGTTTGATGATCGCGCCGCCGGGGGCGAGGTTGCCGCGCAGGAACGCGATGCCGCCCGCCTTGAACACCGGGTTCCGGGACGTACGCACCACTTTCTGCGGGAATGAAGGGGGCGCCGCGGCGACGTTCTCGCCGAGCGTCCGGCCGGTCACGGTCAGCGCGCCGAGGTTGAGCAGCGGCTTCAGTTCCCGCAGGATGGCCGTCGCCCCGCCCGCCTTGTAGAGGTCTTCCATGTAGTGCTGCCCGGTCGGCTTCAGGTCCACCAGCACCGGCGTCTTGCGCCCCATGCGGTCGAAGGCCCCGAGGTCCACCGCGATGCCAAGGCGGCCCGCCATGGCCGTGAGATGCACGATGCCGTTGGTCGAGCCGCCGATCGCGAGCAGCATCCGGAGCGCGTTCTCGAATGCCGCCGGCGTCATGATCCGGTCGGGCGTGAGCCGCTCCTTCGCGAGGCCCACCGCGCGCGCGCCGCTCGCTTCCGCGTTGCGCATGCGCTCCGCCATGACCGCCGGGATGCACGCGCTTTGCGGCAGCATCATGCCGAGCGCCTCGGCGCACAGCGCCATGGTGGAAGCCGTCCCCATCACCATGCAGGTGCCGGCCGATGGACAGAGCTGGGCGTTGACCGCGTTGATTTCCTGCTCGTCGATCTCGCCCGCGCGGAATTTTCCCCAGTAGCGGCGGCAGTCGGTGCACGCGCCGAGGCGCTCGCCCTTGTGGTCGCCGGTGATCATGGGACCGGTCACCATCAGGATCGCCGGCACGTTGGCGCTGGCCGCGCCCATGAGGAGCGCGGGGACCGTCTTGTCGCAGCCGCCGATCAGCACCACCGCGTCCACCGGCTGCGCGCGGATCATCTCCTCCGCGTCCATCGCCATCAGGTTGCGCAGGTACATGCTGGTCGGGTACGCGAACGACTCGTGCAGCGTGATCGTGGGAAACTCGACCGGCAGCCCCCCCGCGAGCATCACGCCGCGCTTCACCGCCTCGATCAGCTCCGGCACCGTGCGGTGGCAGGCGTTGAAGCCGCTGTAGGTGTTGGTGATGCCGATGATGGGCCGCTCGAGCGCGTCATCGGTATAGCCCATCGCCTTGATGAAGGCCTTGCGCAGGAACAGCGAGAATTCTTCGTCGCCGTAGGCCGTCAGGCCCTTGCGCATTCCTGTCTTCGATTTCAATTTCGCCATCGGGACATTATTCCACGATACGCAGGATTCAGCACTTGCGAGCGGCGAGGCGCGGCTCGCCGGTGCGGACCCAGTACTCGAGCTGCCTGCGGGTTTCGGCGTCAACCTTCACGATGCGCTCCTTCAGCTCCTTCATCGCCTGGTCCGCGACCGCCCAGTTCTGCTGCGTGCAGGCGCCGGCCATCCGGCCCGCCGAATTGCGCGCCAGCCTCCGGTTGCGCTCGGTGTCCGGCAATGGAATTTGAGCCACGTAGCGGTACGCGCGGTCGTAATAGACGTACGCCCGGTCGTAGCGGCGCTGGTCCCAGTAGAAGTCCGCGAGCCGGCGGGCCACGATTTCCTTGTCGAGCGCGCCGCCTTGCGTTCCGATCGCTTTCTGCACCTCGGCGTCCGGGTAGTTCTCCAGGATCGCGAGCGCGTCGAGCAGGGCCTGCTCCTGTTGCGCAGGGTCCTTCCGGCGTTCATGCAGGATGTGCATCTGGTAGCGGACGCGCGCGGTGCCGGGGCGGCCCACGCCCTGCGCTTTCTCGACGAATGACAGCGCCTCGTTGAGCAGCCGGCCCGCGTCGTCGTAACGCTGTTGCGACATCGCGGTCGTCGCGAGCAGAACGCGGTATTCCCAGCCCTGCAGCGTCCGGGGCACCGTGCTCCGCGGGGGCGCGGGCCGCGCGGGCTTCGCCTTGGCGGCCTTCGATTGCGGGGGAACGGGCTGCGGGGCCACCTTCGCGGTCGCGACCGGCAGCGCCGCGAAATCGGTGTGCTCGGCGTGGGCGTCGCGCTCCAGCTCCACGCGCACCTGCAGGCGCACCTCGCAACCGCCCTCCAGGCACGCCTTCCCGGCCCCCGGCACGACGAACACCTGCCAGTTCAGCGTCCTCGACGGCGTCGAGGTCGTCAGTTCGCCCCCCACTTCGTGGTTCCACGCCGCGTTCAGTATTTTCCCCTGCCGGTACACTGCGATGCCAAGGGCGCTGTAGCGCACCGCGGGCAGCTTGCCGGTGGTCTCGAGGCGGATCTCCGCGATGCGCACGCCCAGTTCACCGTCACGCTCCAGGCCCGCGAAGCCGAGCCCCGTGACCTTGACGTATTGCGCCGGGGTCCCGCGCCCGACGTTGGACACGTCCTCGCCCGCCCCGAGCGCGGAGATCGACAGGACGACGAACAAGATCCCACCGCAGATGATCGAGCGCGTCACAGCGTTACCCACCACGCCTCGCAATGCGCGCAGCCTCCTCGCGCTTGAGAAAAACCACCAGCGCAAGGACGAGCGCGGCGCCGTAGCCGGCGAAGACCAGCACGAACGCGCCGAACAGCCCGCCGGCCAGCTGAAAGATGAAGTTGCGCCCGACCGACATCACCCGCGGCGGAAAGCTGCCCTGCACGACGACTTCGTAGGGCCCGGGTCGGGCAATGCTGAACTGCGCGACCGCGACGCTTTCGGTATTGCCGCTCGTGGACGTCGCTCCCGATTGCGATCCGACCGGCAGCTCGCGCCCGCTGGTCTTGTCGATCACGGAGATGCGCGCGCCGGAGGGCAGATGCCTAGCCTCGTCGTAAACCCGGCCCTGGAACACGGCGCGGTAGTCGTTCCAGACCAGGTAGCTTCCCGGCTTTTTCAATTCCAGGGCATGCCGGCCGGGCGCGAGAAACGGGATGGCCGACTCGTACTCGAGGAAGAGCCATGCGCCGATGCCGCCGGCCGCGATGGTGGTGGCGAGAACGATCGCCCCGGCGAGCACGTACCAGCCGTTGCCGGGAACGCGTTCGGCTTCGGTCATGGGCGCCGCCCGGCTGCCCGGGAAATCTATCGCGCGCCGGCTTTCTTGAGCAGCTCGACGACCTTACTGTCCCCGCCCTTCACGGCGTAGTCGAGCACCGAGCCGCCGGCGCCCCGCCGGTTGGGATCCGCTCCATACTTCAGCAGCAGTTGCGCGATCGCGGCGTCCCCGTTCATCGCGGCCACCATGAGCGGCGTGACGCCGCTCGCGGCCGGGCGGTCGGCCCAGAAGCCCAGCTCGACGGCTTCGGCCGTCCCTGGACCGTCACGGTTCATCACCGCCGACATGACGTCGTTGTATTTCGGCGTCCTCGGGGGAGGCGCCGGCGCCGCGTCGGCCATCGGCGGGGCCGCCGCCGGCTTGCGCTTCACAACGCGCTGCGCAGGCTTGGGCTTGTCGTCGGCGGATGGCGCCGCGGCGGGCATTGCCTTCGGCGGGGCTTCCGCTTTCATCACCGGGGCCGACGCCGGTTTCGCGGGTGTTGGCGCCAGGGCCACGGATGCCGGCTTCTGCGGTGCCGCGGCCGGAGGCGCCGGGGGCGCGCTCTTCTGCGCGTCCGGTATCGCCTTCGCCATCTCCTTCTTCATCTCTTTTTCGGCATCCTTCATCGCCTTTTCCATCTCGCGCGCGATGTCCTTGCCGGCCGACTTCATGGCTTTATCCAGGTCGCGCTGCATGTCCTTCTGGGCGCTTTTCATTGCCTTGTCCATCTCCTTCTCCACCCCCCCCATGAGCTGCCCGGGAAGAATTTCGGAGACGTAGTAGCCGCCGGCTAGGCCCGCGATCAGCAGCCCGCCGACGGCCGCGCCCACCGCCTTCATAAGGCTGGACGGCCCGGCGCGCACGACGAGGCAGCTCGTGATCATGTCGTGCAGCGCCTGCTTGCGCCCGGTGAAGGCCGCGAGCAGAAAGCCGATGTAGAGCGGAATGGCTGATATGATCTTGGCGAGGTTTCTGAGGAGCGCGCGCACGAACGAAGTGCGGTTGCCGTCGAGGTCGGTGACCTGGATGCCGAGCAGGCTCTTGCCGAACGTCGCCTGCCGCTCCGAGCTCTCCATCACCGGCCAGTAGAGCAGGTAGGCAAGAAACCAGACGATGTTGCCGATCACCGCGCCCGTGACGCCCATGGCCATCGTGAGGGCGGAGAGCAGCACGACCCCGAAGACCGTGAGAATCGCCGAGTCCACCACGATCGCCGCGACCCGCGCCCAGAAGCCGGCATACTCCAGCGCCCCGCCGTCCGCCGACGCGACGGCGTCGGCCGGCATTTCCAGCACTGCATTTTTCTTCGTAAACATGACTGACTCCCCCCCTGTGGAAGCACTGCCGGCACCAATGATACTCTCCCTATATTCCATAACGCACGAGGCTCCCACCGTGCCCAAGACCCCGCTTGGCAAGCTGCCGCGCGATGCGATCCGCATGCTGGAACTGCCGCGGCTGCCGCAGGACATCATCGAGGGCTACAAGGTGCTCGTCGATCTCACCGGCACGATCTCCGACGCGATGGACGAGCTCGGCATCGTCGGCGTCGTTCCGGCTTACCTGCTGCCGCCGGTGACCACCGGAAAACGGATCGTCGGCCCGGCGTTGACCGTACGCAACATCCAGCGCACCGCTCAGATTCACAAGGCGGCGCAGGAAAAGTCCAACACACAGGGCGAAACCGAGGCGCACAACCTGGCCGAGCCCGGCGACGTGCTGGTGATACAGGGCATCATGGGCTGCTCCAACATGGGCGGGCAGTCGGCCACCATTGCCCGCCGGCAAGGGTTCATCGGCGCGATCGTGGATGCGACCGTGCGCGATCCCGAGCAGTACCGCGGCATGGGCTGGCCGGTGTGGTGCCGCGGCTTCACGCCGATCACCGGCAAGTGGCGCATGCAGACGGTGGAAGTGAACGGCGTGGTGCAGATCTGCGGCGTGCCGGTGCGGCCCGGCGACCTGGTTTGCGCGGACGAGGCCGGCGTCGCCTTCGTGCCCTACGACCGCGCGGCCGACGTGCTGGAAGGGGCGCGCAAGATCGACGCCGGGGACAACAAGCGCAAACAGGACATCGACGGCGGCGCGAGCGTGGCCGAGCTCGTCACGCGCAAATACAAGTGACGGCATTGACCAAGTCACAAGTCACAAGGCAAAAGGCAAAAGGGTTCCGGGCTTACGCTATCCTTGTGCCTTGTGCCATATGCCTTTTGCCTTAGGAACACAGTGAAACCCACGAATTTGCTGTTCATCCTGTCGGACGAGCACAACAAGCGCGTCACGGGTTGCTACGGGCACCCGATGATCCGCACGCCCAACCTCGATGCGCTGGCGGCGCGCGGCACGCGTTTCACCAGCGCCTACACCAACTGCCCGATCTGCGTGCCGGCGCGCGCGAGCTTCGCCACCGGGCGCTACGTCCACGAGGTGCGCTGCTGGGACAACGCCATCGCCTACAACGGACAGGCACCCACCTGGGGACACCGGCTGAGGGAACGGGGGCACCACGTCGCCGCGATCGGCAAACTCCATTACCAGGAGCCGAACCCGGAGGTGAACGGCTTCGACGAGGAAATCCTGCCGATGCACATCGTCAACGGCGTCGGCGACCTGCTGGGCCTGATCCGCGATGAACTCCCGCGCCGGCCCGGCTCGCTCAAGCTCGGGCCGGAGGCCGGCCCCGGCGAGTCCGAGTACACGCGCTACGACCGCAGCATCGCCGACGAGACCGTGAAGTGGCTGAAGCACTCGGCGCCGAAGCACAAGGCGAAACCGTGGGCGCTCTATGCCGGGTTCGTCTGCCCGCACTTTCCGCTGATCGCCCCGCCGCGGTTTTTCGGCCTCTATCCGGAGGACGCGGTGCCCTGGCCGGATCTCTACGAACCGGACCGGAGGCCGCGCCACCCGTTCATCGAGGCCATGCGCAAATGCTATTGCTACGACGAGCCGTTCGACGCCGCGATGGTGCGGCGCGCGATCAGCGCCTATTTCGGCCTGGTTTCATTCCTCGACGACAACGTCGGGAAGATCCTGAGGGCGCTGGACGAGACCGGACTCGCGGAAACGACCCGCATCGTCTACTCGACCGACCACGGCGACAACCTCGGCACGCGCGGGCTATGGGGCAAGTCCACGATGTACGAGGAATCGGCCGGAATCCCGATGATCATGGCGGGGCCGGACGTGCCGGCCGCCAAGGTCTGCGACACGCCGGTCACGCTCGCGGACGGCTTTCCCACCGCGATCCACGCGCTCGGCGCGAACCCCGATTCCCGCGACCGCGATCTCCCCGGCGTCTCGCTCCTGGACGTGGCGCAGGGAAAAGCGCCGCGGCGGACCATCCTGTCGGAATATCACGCGGGCGGCGCGCTGACGGCCTCCTACATGATCCGGCACGGGAAGTACAAGTACATCCACTACGTGGGGCTGCCGCCGATGCTTTTCGATCTCGATGCGGACCCGCACGAACGGAAGGACCTCGGTGGAGATCCCGGCTGCAAGGCGGTTCGCGCCGAGGCCGAGGCGCGGCTGCGCACGGTCGTGGACCCCGAGGCCGCGGACAAGCTCGCGCGCGCGGATCAGAAAAGGCACATCGACCGGAACGGCGGGAGAGAAGCCATCCTGAAAATGGGGACGTTCCGCTACTCGCCGCCGCCGGGGGCGAAAGCCGAGTACTACCAGGGATGAGGGCTACTCGGCCCGGATGCCCGTCGCCTTGATGACCTTGCCCCAGCGCGCGTAGTCCTCGCGGATGAGCCGGGCGAGGGCCTGCGGCGAGCTGGTGAGGACGTCTATGCCCTGCGCGGCGAGCTTCGCCCTGGTGGCGGGCGCATTGAGCGCCCGGGCGATGTCCGCGGCGGCCTTGGCGACGATGCCCGGCGGCACTTTCGCCGGCATCAGGACGCCCGACCACACGTCGTGCTGATAGCCCGGAACGCCGGACTCCGCGATCGTGGGCACGTCGGGCAATAGCGGAGAGCGCTGCGCGCCGGCGAACGCAAGCAACCTGAGCCGGCCGTCCCTGATCTGCGGGAGCAACTGGTTGGCGGCCCCGATAAAGACCTGGATGCGCCCCGGCAGGAGATCCATCAGCACGGGGGCCGCGCCCTTGTACGGCACGTGGGTCATCGAGATGCCGGCCAGGTATTGCAGCAACGCGGTGCCGAGATGCTGCGCGCTGCCGTTGCCCGAGGACCCGTAGTTGAGCGATCCCGGCTGCGCCCTGGCGAGCGTCACCAGCTCCTGCACCGTCTTTGCCGCCACCGAGGGGTGGACCACGAGCAGGAACTGGAAGCGCGCGGTCTGCGTCACCGGCGAGAAGTCCTTGAACGGATCGAACGGCGTCTTTTCGAGCTGCGGGATCACGGCCATGATGTTGTCGGTCGTGAGGAACCACGTTTGGCCGTCGGGCGCGCTCTTGGCGACCAGGTCGGCCGCCAGGACACGGCCGCCGGCCGTGCGGTTGTCGACCACGACCGGGTGCGGCCAGTTGATCTCGCTCGCAATCGTGCGCGCGATGGTGTCGGGCGAGCCGCCCGGCGGCAGCGGCACGATGAGCCTGACCGGGCGCGCGGGATAGTTTCCGGTGCTGCGCTCGGCGGCCGGTGCGGCGGCTGGCGCGGCGGCCAGCAAGGCAATGGCGAACAGCGGTGCGAACATTTTTCCTCCTCCGTTCTTGATCGGTATTTCCGATCAAAAGCACTGATTTAATTCGATTGATGCATAACCGGACTTCCCATATATTGCCATCGTAAGCCACTACACAGGAGGTCATCATGGCCATCGACATCGGCATCAAACCCCACGACCGCAAGGCGATCGCGCAGGGGCTGTCCCGCCTGCTCGCGGATACCTACACCCTGTACCTCAAGACCCACAACTTCCACTGGAACGTGAAAGGCCCGATGTTCCAGACGCTGCATCTCATGTTCGAGACGCAATACAACGAGCTGGCGCTGGCGGTGGACCTGATCGCCGAGCGCATCCGCGCGCTCGGCCATGCCGCGCCGGGGAGCTATGCCGATTACGCGAAGCTGGCTTCGATCCAGGACGCGAAAGGCGTGCCCACCGCGACGAAGATGATCGCCGAGCTGATCGCGGGCCAGGAAGCCGTGGTGCGCACCGCGCGCGCGATCTTCCCGACCGTCGACAAGGCGAACGACGAGCCGACCGCGGACCTGCTCACCCAGCGGATGCAGATACACGAGAAGACCGCGTGGATGCTGAGAAGCCTGCTGGAGAAGTGATGACCGTCATGCCCGTGAAGTCGGGCATGACGGGTTAGACTGGCGGCATGCTCGCCTCGATCCCGCCGGTCACGCGCGCGCTGCTGATCGCCAACGTCGCGGTCTTTTTCGCGCAGGCGTATCTCGACCCTCTCCTCGTCATCTGGTTCGCGCTGTGGCCGCTGTCCGCGACCTCCCCCGGCATGCCCGGCGTGCCGACCGGCTTCCTGCCGTGGCAGATCGTCACCTACAGCTTCCTGCACGGCAATTCACTGCATCTCCTGTTCAATATGCTCGGCGTGTTCATGTTCGGCTCCGAGGTCGAGCGGGTCCTGGGTCACCGGCGCTACGTCACCTACTACTTCGTGTCGGTGCTGGTCGCCGGCGTGTCCCAGCTCGTCACGTCGGCTTTGAGCGCCGGCCCGCCCTTCCCCACCATCGGCGCCTCGGGCGGCGTATTCGGCCTGCTGCTCGCCTACGGGATCTTCTTCCCGCGCCGCATCGTGATGCTGATCTTCCCGCCGATCCCGATGCCGGCCTGGCTGTTCGTGATCGTCTATGCCGCGGTGGAGCTCTACCTCGGCGTCACCGGGACCCAGGCTGGAGTCGCCCACTTTGCCCATCTCGGGGGGATGCTGGGGGGCTACCTGATGCTGCGGCACTGGCGTCGAAGGCGCTTTGATAGCGCGTGACTTGCCGTACCGGGCGGCTTTCTGAGAAACTGCAGCAAACTCGCGCTCCGGGGCCCCGGCTCCGCGGGCCGGGAGAAGAGCAAGCCGTTCCCGTAGACACCGTTTGGAGGAGAATCCGATGAAAAGGGCATTCATAGTTCTGGCCGCGTTTTACGCCGGTTGTGCCGGCACCATGGCGCCTCAGGGGGGTCCGACCGTCAAAATCACCGCTCTCGGCAGCCATGACGGCGAGCTGTGCGCAAGGGACCGGGCCATGGTTTTCGAGGATCCCGACGGAACGCGGATCCTCTACGACGCCGGGTTCACGGTGCGCGGGCCGAACGACCCGCGGCTCGGCAAGATCGACGCCGTGCTGCTCTCCCACGTCCACGGGGACCATCTGGGCCCCGCCCATCAGCCGGCGGCCAATGCAGGCATCTGCGGCAACCCGAGCTTTTCGGTCAACGTGACGCCGAACTCGACCACCACGATGATCGCCGCGGGCAAGAAGGCCAGGATTTTCGCCGGCAGCGACATGCACACCTTCCTGGCCGCGAAGGTCAAGGCCGCGGGGGGCGACCCGAAGCAAGTCCAGCTGGTCCGTTTCGGCGCGCTGGGGAAGATCGGCGGCGTCAGCATCGCGACCGTCCCCGCCACTCATACCAACGCCGTGGATCCGGTGTTTCTGGAAAAGAATCTCGCCGCCTTGCTTCGGCCGCTTGGCCTGGGAGCGGATGTCGGCCCGCCGGTAGGCTATGTCCTGCAGTTCTCCAACGGGCTCGTGGCGTACCTGTCCGGCGACACCGGGATCACCGCCGAACAGGACGTCACCGTTCGGCGCTATTACAAGGCGAATCTCGTGGTGATGAACATCGGCGGCACGCCGTTCACCACCGGCCCGAACGAATCGGCCTTCGTCGTCAACGAGCTGGTGAAACCCAACGCGGTCATCGTTACCCACGTCAACGAGGTGGCGACGCAGGGCGGCAAGCTGCGGCCGGGCACCAAGACGGAGGCATTCATGAATGCCGTCAGCATCCCGGTGCACATTCCGCTGAGCGGCAAG
>MERD01000061.1 GCA_001771935.1 Betaproteobacteria bacterium RIFCSPLOWO2_02_FULL_67_26
ACTGTCCCGGCGCGCGCGGGCATTATTCACGCAGTCTAGGCCGCTCGAACTGGAAGGTCTGTCGGGCTTATCCCGACAAATCGTGTAAGGATTTGCCTGACATCCGATATGGCCAACGTTTCCGTCTACGAGCTGAGTCAAGCAGCGCTTGTCGGGTTTGCTGGTGAGGACGCTCAAACCTTTCTGCACAACCAGTTGAGCTGCGACGTCGCCGCGCTGACACCGGGCCGCGGCACGTACGGGGCCTACTGCACGCCGAAAGGCCGCATGCTCGCGAGCTTCCTTCTGTGGCGCTCGGAGCAGGGGTTTTTCATGCAGCTGCCCTCCTCGCTGCGCGAACCGATTCAGAAGCAGCTCTCGAAGTTCATCCTGCGTTCGAAGGTGAAGGCGTCCGATGCGTCCGGAGATTGGACGGTCATTGGCGTCGCCGGAAAGGATGCCGCCGCGCTGGTGCAGCGCGTGGGTGGCCAGGCGCCGCAAAACGTGCATGACGTAGCCCACACACAGGACGCCATGGTCATTCGGCTGCCGGGCGAACGGTACGAACTCGTCGTCGCGCGGGACAAGGCGCCGCGCATCCTTGAATCACTTGCCGCAGGCGCGGAAAAGTCCGGTTTCGAGCACTGGGACTGGCTCGACATCCGCGCCGGCATCCCGACCATCCTGCCGGCGACACAGGAACAGTTCGTGCCGCAGATGGTGAACCTCGATCTCATCGGCGGCGTGAGCCTGACCAAGGGCTGCTACCCGGGCCAGGAGATCGTCGCGCGCATGCACTACCGCGGCACGCTCAAGCAGCGGATGGTTCTCGCCAATATCCCCGGCACCGACCGGCCCGAGCCGGGCGCCAAGCTCTACAGCCCCACTTTCGGCGAACAGGCCTGCGGCACGGTCGTCAACGCCGCCCGCTCGCCGGAAGGGGGTTACGACGTGCTCGCCGTGATCCAGATCGCCAGCGCCGAGAAGGGCGACGTGCACTGGAAGTCGCTCGACGGCCCGGCGCTCAAGTTCCTGCCGTTGCCCTACAAAGTGACGACCGACGACTGACCCGCATCAACCATCACGCATCACGCTCTTACTGTATGACGGCCGACTTCCCCGCTGGCACCTCGATCACTTGCGGCGGCGTGGCGCCCTCGGCGGGCGGGTGGAATGGCACGTAATACGGCGGGAAGCCGTGACGGCTGGCCGCCAACTGGTATTCGAGCTGGGAAATCTGGATCGCCCGGGTCGCGGCGCTCATCGTGTAGAGCGGCCTGAACGGTTCGCCGGCCTCCTTGATCTGCTGCAGGTCGTATTCGCGCGCCGCCCGGACTTCCTTCAATTTGTCCTCCAGCCGTTTCACGTCGGCGGCCGCATCGGCCGGCGCGCGGAATGGCTTGCCGTCCACGGTGTAGGACAGTGTTACCTGCGCTCTTCCTGCCACGCGCCGTTGCTCGAGCATGGCGAACGTCTGCTCGTGGATCGCGATGCGCAGCGTCATCAGGTCGTGCGCCACGGACCCTTTGCCGAACGCTTTCCGCTCCTCCTGCGCCTGCGCGATGCGCTCATTCACCGCGTTCACGTCCGCGTCCAGCGGCGATGGCGATTCGGGAGCGGCGCATCCGGCCAGCAGAATCAAAACCAGAAATGGAATGAGTTGGCGGGTGCTCATGGTGGATCACTCCGTTAGTCGTGACAAAACTTATACACCATTCCCTCGCCCCGACTCTCTACCCTGCGTCCGGGGGAGTGAGGATATCTGTTGTTGCCGGGGTGAAGCCGCGCCAGTAGGATGCCCTCATGGCCTTCTCCTATTACATCTATTACCGCATCGACCCCGCCCGGGCTGCCGAGTGCGAGGCCCGCGTCAAGGACCTGTTCGCGGCCGTGCGCAAGGCGACCGGCATCGAAGGCCGGCTCATGCGCAAGCGCGGCGAGTCGAACCTGTGGATGGAGATCTACCTCAACGTCACCGACGACGCGAAGTTCGAGTGGGAGCTGGCCGATGCCGCTGGCCGCCTCAACGTGCAGGAATTCCTGCTGCCCGGCACGCCCCGTCACGTCGAGTGCTTTGAACACTGATGTGCCTGATACTCCTCGCCTGGCGCGCCCACCCGGAATTCCCGCTGGTGTTCGCCGGCAACCGCGACGAAGCGTACGAGCGCCCGAGCACGGCCGCGGACTTCTGGCTTGACGCACCGGACATCTTCGGCGGGCGCGATGTCGAGCACCGCGGCACCTGGCTCGGCGTCACCACTTCCGGCCGCTTCGCGGCGGTCACCAACTACCGCGACGGACCCGCCGCGCGGGATGCCCCGCGATCGCGCGGAGAGCTGACGGCGGAATTCCTGCGCGGAAATGCCGCACCGCGCGCCTATCTTGAAAGCGTCGTGCCGGCCGCGGGGCAATTCCGCGGCTTCAGCCTGCTGGTCGCTGACCGGGAACGCCTGTATTCCCTTTCAAACCGCGGTTCCGGCATCGAAGAACTCCCCGCCGGCGTGCACGGGCTCAGCAATCACCTGCCCAACACCCCCTGGCCCAAGGTCGCGCGCGGCAAGCAGCGGGTATCGGCATTGCTCAAGGCGGGCGAAGCGGAACTGATCGGTGGGCTGTTCGACATCCTGTCCGACCGCACCGTCGCACCCGATGCGGAGTTGCCGGACACCGGCGTCGGCCTGCAGCGGGAGCGTGAACTGTCCCCGGCGTTCGTCGCGGGTGACCGCTATGGAACCCGCGCGTCCACCGTGCTACTGGTGCACGGCAAATCGGAGGCGACGTTTATCGAGCGCAGGTTCGGACCGCTGGGCGCGCCGCTGGGAGAAACGGCGCGGCGCTTTCCGATTCACATGCGCGCCAGGGGGCGCACGACGAAGGCGGCTGGCCAGGACGTCTGATCGGCGGTGGCGCGGATCATGGCGATGTGGGGGATGCCCGCCTCCATGAATTCCTCGCCCTGCACGGTGAAACCGCGCCTGAGGTAGAAATCGAGGACGCGGGTCTGGGCATGCAGCCGCACTTCGTCGTAGCCCATCTTGTTGGCGATGACGAGCAGCATGTCGAGCAGCGCGCGCCCCACCCCCTTGCCGCGCCATTCCTTGAGCACCGCGACGCGCCCGATATGGCCGTCCTGCAGCAGCCGGCCGGTGCCGATCGGCGTGTCATCGGGCGCGAACGCAATGACGTGGTAGGCGTGCTCGTCGAGCCCGTCCCATTCCAGGTCCTCGGGCACCCCCTGCTCCTCGACGAATACCGTGTCGCGGATCGCCTTCAGCAGCTTCTCGCTGGCGGTCCAGTAGACCGGCTTGACGGTGAAGGGCAGCGGCTCGGCCATGGAGCCGATTATATCGACTAAAACGGACGCCAAGCGCCGTTTTAGTCGCTCGCGTTCGAACGGACGGATTTCGCCGTTCAACGCTCGCTACAGCGTAAGCCCTCCGCTAACTTCTATGACCGCGCCGTTGATGTAGCTCGCCTCGTCGGAGGCGAGAAAGGCGAAGGTGTTGGCGATCTCCTCCGGCCGCGCGAGCCGGCCCAGCGGCACCCGGTCCTCGAGCGCCTTCAACACCTTCTCGGGAATCTTGGCAAGGATCGGGGTGGAGACGAATCCCGGGCAGACCGCGTTGGCGCGGATGCCCTTGCGCCCGAGCTCGCGCGCCCAGGTCTTGACCATGCCGATGACGCCGAACTTGCTCGCCGCGTAATTGGTCTGGCCGAAGTTGCCGTAGATGCCGACGATGGACGAAGCGTTGAGGATGACGCCGGAGTTCTGCTTCAGCATCACGTCCACCACCGCCTTGGTGCAGTTGTAGACGCCCTTTAGATTGACCTCAACGACGCTGTCGAACTGCTCGTCGGTCATGTTCTTGATGGTGGCGTCCTGAACAATGCCGGCGTTGTTGACCAGGCAGTCGACGCGCCCGTACTGGGCGACCACCGCCTCGACCATGCGCGCAATGCTCGCTTTGTCGCGCACGTCGATCTGGAAGCCCATCGCCTCGCCGCCCGCCGCGGTCACGAGCTGGGCGGTTTCCTGGGCCTGGTCGGCGTTGATGTCGCAGGAAATGACCGTGGCGCCCTCTTTGCCGAACTTCACCGCCGTCGCCTGGCCGATTCCCCGGCCGGACCCGGTGATGATGGCTACCTTGCCCGATAACCTCATGATTGTGCTGCCATTACCGCTTCCGTTTCCTTTTTCCCTGCTTTTTCCGTTGCCGTTGCGCGGTTTGTCAGCCATGAGTTTTATGACCTCTCAGGGATAAGATATGGCAATTTAACCGATTTTTCTGCGTTGCACAATTGCCGCATGGCAATATTATGTTGCGCAGCATGACGCCCCAAAAATCAAGGTATTGGAATGCAACACCATGATTTTGCGATGCGAAATACCGCATCGCAGCGAAGGGGGACGCCCGGCTACTCGGAAATGACGACGGGCGTGCCGACCGGCACGAGATCGAACAGCTCCGCCACGTCCTGATTGCGCATGCGCACGCAGCCGTGCGACCCGGGCTTGCCCATCCGCGCGCTGTCGGGACTGCCGTGGATGTAGATCGCGCGGCGCATGGTGTCCACGCTTCCGAGGCGGTTGTAGCCGCGCTCGCGGCCGGAGAGCCACAGGATGCGGGTGAGGATCCAGTCGCGCCCCGGGTTGCTCCGGACCAGTTCCGGGCTGTAGACCTCGCCCGTCGGGCGCCGCTCCACGAATACCGCATTCAACGGCTGGCCGGCGCCGATCTTGGCGCGGATGATGTGCCGGCCCCGCGGCGTGCAATAGCTCCCGTTGAGCTCTCCCGCGCCGTTCCTGGAGGTGGAAATCGAGTAGCGCTTGATCAGCGATCCGTCCTCTCGCAGCAGATCGAGCGCCTGCTCCTTGATACTGATTACGATGCTAGGCATGGCCGCCGGCCCGGCGTCGCGCCGAGAAGAATTCCTGCAGCAGCTCACCGGCCTCCCCCGCCATCACGCCGCCGATGACGGTGGCGTGGTGATTCAGGCGCTTTTCCGCGAACAGGTCCACCACGCTGCCGCAGGCGCCGGACTTGGGGTCGGCGGCGCCGTAGACAACACGCGCGATGCGGGCGTGCATCATGGCGCCGGCGCACATCGCGCACGGCTCCAGCGTCACGTACAGCGCGCAATCACCGAGCCGGTAGTTGCCGAGCCGCGTTGCGGCTTCGCGCAGGGCAATCACCTCGGCATGCGCCGTAGGGTCTCGGGTTGACACGGGCCGGTTGTAGCCCCGCCCGATCACCACGCCTTCCTTCACGACGACCGCCCCCACCGGCACCTCCCCGGCTTCGGCTGCCTGCCGGGCAAGCGCCAATGCTTCGAGCATGAATTCATCATCGTGCATCGCGCAACATTTCCGCCGGAACGAAAATTTCGTCCTTGTGCACCCGCTCGGCAAGGGAGTACCCGAGGGAGCCCAATAACTCTCTGACGTCCTCAGGACGCTTTGCGTATCTCGAACCGAACTGCTTCTGTTCGACGATGATCAGAGGTTTCGAGCTGCTGATGGTCTGCCGGGCGCCCTTCAGGACCAGATATTCCGCGCCTTCGACGTCGATCTTGAGGAACCCGACGCCGGTGAGCCCATAGGAATCCAGCGTCCGGCACTCCACCTTGCCCTCCGCCCCGAAAGTCATGAAGCTCGCACCCGAATTTCCCTCGATCACTTGCAAGGACCCGCGGCCGTCCTCGTCCGCCAGCGCCACCGGGAAGAGCTCCACGTTTCGGGACTCAATGTTGCGCACGAAGAGTGCTCTCATACTTTCGCTGGGCTCGAAGGCATAAACCTTCTTGAATCTCGTGCAGAGCAAAAAGCTCCAGAATCCGATGTGGGCCCCAATGTCTATGGCACATGCATCGGTGAAGTTGGTGAAGTACCGGCTCACCGCCATCAAATGCTCGGGCTGGTAAACCACCCGTCCCTCGAAGAGGCATTCCCGCCCGGAACTGATCACCTCCAGGTAAGCGGAGAATTCGACGTCGTCGTCGGGTAGATGCCAGCCGAACTTGTTCATTTGATGATCCGATCGAAGTTGCGTCGGGGCTCATTCCCACTCGATCGTGGCCGGCGGCTTGCTCGAGATGTCGTAGACGACGCGGTTGATTCCCCGCACCTCGTTGATGATGCGGTTCGCCACCTTGGACAGCAGCCCGTGCGGCAGTTCCGCCCACTGCGCGGTCATGAAATCCTGGGTCTGCACCGCGCGCAGGGCAACGACGTGCTCGTAAGTGCGGCCGTCGCCCATGACCCCCACCGACTTGACCGGAATGAACACCGCGAAGGCCTGGGCGGTCTTGTCGTACCACCCGGATGCCTGCAGCTCGTCTATGAAGATCGCGTCGGCGCGCCGCAGCAGGTCCGCATACTCCGGCTTGACCTCGCCCAGTATGCGCACGCCCAGGCCCGGCCCCGGGAACGGGTGGCGAAACACGATGTCGCGCGGCAAGCCGAGCGCAACCCCCACTTCGCGCACCTCGTCCTTGAACAGCTCGCGCAGCGGCTCGAGCAGCTTGAGATGCAGCGTATCCGGCAGCCCGCCGACGTTGTGATGCGACTTGATGCTGTGCGCCTTCTTGGTCTTCGCGCCCGCCGACTCGATCACGTCGGGATAGATGGTGCCCTGGGCGAGCCACTTCACCTTCGGCAGCCGCGCCGCCTCGCGCTGGAACACCTCGATGAACTCGCGGCCGATGATCTTGCGCTTGTCCTCGGGATCGGTCACGCCCTTGAGATGCTTCATGAAGGGGTCGCGAGCGTCCACGCGGATCACCCGGGCGCCGAGTTTCCCGGCGAAAGTGTTCATCACCTGCTCGGCCTCGTTCAACCGCAGCAGCCCGTGGTCCACGAACACGCAGGTGAGCTGCGCGCCGATCGCCTTGTGGATGAGCGCCGCGGCCACGGAAGAATCCACGCCGCCCGACAGCCCGAGCACGACTTCGTCGGAACCGATCTCCGAGCGGATGCGGCCGACCGCCTCCTCGATGAAATTCGGCATGCTCCAGTCGCCCGACAGGCCGCAGACCTGGCGCACGAAACGCTCGAGGATCGCTCTTCCCTGGAGGGTATGCGTGACCTCGGGGTGGAACTGCACGCCGTAGAGCTTGCGGGACTCGTCGGCCATGCCGGCGATCGGGCACTCGGCGCTCGCAGCGATCACCTTGAAGCCCGCCGGCAGCTCGTTGACCTTGTCGCCGTGGCTCATCCAGACGTCGAGCAGGCCGTGCCCCTCGGCGGAGACCCGGTCCTGCAGGTCTCTCAGGAGGGTCGAATGGCCGCGCGCCCGCACCTCGGCGTAGCCGAACTCCCGCACCTTGCCCATCTCGACCTTGCCGCCAAGCTGGGCCGCCATGGTTTGCATGCCGTAGCAGATGCCGAGGACCGGCACCCCCAGGTCGAATACCGCCTGCGGCGCCCGCGGGGTGCCGCCTTCCCAAACGGAGGCCGGGCCGCCGGAGAGGATGACGCCGCGCGGGTTGAAGGCGCGGACGAACCGGTCGTCAACGTCGAACGGGTGGATCTCGCAGTAGACGTGGGCCTCGCGCACGCGGCGCGCGATCAACTGAGTGTACTGCGCGCCGAAATCGAGAATGAGGATTTTTTCGTGCAGCATCTTCAGTGAGGCGTGGTCCTCACTCAACGCGGTAGTTGGGCGCTTCCTTCACGATCTGCACGTCGTGAACGTGGGACTCGCGGATGCCGGCGTGGGTGATTTCCACGAATTCCGCGCGGGTCCGCACTTCCTCGATCGAGGAGCAGCCGAGATAGCCCATGCTCGAGCTGAGCCCGCCGGTCAGCTGGTGCACCAGCGGCGCGAGCTGGCCCTTGTACGGGACGCGGCCCTCGACACCCTCGGGCACCAGCTTGTCGGTATCGGGCTCTTCGTCCTGGAAGTAGCGGTCCGCGGCGCCTTGCTGCATCGCGGAGAGAGAGCCCATGCCCCGGTACGACTTGTAGGAGCGCCCCTGGTAAAGCTCGATCTCTCCCGGCGACTCCTCGGTGCCGGCGAAGAGGCTGCCGATCATCACGGCGTGGGCGCCGGCGGCGATCGCCTTGGCGATGTCCCCGGAGTAACGGATGCCGCCGTCGGCGATCAGCGGCACGTCCGTCCTGGCGAGCCCTTTCAGGACGTTGGCGATCGCGCTGATCTGCGGCACGCCGACGCCGGCGACGATGCGCGTCGTGCAGATGGATCCGGGACCGATGCCGACCTTCACGCCGTCTGCGCCATGGTCCACCAGCGCCTTCGCCGCCGCCGCGGTGGCGATGTTGCCGCCGATCACCTGGGTCTTCGGGAAGTGGCGCTTGACCCATTTCACGCGGTCCAGCACGTTCTTCGAATGGCCGTGCGCCGTGTCCACCACGATCACGTCGGCGCCGGCCTCGACCAGCGCCTCGGCGCGCTCCTCGGTACCCTCGCCCACTCCGATCGCCGCGCCCACCCGCAGCCGGCCCTGGCTGTCCTTGCACGCGTTCGGGTGCTCGGTGGACTTGAGGATGTCCTTCACCGTGACCAGTCCGCGCAATTCGAACTTGCGATTCACCACCAGCACGCGCTCGAGGCGGTGCTTGTGCATGAGCGACAAGGCCTCCTCGCGGGGCGCGCCCTCGCGCACCGTCACCAGCCGCTCGCGCGGTGTCATGATGTTGCGCACCGGCTGGTCGAGCTTGGTCTCGAAGCGCAGGTCGCGGTTGGTGACAATGCCCGCCACCTTTCCCGAGCCATTGATGACCGGCAGCCCCGATATCTTGTGCTGCTCGGTGAGCTTGAGCACATCCCGCACCCGCATGTTGGGCGAGATGGTGATGGGGTCTTTTACGATCCCGCTCTCGAAGCGCTTGACCTTGGTGACTTCCGCCGCCTGGGACTTGGGCGGCATGTTCTTGTGGACGATGCCGATCCCGCCCTCCTGGGCGAGGGCGATCGCGAGCCGCGCCTCGGTGACCGTGTCCATGGCGGCCGAGACCACGGGAATGTTGAGTGTGATGCCGCGGGTGAGCTGGGTGGCGAGATTGACCTCGCGCGGGAGGACGTTCGAGTGGGCAGGGATCAGCAGGACATCGTCGAAGGTGAGGGCTTTTTGCACCACACGCATGTTTTCTACCCTTCGCAAAAAACGTATTATACGCATGCACCCGTCAACGGTAAACGGATTCGCGCGTTAATGGATTGATCTAGCTGTAAAAAGAGGAGACCCAGTGAAAACCGTCATCACGATCCTGATACTGGTCGCGCCCCTGGCCGCGCACGGCCAGCTGCTCAAGTGCGTGAGCAAGGATGGCAAGGTCGAATACGCCGCGCAGTGCCCGCCCGGAACGAAGCCGCTTCAAACCGGCATCAAGAACGAGCCCACCCGGACGACGACCAAGGGCGAAACCAAGGCGAAGACGCTCGCCGAGCGCGAAGCCGAGTTCAAGAAGCGTCAGCTCGATGCGACCGAGGCCCGCCAGAAGGAGAACGAAAAGGCCGCCGAGCAGGCGTTCAATCGCGAGGCTTGCGACAACGCCCGGTCGCACCTGAAAGGCCTTGAGGAGGGGCAGCGGATAGTCCGCGTGGATCCCAAGACCGGCGATCGCGTGTTCATGGAGGACACGGACCGCCCGGCCGAAATCGCCAAGGCGCAGAAGGTCGTCGCCAACAACTGCAAGTAACGGTCGGCTGGCAGCCCGCCGTGCTCTACCGGCCCCGCACCCGCCGCGGTGAACGCCGCGCCCGCTCCCGGCGCGCATCCTTGGGATCGGCAATCAGCGGACGGTAGATTTCCACGCGGTCGCGATCGCTCAGCGGCGCGTCCAGCCGCACCCGCTTGCCGAAAATGCCGACGCGCCCGTGCGCAAGCTCGATCCCGGGAAACCGCGCCAGCAGACCCGAGCGCTCGATGGCCTCGCGCACCGACGCGCCCTCCTCCACTTCCAGCTCCAGCAATACCTGCTTCCCGGGCAGCGCGTAGGCCACCTCCACCCTGATGAGTGACGACTGACGACTGGCGACTGACGGCTCTAGGCTGCTTTCAGCCATAGACCTGCTCGGCGCGCTTTGCAAAGGCATCCACCAGCCGGTCGGTGATGTAATTGAATACCGGGCCCACCAGTTTCTCCAGGACGCGGCTCGAGAATTCGTAATGAAGCTTCAGCTCGACCTTGCAGCCGCGGTCGCCAAGGCCGGTGAAACGCCAGCTTCCGTCCAGGCTGCTGAACGGCCCCTCCACGAGGCGCATGTCGATCGTCTCCGGGACCCGCAGGGCGTTCTCGGTCGTGAAGCTCTGCCGGATGCCCCGGTAGTTGATCTGTATCGTCGCGGTCGCGCGGCCGGCGTCGTGGCGCTGCACGCTTGCCCCGCCGCACCAGGGCAGGAACCTGGGATAGTCCTCGACCCCTTCCACCAGGGCAAACATCTGGGCGGGCGTGAAGGCGACCAGCACCGAGCGGTTCACGTCGGTCATCGGCTCACCGCCCCGGCATGCCCGGGAAGGGCAGATGCGCCGGGCGCCGCTGGTAGAATGCACGGGGACCCGGTCCAGGCATGAGCATCGTCCAGAACAAGAAAGCTTTCCACGACTATTTTATCGAACAGCGGTTCGAGGCGGGGATCGCGCTCGAAGGCTGGGAGGTCAAGGCGATCCGGGCCGGCCGCGCGAATATCAAGGAAGCCTACGTGATCGTGAGCAACGGCGAGATCGTTCTCATCGGCTGCCATATCAGCCCGCTGCCCGCGGCGTCGACGCACGTCACGCCGGATCCCACGCGCACGCGCAAGCTGCTGCTTCACGCGGAAGAGATCAGCCGCCTGATCGGCAGCGTCGAGCGCGCCGGTTACGCGCTGGTGCCGCTCGACCTGCACTACAAGAACGGGCGCGTCAAGGTCGAGATCGGCCTCGCGAAGGGCAAGAAGCAATTTGACAAGCGGCAGGCCGAGAAGGAAAAGGACTGGCGCCGCGAGCAGCAGCGGCTGATGCGCATCAAGACCTAGTTCCGCCGCGGGCTTCGACCGGTCACGGGTCACCGGCCACGAGCCGCCCGCCCTCAGCCCGAGCGGGCCTTGCCGAGTATCCCTTTCAGCGCGTCCTGCAGGTCGCCGGGCAGCAGCACGATCTTGCTGTTGGGCGAGGTGGAAATATTTTCAAGTGCGTGGATATACTTCTCGCCGAGCAGGAACAGCATGGGCGTGTCGCGATCGCCCACCGCGCTGGTGACCTTCTGTATCGCCTGAGACGAGGATTCCGCCAGCGTCACCTGGGCCACGGCGTCCCGCTTGGCGCTCTCGAGCCGTCCTTCGGCCTCGAGGATCATCGCCTGCTTCGCGCCCTCGGCCTTGGTCACCACCGCTTTCCGTTCCCGCTCCGCCGCCGCCTGCAGCTCCATCGATTTCACCATCGATTCGGAGGGCTTGATGTCCTGGATCTCCACGGACTTGATGGTCAGCCCCCAGTCGATCGCTTCGTCCGAAATGCTTTCCTTCAGGCGCAGCTTGATCTTCTCGCGCGAGGACAGCGCCTGATCGAGCTCCATCTCGCCGGTAATCGAGCGCAGCGTGGTCTGCACCAGGTTGCGTATCGCCTCGGAAAAATCCACGATGCCGTAGACCGCCTTGATCGGGTCGGTCACCTTGATGAAGGCGATCGCGTTGGTGATGATCACGGCGTTGTCCTTGGTGATCACCTCCTGCTCCGGGACATCGAGGATGATGTCCTTGGTAATGACCTTGTAGGCGACCCGGTCGATGTAGGGAACGATGATGGTCAGCCCGGGGCTCAGGGTGGCGTTGAACTTGCCGAGACGCTCGACGATCCATTCCTCGCCCTGCGGAACAATCCGCACGCCTTTCCACACGGTGACCACGACAAAGACCAGTACCGCGATGACAACGATCTCGAATCCCATGCGCGTCCTCCCGCTACGTTCTTCCGACCTTGAGTATGTTGCCCTCGACCTCGATCACCTTGACGCGCTCCCCGGTCTTGATTTCCTCGTCCGCGATCGACTCCCATACTTCATCCCCCAGCACCGGCTTCTGGAAGCGGATCTGCCCTTTTTCGAAGGGGCGGATGTCGCGGATGACGAGTCCGATCTCGCCGAGCACCGCGCCTTTGGACATGCCTGCGCGCGTCTTGTACAAGCCCGGCTTGAACACCTTGAACCACAACCAGATAAAGGCGAGCGAGCAGCCGATCCAGGCGAGGACCTGCCAGGCGAACGACAGTGCCGGAACGGCGAGCAACGCGACACCGACGATCAGCGCCCCGAGGCCGAACCACACCAGGAAGAACGCCGGCACGGCGAGCTCGAGCAGCATCAGCGCGATGCCCAGCACTACCCAATGCCACCACAGGAACTGCATGATGTCCAACGGCGCCTCCTCTCCGGCGGACTGCGATTACATCACGATTGGAGCGCCGCGGCAAAACGGCGGGAAAGTGGGGTGGCTGATGGGACTCGAACCCACAACACCTGGAATCACAATCCAGTACTCTACCTTTGAGCTACAGCCACCACCGAAAAGCGTGAGCCTTTGGCGCGCCCGGCGGGAATCGAACCCACAACCCCCGGCTTAGAAGGCCGGTGCTCTGTCCGTTGAGCTACGGGCGCCTTCCAGCTAGTGCCGTTCCAACTATCCCGGCAATCCACCGTGTCCACCTCGGGCCAATTTTCCGCCACCGGACAGCTTGCCCCGCTGGCGCGAAAAAGTTGGAACGGCACTAGTCTGCCGCACCCGGCGCGGGCCGCCAATCCAGGCGCGCAACCGGCCCCGGCCGCGCCTGCTTCGAAGGGGCGTAATCTTACCCGCTGCCCTACTGGAGGTCAATGAAAACGCAGGGGTTTTTGCACGGGAATTGCCTGCTTGCGGCGCCTATCGAATTCGGATATAAAGCGTTCTTTTCCGAACGCCGAAAAGCCATGCCCACCGAATTGCACAAGCCTTTTCCCCCCTACAAACCGAAGGGGAAAGAGGACTACATGAACCCGCGCCAGCTCGCCCATTTCCGAAAGATGCTGGAGGAGATGAAGCGCGATTTGTCGCAGGACATCGACCGCACCGTGCACACCATGCAGGACGAGGCGACGATATTCGCCGACCCCAACGACCGCGCCAGCCAGGAATCGGACATGTCGCTCGAGCTGCGCAACCGCGACCGCGAGCGCAAGCTCATCAAGAAGATCGACGAGACCATCGCGCGCATCGACGCGGGCGAATACGGCTACTGCGATTCGTGCGGCATCGAGATCGGGCTGAAGCGGCTCGAGGCGCGCCCCACGGCGACGCTGTGCATCGATTGCAAGACCCTCGACGAGCTGCGCGAGCGGCAGGTCGCCAAATAACGTTAAATCCGGAGGCAAAGCCCCGGTTTAACTCCGCCCGTTCGAACGGACGAAACGATCGCCGTTCAACGCGCGGGGAATAAAAAAGCGGCCGAACGGCCGCTTTTTTTGTGCGCCGATCTTTCCTTACTGCGCGGTCTGGGGCTGGGCCTGAGCCTCCGCCGCGACGGCCTTCATCGACAGCCGCAACCTGCCCTTGTCGTCGGCTTCGAGCACCTTGACGCGCACGTGCTGGCCTTCCTTGAGGTGGTCGGAAACCGCGTTGACGCGCTCGTTGGCGATCTGCGAGATGTGCAGCAATCCGTCCTTGCCCGGCAACACGCTCACGATCGCCCCGAAGTCCAGGAGCTTCAACACGGTCCCATCGTAGATGCGGCCGACTTCCACGTCCGCTGTGATCGCTTCGATGCGCTTCTTCGCCGCCTCTCCCGCTTCCGGGGATACGCAGGCGATGGTGACGGTGCCGTCGTCCTGGATATCGATGGTGGTGCCGGTCTCCTCGGTGAGCGCGCGGATCACGGCGCCGCCCTTGCCGATCACGTCGCGGATCTTGTCCGGCTTGATCTTGATCGTGATCATGCGCGGCGCCCACATCGACAGCTCGGCCCGCGGCGCTTCCAGCGACTGCTTCATCTTCTCCAGGATGTGCAGGCGGCCTTCGCGCGCCTGGACGAGCGCGGCGTGCATGATCTCCTTGGTTATGCCCTCGATCTTGATGTCCATCTGCAGCGCGGTAATCCCCGCCTCGGTGCCGGCAACCTTGAAATCCATGTCGCCCAGGTGGTCCTCGTCGCCGAGGATGTCGGACAGCACGGCGAACCGGTTGCCTTCCTTGATGAGCCCCATGGCAATGCCCGCCACGTGCGCCTTGAGAGGCACCCCCGCGTCCATCAACGCAAGACAGCCCCCGCACACGCTCGCCATCGAGCTCGAGCCGTTGGACTCGGTGATTTCGGATACCACCCGCATCGAGTAGGCAAAAGCCTCCGGCGACGGGAGCATGGCAATCAGCGCGCGCTTGGCGAGCCGCCCGTGGCCGATCTCCCGGCGCTTCGGCGAGCCGACGCGGCCGGTCTCTCCTGTCGCATAAGGCGGCATGTTGTAGTGCATCATGAAGCGATCCGTGTATTCGCCTTGCAGCGCATCGATGCGCTGCTCATCGCGCGAGGTGCCGAGCGTCGCAGCCACCATCGCCTGGGTCTCGCCGCGGGTAAACAAGGCGGAGCCATGCGCGCGTGGCAGCAGCCCGGTGCGTATCGAGATCGGTCGCACGGTGCGCGTGTTGCGGCCGTCGATGCGCGGATCGCCGTTCAGGATCTGGCCGCGGACGATCTTCGATTCCAGCGCGAAGCAGATTTCCTTGACCGCGTTGGCCTCCGGGCCGCCTTCCGTGCCGACGCCAACCTCGTTGAAGACGCGCTTCCAGATATTGTCGATCGCCTCGGAACGGGCCTGTTTCTGCTTCAACTGGAACGCCGCGCGCAAATCGCTTTCGGCAAGCGCCGCGATCCGCTCGATCAGCGTTTCGTTCGTCGCCGGTGGCGTCCAATCCCACGCCTGGGCGCCCGCCTCATCCGCCAGCTCGTTGATCATCTGGATCACCGGCTGCATCTGCTGATGCCCGAATACCACCGAGCCCAGCATGACGTCCTCGGGCAGCTCTTTCGCTTCGGATTCCACCATCAGCACCGCCTGCCCGGTGCCGGCCACCACGAGGTCCAGCTGCGAGGTCTTGAGCTCGGTCGCGGTCGGGTTGAGCACGTATTGGTCGTTCAGATAGCCGACGCGTGCCGCTCCGATCGGCCCGTTGAACGGGATGCCGGAGAGGGCCAGCGCCGCGGAGGCGCCGATCATGGCCGGGATGTCCGAGTCGATTTCGTTGTTCGACGACACGACGGTCGCGACCAGCTGAATTTCGTTGTAGTAACCATCGGGGAACAGCGGGCGGATCGGGCGGTCGATCAGCCGGCAGGTGAGGATTTCCTTTTCGGACGGGCGGCCTTCGCGCTTGAAGAAGCCGCCGGGAATCTTGCCCGCTGCATAGGTGCGTTCCTGGTAATCGACGGTGAGCGGAAGAAAATCCTTGCCTGCCTGCGCCTGCCGGGCGCCGACCACGGTGACCAGCACCACCGTGTCTTCCATGTTGACCAGCACGGCCCCGGTTGCCTGGCGCGCGATCTCCCCGGTCTCGAGGATCAGCCGGTGCCGACCCCAAACAAGCGATTTCTTGATGTGTTTCAAAGCAGTGCCCCTTGAGAAATAAAAAAGACCGCGCGTGCGGTCTCGGGTTAAAGATGCGGATCGAGCAGCCGCGCCTGAAGGTTCACGCGACCCGGTGTGGCGACCAACCGGCCCTTGGCATCGGCAAGCACGACGAATACCTTACTTGCGCAGCCCGAGCCGGTCGATAACCTGACGGTACTTGTCGGCGTTCGCTCGCTTCAGGTAATCGAGGAGCTTGCGCCTGCGGCTCACCATCCGCAGCAGGCCGCGCCGGGAATGATGGTCCTTGACGTGCGTCTTGAAATGCTCGGTGAGGTCCGTGATGCGCGCCGTCAGCAGCGCGATCTGGACCTCGGGTGAACCGGTATCGTCCTTGGCGCGCTGGTAATCCTTGACCAACTGCGCCTTTTGGTTGTTTGTCACCGCCATGGTGCTCTCCTGATAGAGGCGCGATTTTACCCTCTAACCCACGGTTTCTCAAGCAATTTAAGCGCGGAAACCCCGACCTGGCCCCCCCGCAACACGCGCTTGCCCGCTGTTCGGATTGGAAAAATTCCGGCCCCTAGCCCCGCGCCGTCAGGCGCTTGGGCACGATTCTTCCCGGGCCGGTGACCTCGACCAATCCCAGGAACTCGCGGTCCGGACCGTAGATACGCGCCAACCCTTCCGCGCCGGTCTCCGCGCGTTCGACCGGCTGGCCCTGGTTCATCCGGCGCGTCTCGGCGGCATCGAGGTCGAAGCGCGGCAGCGAAGCCACGAGCGCATCGGCGGGCAACAGCAATGCATCCCTTTCGGCCAGTGTCAATGATTCGAGCCGCTCCAGGGTGACCGCGCCGGACGCCAGCGAGAATCCACCCACGGCATCCCGTCGCAGCGCGGACAGGCAGGCGCCGCAACCCAGCTCGCGCCCGAGGTCCTCAGCGAGCACGCGCACGTATGTGCCTTTGCTGCAGCTGACGGAAACGGTCAGCTCGTCCCCGGCGAATCCGACGAGGACCAGGCGGCTGATGACGATCTTGCGCGGCGCGCGCGCCAGCTCTTTCCCGGCGCGCGCAAGCTTGTAGAGCGGCTGTCCTTCGTGCTTGATGGCGCTGTACATAGGCGGGATCTGAAGAATATCTCCCATGAACTTTTGCAGCGCCGGCGCGATCTCCTGTTGCGTCACCCTGACTTCTGATCGGGCTGTGACTTGCCCCTCGAGGTCGCCGGTGTTCGTCGTCATGCCCAGGCGTATCGTCGCGGTGTAGGCCTTGTCGGCAGCCAGCAACGTGTGGGAGAACTTCGTTGCTTCGCCCAGGCACACCGGCAGCAGCCCCGTCGCGAGGGGATCGAGCGTACCGGTGTGGCCGGCTTTCGCCGCATTGAGCAGGCGGCGGACGACTTGAACGGCCCCATGCGAGGTTATCCCAGGCGGCTTGTCCAGCAGCAGCACCCCGTTGACGGTGCGCCGCGGGATCATTTGCGCCGTTTTCCGCGTTTCGCGTCGTCGGCGACGGCGGCGTCGATCAATTGCGACAACCGCATGCCGCGCTCGACCGATTCGTCGTACTTGAACGTCAATTGCGGCACGAGCCGCAGCTTCATGCGGTGAGCCAGCTGGCTGCGCAGGAAGCCCGCGGCGTGCTGCAGGCCCTCGGTGGCGTTGGCAATCCGCTCCGGCTCGCCCAGCAAAGTGAAAAACACCTTGGCATGGGATTGATCCACGCTGACTTCGACGTCCGTCAGCGTGATCATTCCGACACGCGGGTCCTTCAGCTCGAGGCGAATGATGTCGGACAGCTCGCGCTGCACCTGTTCGGCGATGCGGCGGCTGCGGGGGAAATCGCGCGGCACGGGCTCGCGACTACGCTCACAGCGTGCGGGCGACCTCGACGACCTCGTAGACCTCGACCTGGTCGCCCACCTTGAGATCGTCGAAATTCCTGAGGGACAGTCCGCACTCGAATCCCGCCTTGACCTCCCGCACGTCGTCCTTGAAGCGCTTGAGCGAGTCGAGCTCGCCGTCGTGTATGACCACGTTGTCGCGCAGCAGGCGCACCTTGGCGTTGCTGCGGCGCACCAGCCCCTCGGTCACGTAGCAGCCGGCGACGGTGCCGATCCGGGAAATCTTGAAAATCTGGCGCACTTCGACCAGGCCCAGAACGTTTTCCTTGCGCTCCGGGGCCAGCATGCCCGACAGCGCGGCCTTGATTTCATCGACCGCGTCGTAGATCACGTTGTAGTAACGGATGTCGACGCCGCTCGCTTCCGCGAGCTTGCGCGCAGCCGCGTCCGCCCGGGCGTTGAAGCCGATGATCACCGCCTTCGATGCGAGCGCCAGGTTGACGTCCGATTCGGTGATGCCGCCCACCGCGGCGTGGACGATATTGACCTTGACCTCGCTGGTGGAGAGCCCGGACAGGGCATGCGACAAGCCCTCGTACGAGCCTTGAACGTCCGCCTTGATGATGAGGGAGAGCGCCTTCGCCTGCCCCTCGCCCATCTGCTCGAAGATATTCTCGAGCTTGGCCGATTGCTGCCGGGCGAGCTTGACGTCGCGGAACTTGCCCTGGCGGAACAACGCGATTTCGCGCGCCTTGCGCTCATCGCCCAGCGCGAGCACGTCGGACCCCGCCAGTGGAACATCGGAAAGCCCGAGAATTTCCACCGGTATCGAGGGGCCGGCCTGTTCGATGCTTTCGCCATTCTCGTCCAGCATCGCCCGCACCCGCCCGAAAACGGCCCCTGCCAGCACCACGTCGCCGCGCTTCAGCGTGCCCGATTGCACGAGCACGGTGGCGACTGGCCCGCGTCCCTTGTCGATCCTCGATTCGATGACGATGCCCTTGGCCGGAGTATCCCTCGGCGCCTTCAGCTCGAGCACCTCGGATTGCACCAGCAGGCTGTCGAGCAGCTGGTCCACGCCATTGCCGGTCTTGGCCGATACCGGGACGAACATGGTATCGCCGCCCCATTCTTCCGGCACCACCTGCTGGGCGGACAGGTCCTGCTTGACCCGGTCCGGGTTCGCCTCGGGCTTGTCGATCTTGTTGAGCGCCACCACCATCGGCACTTTGGCCGCCCTGGCGTGATGGATCGCTTCAATCGTCTGCGGCATCACGCCGTCATCCGCCGCGACGACCAGGATCACGATGTCAGTGACCTTGGCGCCGCGCGCGCGCATCGCCGTAAACGCTTCGTGGCCCGGCGTGTCGAGAAACGTGATCATGCCTTTGGATGTGTTCACGTGGTAGGCGCCGATGTGCTGCGTGATGCCGCCCGCTTCGCCGCTCGCTACCTTCGTGCGGCGGATAGCATCGAGCAACGACGTTTTGCCGTGGTCGACGTGTCCCATCACGGTGACCACCGGGGCACGCGGTTCGAATCTGATTTCGGAGGGTTCCTGCTGCTCCTCGGTGAGGAAGGCGTCCGGCTCGTCGAGCTTGGCGCGCTTGGCAACGTGCCCCAATTCCTCGACCACGATCATCGCGGTGTCCTGGTCCAGCACCTGGTTGATGGTCACCATGGTGCCGAGCTTCATCAGTGCCTTGATGACCTCCGCCGCCTTGACCGACATCTTGTGGGCGAGATCGCCGACGGTGATCGTCTCCGGCACCGTAATGTCCCGCACGATCGGCTCGGTGGGCGCCGAGAACGTGTGCTGCGCCTCGCCCCCTTCCTCCTTGTGCGCGGCGTGACGCGCCTTGCGCTCCCGCCACCCGAGCCCGCCGGAGGCATCCCCGCGGGTCTTGATGGTGCGCCGCCTGACGGTTTCATCCTTCCAGACTACCGTCTTGACCTGTTGTTTTTTTGCCTTTTTCTCTGCCTTTTGCGCCTTCTCCTCGGGCTTGACCATCGGCTTGTGCAGCGTGCCCTCTACCGGCGGCTGTCCCGCTGCCTCGGCCGCCTTCAACTCTTCCGGGGTTCTGGTTTCTGCTGTGGCCTCGGCTTCCTTCTTGCGCCGCTTGTTCTCCGCATCCTCGGCCTGGCGCGCCGCCAGCTCGGCCTGCTGGCGGGCTTCGGCCTCGCGCAACGCGATCTGCTCCGCATCGAGCAGCGGCCGGCCGGGTTCCGCCAGCGCTTCGGGCTCGGCGGCATCGCGCTTCACGAGCACGCGCTTCTTGCGCACCTCGATCTGTATCGTGCGCGACTTGCCGAGGCTGTCGGACTTCTTGATCTCCGTGGTCTGCCGCCGCGTCAGCGTGATCTTCTGCTTCGCCTCGCCCGCGCCGTGCGACTTGCGCAGGTGTTCCAGCAGCTGGGTCTTGTCCTTCTCCGTGAGCGGCGTGTCCTCGGACAGCGCCTTGTTCACGCCGGCGGCCTGCAGCTGCTCCATGAGGAGCCCCGTCGGCAACCCCAGCTGCTGGGCGAACTGCGTGACGTTGATTTGTGCCATCCCGCTCGTTTTCCTTAGTGGGTCCTCAGGAGCTCGCTTCGGCAAACCACGGCGCGCGCGCCGCCATGATGAGTTGCTTGGCACGCTCGTTATCCAGCCCCGTCAACTCGAGCAGGTCGTCGGTTGCGAAATCGGCCAGTGCTTCCTGCGTTCCCACCCCCTTGGCGGCGAGCAGGCGCGCCGTATCCTTGTCCATGCCTTCGACTTTCATCAGGTCCTCGATGTCGTGCTCGACCTGCTCTTCGCTCACGATCGCCTGGGTCAGCAGGGCGTTGCGGGCACGGCTCCTCAGCTCGTTCACGGTCGCCTCGTCGAAGGACTCGATCTCCTGCATTTCGCTGATCGGGACATAGGCGACTTCCTCCAGGGTGTTGAAGCCCTCCTCGACCAGGATGCCCGCCACCTCCTCGTCGACGTCGAGTTTCTCCATGAACATGGTCTTGACGCGCAGCGCTTCCTCCTCGCCCTTTTTCTGCGACTCGTCCAGCGTCATGATATTGAGCACCCAGCCGGTCAGCTCGCTCGCCAGTTTCACGTTCTGTCCGCTGCGGCCGATCGCCTGGGCAAGGTTTTCCTCGTCCACGACGATATCCATGCTGTGCGCTTCCTCGTCCACCTTGATCTTGCTCACCTCGGCGGGCGCCAGCGCGTTGATCACGAATTGGGCGGGGTCTTCCGCCCACAGGATGATGTCCACGCGCTCGCCGGCAAGCTCCGAGGTCACCGCCTGCACGCGCGAGCCGCGCATGCCGACGCAGGTGCCGATCGGATCGACCCGGCGGTCCTTGGACAGCACCGCGATCTTGGCGCGCGATCCCGGGTCGCGCGCCGCCGCCTTGATCTCGAGCAGGCCGTCCTCGAGCTCCGGCACCTCGAGCTCGAACAGCTTGACCAGAAACTCGGGCGCCGTTCGCGACAACACCAGCTGGGGGCCGCGGTTGGCGTGGTCCACCTTCCACACGTAAGCGCGCACGCGGTCACCGACCCGCAGATTTTCCTTCGGAATCATCTGGTCGCGCGGCAGCACGGCTTCGAGCCGCCCCGACTCGATGATGCCGTTGCCGCGCTCCATGCGCTTGATCACGCCGGTGACGAGCGGCTCCTTGCGCGCGAGAAAATCGTTGAGGATCTGCTCGCGTTCGGCATCGCGGATCTTCTGCAGGATGACCTGCTTCGCCGCTTGCGCGCCGATACGGCCGAATTCGACCGGCTCGAGCGGTTCCTCGATGAAATCCTCGAGCTTGAGCGCGGCATCGCGCTTGAGCGCCTCGGACAGCGCGATCTGGCGCGGCGGCGCCTCCACGCTCTCGTCGGGCACTACCTGCCAGCGGCGGAACGACTTGTAATCCCCCGTAGCCTGGTCGATCTCGACCCTTGCTTCCACGTCCTCATGGAAGCGCTTCTTGGTCGCCGACGCCAGCGCCTGCTCGAGCGCGCCGAACACGATGGCCTTGTCGACGTTCTTCTCGCGCGCCAGGGCATCCACCAGCAACAGAATCTCGCGACTCATCCCGATCTCCCGCTATAGTTCCGGCACCAGTCGCGCCGTTTCCACGTTGCCGATCTCGAGCGACAGCAATCGTCCGTCCACCTCGAGTTGCAGCCGGCCGGCGACGGCCTCGCGCAGCACGCCGGTGAAATTGCGTTGCCCGTCCACCGGTGCCCGCATCCTCACCCGCGCCTTCTGCCCGGCAAAACGCGCGAAATCCCGCTCGCCCTTCAGCAGCCGGTCCAGCCCCGGGGAGGAGACTTCGAGCCGGTCGTAATTTATGTTCTCCACGGCCAGGACCCGGCTCAACTGATGACTGACCGCGGCGCAATCCTCCACGGTGATCCCCCCCGGCTTGTCGATGTAAATACGCAACAGCCCGCCCCTGGCGGGCCGCTCGATGCCGACCAGTTCGTAGCCCATGCCGGTCAATGTAATCTCCAGTAACCCGTTCAAATCCATCGCAAATCCGCTCTACAAACAAAAAATGGGCGGGCCGCCCATCGTTGTTTCCCCAGAATCAGGGGTGCAAAGTGTAACAAAAATCACGCCCAAATCCAATAGGTTGGACAACATTGATGACCAATCCCCAAGTTTGGGGCAACCCGCCCGTGATTTGGCAACCCCTTGTTTTGCGATTCGTTTCGCTGATCGTGGCCATAACCCGCAACAACATCGTTCTCGTTTCGGTTAGACGAGAGTTAGCCTACGCCGCAACGTGCCGACCAAAAGGAATGCGCCGCAAGCGGCACGGGAAAGAATGTCGGCGCGTTGTCGCTGCGCTCAAGTAGGGTACGGTCAGGGCAATGAACAAAAAGCAATGCCCCAACCCGTGTGGGCTGGGGCATTTCTTTTTTGTGGGTGCCTGACGATGTCCTACTTTCGCACGGAATACACCGTACTATCATCGGCGCTGAGGCGTTTCACGGCCCTGTTCGGAATGGGAAGGGGTGGGACCACCTCGCCATGGTCGTCAGACGTAGCTTGTAGAGCGCTCGCTTACAGCCACCGGCTGTCGGCCAACGCCCGCAATAGGAAGAAGTAAAGTAAGGCGATTGTATCTGGCAAACCCTTATTCACCTGAGCCTGGCTCAAAGCCAATGCTCACGGTTATAGGATCAAGCCGCACGGGCAATTAGTACCGGTTAGCTCAAAGGATTACTCCTCGTACACACCCGGCCTATCAACGCGGTGGTCTTCCGCGACCCTTCAGGGGGATCAAGTCCCCGGGAAGTCTAATCTTAAGGCGAGTTTCCCGCTTAGATG
>MERD01000062.1:0-22684 GCA_001771935.1 Betaproteobacteria bacterium RIFCSPLOWO2_02_FULL_67_26
GGCGAGATGGCGGGATCGTAGAACGGCGCGTCGCGCCGGATCAGCCCGGCGATGAGCGCCGCCTCCGCCTCGGGAAAAAGCTTCCTGCCGACCGCCGTTGCCCGTGATGGATCTTCCTTCAACGCCCGCTGCGCCGCGACGAGCGCGCGCACCGCCGCGGCGACCTGGTCGGGCTCGCCGTCGATTTTCTTCTGCGTGGTGACGAGGGCAGGAAAGGTGTAGTCACGCGCGGCGGGCGGGCCGTCTCCGCGCCGCGCATCGAGCACCAGCGTGCCGGCGCCGTTGCGCACCGCCACCTCCGCGCCCATGCCGTTGGCCCAGAACCCGTCGAGCTTGCCTGCTTCGAGAGCTTTCGCGGCCGCCACGCCGAACGAGACGCCGGCGCCCGCCGTGCCGGGCACGGGCCCGATACTCACGTCGCGCTCCGGGTCGATCCCGGATTCGACCAGCATGCGCTTCAAGCCATCAACGGGGCCGGGCGCCGCGCCGATGCGCAGCCCCTTCACGGCAGCGAGGTCGCCGCGCTTCGCGCCGAGGTCTTTGCGCAGAATCAGGAACCAGTACATGTGCTGCGCCAGCGCGGCGAGCAACTTGCAGCCTTCCCAGTTCCTGAACGCATAGAGGGGCGCGTGCGCGGCACCGGCGACGAAGTCGAGCCGGCCGTCGCGAAGTTCCTCATAGGTGCGCGTGACCGGGAACAGCAGCTCGATCGTCGCGTCGAGGCCTTCGCGCTCGAAGAAACCCAGCTCGACGGCGGCGATCGCCGGAAAATACGACGGCGAGACCAGGTCGGGGACAGCGACGCGAAGCATTACGAAAAGACGGGAGAGCGGGCCCTCCCGCCCTCACGGCTTGTCATAGTAGTGGACTTCCACCAGCAGGCAGCCGCCGTCGGACTTGAACGGCCCGTGCGGCGTGCCGGGCGGCCGGCAGGCATAGGTGTTGGGCCCGAACTTGGTTCCGCCCCTGCCGTTCTTGTCGCAGCCGACGATGAGATCGCCGGACACGAGGTAGACCTCTTCCCAGTACTCGTGCACGAACGGCTCGGTCGTGTAGACGCCGGGCGCGAAGCGCAGGTGGCGCGTGCGGTGGCCGCGCCGGTTCTTCTCGTCGAGGTGCCCGGCGAGGATCTGCTGCTCGATGCCGCGCGGGTAGCCCTCCGGCGTCTCCCAGCCTTTGCCGGGATCGGGCGTGTAGAACTCCTTGTGCTCCTTGTGGATGGCCATGGGCTAGTGGGAAATCGTAACACGCTCACAGCGCGGCGAAATCCTCCGGCGGGAGCTTCAGTTCCGCCGCGGCGGCGTTTTCCTCGAGATGCGCGATCGAGCCGGTGCCGGGGATCGGGAGCACCGCCGGCGAGCGCGCGAGGAGCCACGCCAGCGCCACTTGCGAGGGCGTAGCGCCAAGGCGCGCGGCGACGCGCTTCACCTTCGCCGAGCGCAGCGCGCTGCCCGCGCCGAGCGGGTACCACGGCAGGAAAGCAATGCCGTGCTTTTCGCACGCGGCGAGCACGTCGTCGTCCTTCCGGTGCTCGAGGTTGTATTGATTCTGCACCGAGACGATAGTCGCGATGCGGCGCGCCGCCTCGAGCTGCTTCACGGTCACGTTGGAGACGCCGAGGTGCCGGATCTTGCCGGCGCGCTGCAATTCCACGAGCGTGCCGAGCGAATCCGCGTACGGGACTCGCGGATCCGGCGCGTGGAACTGGTAGAGGTCGATGCGCTCGATTCGGAGCTTCTTCAAGCTCCCGTCCACCGCCTGGCGCAGGTGCTCCGGCCGCCCATCCTCGTCCCAGCGGTGGCGGGTCGGGCGCACCAGCCCCCCCTTGGTGCCGATGACGAGGCCCTTCGGATAGGGGTGCAGGGCCTCGGCGATGAGGATCTCCGACACGTCGGGGCCGTAGCTGTCCGCGGTGTCGAAAAAGGTGTGGCCGAGCTCGAAGGCGCGCACCAGGAGCCTGCGCATCGCCGCGCGGTCCTTCGGGTCGCCCCAGATATCGGGGCCGGCGACGCGCATCGCGCCGAAGCCGTGGCGGTTCACGGTGAGGTCGCCGAGCTTGATGGTGCCCGCGGCGGCTGCGGGTTTCATTTTCTCATTCATAATGACGCATACCATCGTGCAGTCCAACCGGGGAGTCAAGTGCCATGTTCAGTCTTGCGGGCAAGGTCGCGCTCGTTACGGGGTCGTCGCGGGGCATCGGCAAGGCCATCATCGAGCAGATGGCGAACGCCGGCGCCAGGGTCGTCGTCTCCAGCCGCAAGGCCGACGCGTGCGAGAAGGTACGCGCCGAATTCGCCGCGCGCGGTCAGGAGGCGATCGCGGTGCCGTGCAACGTCGGCCAGAAAGAGGAACTCCGGAAACTGGTGGACACCGTGATGGCGAAATGGGGCCGCATCGACGTCCTGGTCTGCAACGCGGCGTCGAACCCGGCCTATGGCCCGATGGCCAACGCGACGGACGAGGTGTTCGACAAGATCATGCTGACCAACGTCAAGAGCGTGTTCTGGCTCGCCAACATGGTGCTGCCGCAGATGGGCGAGCGCAAGGACGGGGCGATGATCATCATTTCCAGCATCGGCGCGCTGCGCGGCAGCAGCGCGCTCGGCCTCTACGCGACCTCCAAAGCGGCGGAAGCGGGCATGTGCCGCGCGCTTGCCTGCGAGTGGGGCCCGAAGAACATCCGCATCAACAGCATCGCGCCCGGGCTGATCCGCACCGACTTCGCGCGCGCGCTGTGGGAGGACGACACCCGGCGCAAATCGCGCGAAGCCCTGACGCCGCTCCGCCGCATCGGCGAGCCGAAGGATATCGGCGGCATCGCCGTGTTCCTCGCGTCGGACGCGGGCTCCTTCATCACCGGCCAGATGATCGTGGCCGACGGCGGCGTCACCATCGCCGGCGAGCGCGGCTAGCCGCGCTCGCCTTCAGGGATGCACGTCCTCGGTGAACCAGTCGTCCGGCAGTTCCCTGCCCACGCCTTGCTCGCGGGCCTTGCGTAACGCGAGGGCGCCGGCGGCGGCGAACTGGAGGCCGGTGCCGACGTTGTTCGCGAAGCAGGTGATTTCGTCCGCGCGCTCGCGTCCCGGGGCGCGCTCGGCGAGCAGCTCGCCCAGGTCCGGGTAGCTGCGCGCGGGCTCCCGCCACCAGCCCTGCTCGTGCTCCTCCTTCACGTTGGGCGTGCCCGGCATCACGTTGTTGTACTGCTTCGCCTGCTGCCGGTTGTGGACGAATATGCGGTCGCAACGGTCGAGCACCTCGCCGTCGATCTCCTGGGACTTGATCGAGCCGACATGCATGCCGGGCTTGAGCCACTTCGGGTCGATGACCCGGACCATGGAGGACGTCGCCGAGAGGATCACGTCGGCGCCCTCGACGCACGCTTCCACCGTGTCCACGGCCCGGACGTTCTTGTTCCGGGCGACGAACGCCTCGCGGCTCTTCTGTTGCGGGCTGTAGACGCGCACCTCCCGGAAATTCCGCACCGCGCGCGCGGCCATGAGCTGCGCGCCCGCCTGCCAGCCGGTGCCGATCAGCGCCAGCGTCGAGACGTTTTCGCGCGCAAGGTGCTTCAGGCCGAGGCCGCTCGCCGCCCCGACGCGCAGGCGCTGCATCACGCCGTCGGGAAACATCGCGAGCAGCTTGCCGGTCTCGGTGCTGAAGAGCAGCACCAGCCCGACCCAGCGCCCGTCCGCCATCGGCTGCTTCACGCGGCGCGGCTTCCCCGCGATCACGGGGTGCGTGCAGATGTCCGAATTGATGCGCAGCGCCTGGATGCCCTGCGCCGGCCAGCCGCCGCCCATGTGCTTGAAGGCGTAGTAGGCGCCCTCCAGCGCGGTCGGCATCATGTTGTCGAAGCGCGGCGAGAGCAGGGCGCGCGACTCGACGGCGTCGCGGTACATCGGCTCGAGCGCCGCCATGACGTCCTGCATCGTCAGCAGGCGGGCGATTTCCTCGTTGCTCAATATCAGCATGGAGAAATTATCGCACAGTAGCTATCGCCTCGATCTCGACGCGCGCCCCGGCGACGAGGCCCGCGGCCTGAAAGGTCGTACGCGCCGGCGGGTCCTTTGGAAAATAGCTGCTGAAAATCTCGTTCATCGCCATCAGCTCGCCGAGATCCACCATATAGATGGTGACCTTGACCACTTTCGAGAGCGAAGCTCCGCCCGCCTCGAGCACGGCCCTGAGGTTTTCGCACACCTGCCGCGTCTCGGGCTTGATCCCGCCCTCGGCGAGGCGCCCGGTCCTCGGGTCCATTCCGAGCTGGCCCGAGGCGAATACCCAGTCGCCCGCCTTGATCGCCTGCGACAGCGGCACCCTCGCCGGCGGCACCTTGTCCGTGTGCACTACGCTTCGCTTCATGGGCGCGCCCTCCATCCGGTGACAGGACCGGTAGTGTAACCGGTCGCCGGCGACGCCTTGATGCGATAATGGCTCTCCGGTTCCGGGGGAGGGCGGGCTATGGAAGTGAAATCAACCTTGCGCGTGATCAGCGAGAAGGACTGCAAGGGGCGGCGCGGCGTGACCGACGGCCAGACCTACCAGCGGCTCGTGGGCTGGCCGGAAGTTCTGGAGACCGACCGCGTCCGGCTCGGGCGCGCGACCTACAAGCCCGGCACCTGCGAGCAGCTCCACTGGCACCCGATCGAGGCCTGCTACTACGTGATTTCCGGCCACGCCACCGTGCGCGACGTCAACGGCAAGGAATACGAGGTCGGCGCCGGCTCGATCATCTACGCGCCGGCCGGCATCGCGGGCGCGCATGAATGGGAGGTCAAGGAGGCGCTGGAGCTGCTCGACATCCGCGCCACCAACGAGACCCACCGCAAGATCCAGTTCACGGTGGACAGGAAGACCATGCGCTCCCACATCGACCTCGAGGACCTCGCGTACCGCGAGGCGATCAGCTTCAAGTCCCACTACTAGAACCCGGGAGCGCGGGAGAGCGTAAGAGCGGGAGAGGGGTTTCGTTCTCCCAATCTCCCGACCTCGCGTCAAATTCGTCGTGAAGCCGGAAATCCTGGTCCTCGTCCCGATCTACGCCCCCACGCTCGCCGAGCTGGAACGCGAGTTCACCGTGCACAAGCTGTGGACCGCGCGGGAGCCGGACGCGCTGGTGAAGGAGGTGGCCGGACGCGTGCGCGGCGTGGTCACGTCGGGGTCCTCCGGGATCGGCAGCCGCCTGATCGAGTCGCTGCCGAGGCTCGAGATCATCGGCTGCTTCGGCACGCCGCGAGGGATGGTGGACCTCGCCCTCGCGAAGCGGCGAGGCGTGGTCGTCACCAATACGCCGGATTCCATCACCGGCGACGTCGCCGACCTGGCGATGGGGCTGATCGTCTCGGTCATGCGCGGGATCGCGCGGGCCGACCGCTTCGTGCGCGCGGGAAAGTGGGAGGCCGGCCTGTTTTCGCCGGGCGCGGGGCTGGGCGGCAAGACCTGCGGCATCATCGGCCTCGGCGCCATCGGGGCGAGGATTGCGAGCCGGGCCGAGGCGTTCGGGATGTCCGTGCGCTACCACGGGCCGCGCCCGAAGCCGGGGGTGAGCTATCCGTTCGAAGCGGACCTCGAAAGCCTCGCGCGCGCGTCGGACTGCCTGGTCGTGGCATGCCCGGCGACGCCGGAAACCCGCAACCTCGTGGACGCGCGCATCCTGGACGCGCTCGGCCCGGTGGGTTTCCTTGTCAACATCGCGCGCGGCTCGATCGTGGACGAGGCGGCGCTGGTCGCGGCGCTCCGGGGCGGGCGGATCGCGGGCGCCGGGCTCGACGTATTCCGCGACGAGCCCCGGGTGCCCGCCGGGCTGATCGGACTGGAAAACGTCGTGATGACGCCGCACATCGGGTCCACCACGCGCGAGGTGCGCGAGGCGCGCGGCGCGAAGCTGCTCGCGAACCTGCGCGCGCATTTCGCCGGCAAGCCGGTGCCCACGCCGCTCGCGTGAACGCCGCCCCGCCCGCGTCCGCTCCCGCCGGCGCGCGGCTGCTCGCCGCCGTGTTCCTGCCTTTCGCGGCGGGATATTACGTCTCGTTCCTGTTCCGCAACGTCAATTCGGTGGTGTTCCCCGAGCTGACGCAGGCGTTCGACCTGTCGCCCGTCATGCTTGGGCTTCTCACCAGCGTCTATTTCCTGACCTTCGCCGGTGCGCAACTGCCGCTCGGCATGCTGATGGACCGTTACGGCCCGCGCCGGGTCAATGCAACCATGCTGCTGGTTGCCGCGCTGGGCGGGCTGGTGTTCGCGCTTGCGGCGGGGATGCCATCGTTGCTGCTGGGCCGCGCGCTGATCGGCCTGGGGGTCGCGGTCTGCTTCATGTCGTCGATCACGGCGTTCGCGCTGTGGTTCCCGCTGGAACGCATGGCGACCCTGATGGGCTGGATGCTGCTGGTCGGGGCGTGCGGCGCGCTGTCCGCCACCAAGCCGGTCGAGATGGCGCTGCGCGTGATCGACTGGCGCACGCTGTTCGTCCTGCTGGGCGGGCTTGCGGTGTGCGCGAGCCTGGCGATCTTCCTCGCTGTGCCGGAAAAGCCCGCGCCTGCGGCGGGCGGAACGCTGCGGCGCCAGATCGCCGTCGTGGCCGGAATCTTCCGCAATCGCGGCTTCTGGTCGGTCGGGCTCGCCTCGGCCTTCGTGCAGGCCGTCGCAATCGGCCTGCTCGGGCTGTGGGCGGGACCCTGGATGCGCGACGTCGCGGGACTCGACCGCGCCGCCATGGCACAGGACCTGCTGTACGCGGCCGCCGCCTTCGGCGTGGGCGGCGTGCTGTCCGGCACGCTCTCCGACCGGCTCGCGCAGCGCGGCGTGCCGCCGCTTGCGACCTATATCGCGGGCTGCTCGGCGTGCACCGTCGCGATGATTCCGATCGTGCTCGGCTACGGGGCGGGGAGCCTCGCGCTCTGGATCGTGTTCATGGGACTGTCACCGTTCGGGACGCTGTGCTACCCGCTGCTCGCCGCGCGCTTTCCCCGGGAAATGACGGGACGCGTGGTGACCGCGCTCAACATGGTCACCTTCCTGCTCGCGTTCGCGGTGCAGTACAGCGTCGGCGCGATCATCGGCCTGTGGCCGGTCACCGACGGACGCTTTGCGCTCGAGGGCTATCGCGCCGCGTTCGCGCTGTGCTGGGTGCTGCAGGCCGCCGCGGTCGCGTGGCTCGCGTACGCCGAGCGCCGCGCATTTCAGCAGCGGTAGCCGGGATCTTCCCGGTCGAGCTTCCGCACCAGCGCGGCCCACAGCAGCTTGCCGCCCGCGGCGCGGCCGGCATCGTTGATCTCGCGCCCCTGCTGCGCGGTGTAATCCACGATCTCCCGCGGGATCGGGTTGGGCTCGGCGCCGCCGGTGAGCGCCGCGAGCTGGAAGCGGCAGGCGCGCTCGATGCGGTTCATGCGCGCGAACGCCTCGCCGACGGTGGCGCCCACGGTGAGCGTGCCGTGGTTGCGCAGGATCATCATGGTGCCGTCGCCCAGGTCCTCGACGATGCGGCTGCGCTCGTCTTCGTTGTCGGCCACGCCTTCGTAATCGTGGTAGCGCACCTCCCCCCACACGGTCAGCGCCATCTGCGTGACCGGCAGCAGGCCCTGCTTCTGGGCCGCCACGCCGACGCCCGCGGTCGTGTGACAGTGCATGACGCAGTGCGCATCCTTCGCGCCCGCGTGCACCGCGCTGTGGATCACGAACCCGGCGCGGTTCACCTCGTAGGGGGATTGCGAGAGCTTGTCGCCCGCGGTGTTGACCTTGATCAGCGAGGACGCGGTGATCTCCTCGAACAGCTGGCCGTAGGGATTGATCAGGAACTGGTCCCCGTGTCCCGGCACGCGCAGCGAGAAATGGGTGCCCAGGAAGTCGCTCCATCCCAGGCTGGCGGCGAGGCGGAACGCCGCGGCGAGCTCGCAGCGCGCCGCCCATTCGGCGCTGCTCACCCCGCGCGGCAGGCGCTCGGACCGGATGCGGGTGATGGACGATTTCCGGGTGGTGGTCTTCATGTCTTCTCCTGGTCGGCGGCCACGATGTGGACCGTGTTTCAGTATGCGAACGGGCGCATTATCGCCCAAGTCCCGATGCCGCGTGACCGGGGTGTCCGGGATCGAGGATCGAGGGATCGAGCCGGCGCAAGGGCAATTCGTGGTGCCGGTACGATCACTTACAATACGGGCCGGGGAGCGAACCGACAGGCGAGGAGGAAACGTGCCGATCAAGTTGAGGGGCGTGATGCAGAGCCCCGTCACGCCGCTCAAGGACGATTTCAGTCCGGACCTGCCGACGTTCGAGCGGCTTCTCGACTTCCACGTCCGCAGCGGCTCCCCCGCGATTTCCTGGCCCCACCACAAGGGCGAATCGCTCAACCTCACGATCCCCGAGCGCAAGCGCTTCGCCGAGGCCGCGGTGAAGGTGGTGGCGGGGCGGGTGCCGGTGACCATCCACGTCAGCGCGCTCGCGGTGGAGGACACGCTGGAGCTGGCGCGGCACGCACAGAGCATCGGGGCGGACGGCATCCTCGCCATCACCCCGTACTTCTGGAACCCGACCCTCGAGGCCATCCACGACTACTTCGTCCGCCTCTGCACCGCCATCGACCTGCCGGTGATCTCGTACAACTCCCCCAGCTACCTGGCCGGCGTGGAGATCACCGGCGAGCTCATGTCGAGATTGATCGAGCGGCTGCCGAATTTCACGGGGGTGAAGGAAGCGAGCTTCAACAGCGAGAAGTTCATCGAGATTTCCCGCATGGCGCTGAAGCTGCGGCCGACGTTCGCGATGCTGACCGGCGTGGAGTACCTGCTGCCCTCGGTGCCGCTCGGCGGCGTGGGGTCCTACTCCGCCGCCGGATCCATCTGCCCCAATCTCTGCAACCGGCTGTTCGACGCGTGCGTCGCCGGGGACTGGCCGCGCGCGCGCGATCTGCAGTACACGCTGTCCCGGCTCTGGCTCCTGTTCCGCGACCAGTATCCGTCTTCCCTGAAGGGCGGGATGGTGATCATGGGCCGCCCGGTGGGGCCGACCCGCTCGCCGCTGCCCACCGCCACCAAGGAGCGCCGGGAACTCATCCGCTCGCAGCTCGAGGAGCTCGGCATTTTGCAAAGCGAGCCGCACGGATGGTAACTCCCGGCCTCGTTCATACCCCCGTAACGCCGTTCACCCGCGATAACCGCGTCGACTTCGACTTGTACGGGAAGCTGATCGAGTTCCACCTGAAGAACGGCGCGGACGCGCTGGCGCTGCCCATGCACGCGGGGGAGTCGGTCAGCCTGACCGATGGCGAGCGGCGGGAGCTGCTCGAGTTCGCCATCAGGCAGATCGGAGGCCGCGCGCCCGTCATCGCGCACGTGAGCGACGCCGGCACCGCCATCGCGGCGGCGCGGGCGCGGCACGCGGAGGAGGCGGGAGCGGCAGCCGTCGTCGCGACCACGCCCTACTACTGGACGCCGCCGCCGGCGATGGTGCTCCAGCACTTTACGGGCATCGGGTCGGCGGTGCGCATCCCGTTCTTCGTCTACAACGCGCCCGAGGAAATGGCGGGCACGAGAATCAACGCGGATCTGGCGCTGCAGCTCATGGAAAAGCTCGGGCATTTCGCCGGCGTGGTGGACGTGAGCCTCGACTGGCAGTTCATGGTCGAGATCGTGGATCGCGCGCGGCGCCCGCGGCCGGCGTTCCAGTTGCTGTCCGGCGCGGAGTACATGGTGTCGGCCGCGGCGATCGGCGCGAAAGGCGCGTTCTCGCCGCTGGCGGCGATCGCCCCCCGGCTGGTGCGCCAGCTCTACGATCTGTGCCGCAAGGACCAGCTCTTCGAGGCGCGCGCGGCGCAGGAAGAGGTGGCGGCGCTGCGGCAGATCGTCAGGAAGGCCGGGGCCGCGAGCCTCAAGGCGGCCCTGCGCGCGATGGGTCGCGACTGCGGCGAGCCCCGGCCGCCGCTGCGGCCCGTGGGCGAGATCGAGCGCGGCCAGCTTACTGACGCCCTTGGGGCCATGCCCGCCCTGCGAGCGGAGCCCAAGGGCTGGTGACGAGTGACGGGTGGGCCTCGAAAGACAGCGTTCGTTACGGGGGCGTCGCGCGGCATCGGCGCGGCGATTGCGCTGGGTCTCGCCCGCGAGGGGTTCGATATCGCGGTGTCCTCGACGCGCGCGGATAAGCTGTCGGACGTCGTGACGGGACTCAAGGCGGCAGGCGCGCGAGCGGCGCCGGTCGCCCTCGACGTGCGGTCGCAGGCGAGCATCGACAAGGCGATGGCGGCTGCCGTCGACGCCCTGGGCGGGCTCGACGTCCTCGTCAACAACGCCGGCATTCCGCTGAAGAAGCCGGCGCTGGAGGTTACCGGCGCGGAATGGGACGAGGTGATCGGGACCAATCTCGCGGGCACGTTCTTCATGAGCCAGCGGATGGGGCGGCACCTGGTGGAGACGGGCAGGCCGGGCTGCATCATCAGCATCGCCTCCACGCACGGACTCATCGGGCTCGCGGACCGGGCGCTGTACGGGATCGCGAAGGCGGGCGTGATGCACATGACGCGCATGCTCGCGATCGAATGGGCGGAACGCGGCATCCGCGTCAACGCCATTGCGCCGGGCCGGGTGGAAACGGCGTCGCGCGCGGAATCGTTCACCGACCCCGGTTACCGCGAGTGGGCGACCGCGCGCGTTCCGCTGGGGCGCTTCGGCACGGTCGAGGAAATCGCGGCGGCGGTGTGCTATCTCGCGAGCCCGGGGGCGGCGTACATCACCGGGCAGACGCTGGTCATGGACGGTGGCCTCACCGCCTGCTGATCTAGAGCTTCATGTCGCGGATCAGCTTGGCCCACTGCGCGAGCTCGTCACGCACGAACGCGCTGAATTCTTCGGGGGGTTGGCCTTCGGGGACGGTGCCGTCGGCTGCCAGCCGTCGCACGATTTCCGGGTCCTTCAGAACCTTGACGACCGCCTGGTATACGCGGTCAATGATGGGTTCCGGCACCGCGGCGGGCGCGAACAACGCGAACCAGGCCGTCTTGATGTAGCCGGGCACCCCGGACTCGTCGATCGTCGGAACATCCGGGAGCAGCACGGAACGCTTCTTGGACGACACGCCGAGCGCGCGCAACCTGCCCGATTTTACGAAGGGCAGCGGCGAACTGATTGCGGGCATAACCATTTGCGCTTCGCCGCTCATGACGGCGATCTGGGCGGGGCCGCCCCCCTTGTACGGGACCTGCGTGAGCTTGATCTTGGCCATGTACAGGAACAGCTCGGTGGTGAGGTGAATGTTGCTGCCGCGTCCGGCGGAGGCGTAGTAAATATCGCCGGGACGCTTGCGGGCAAGCGCAAGAAGCTCCTTCACGCTCTTCGCGGGGAGGGAGGGATGCACGATCAGGATGCTCGGCGACGATCCGAACATCGTGACCGGCTTGAAATCCTTGAGCGGATCGTAGGGCAGATCCCTGTAAAAATTCGGGGCGAAGGTGTAGCTCGCCGAGGTGAAGAGGAACGTGTAGCCATCCGGGGCCGCCCGTGCAACCAGCCCCCCGCCCAGCGTGCTGCCCGCGCCGGGCCGATTTTCGATGACGATGGAGGTACCGAGGGCCGCCGAGAGTTTATCCGACACGGCGCGTGCCAGGATGTCGGTTCCGCCGCCCGGAGCGAACGGAATCAGCAGCCGGACCGGCTTTTGCGGATAGCGCTCGGCCGAGAGGGCCGGTGATGCGGGCAATGCGACACAGGCGGCAAGCAGTGAAGCGCAGGCGTAGCGATACATGACCCCTCCTCGTTGTTATAGCGGCTCCTGGTATCCCCTCGTTGGCCGGGGGGCGGCAGGCGTTCGCGTTTCCATAACGTGGACGCCAGGCGCCAGAATAGTTCTTTTCCGCCGCTGTTGGAAGGGGGGGGAGCGACGGCAAGGCAGAAGGCAGAAGGCAGAAGGTAAAAGGGGGAAGGGCGGCGATAGAATAGCCGCGCTGAAGGCGGATCGGGTTCTTGTCCGTGTCGTTCCGCGTGATTCCGTGGCCAATTTTGAGGGTTCTCGAATGAAATCCGGCGACGTACTGGTTGTCGGCAAGGGCAACGCGGCGTTGTGCGCCGCGCTCGCCGCGCGCGACCGCGGCGCGAGCGTCGCCATGCTCGAAGCGGCCCCGGTGGACGAGTCGGGCGGCAACAGCCGCTTCGCCGGGGGCGTGATGCGCTTCGCCTACGGCTCGGTCGAGGACCTGCGGAAGCTCACCGATATTTCCGACGAGGAGGCGAAGAACACCGACTGGGACAGCAACACGATCGAGGAGTTTTACGACGACCTGTACCGCGTCACGAGCTACCGCACCGACCCGCAGCTGAGCGAGGCGCTGATCACGAAGAGCCTGGAGAGCATGGTGTGGGTGCGCGGGCAGGGCGCGAGATTCGTGCCCAACTACGGCGCCCAGTCGGCCATCGTCAGCGGCCGGCGCAAGTTCTTCGGGCGCTTTCCGCTCACGGTGAACGGCGGCGGGGCGGGGCTGGTGGCGGACCTGACGAAGACCGCGGAGAAGAAAGGCATCGCGATCCACTACGAGACTCGCGCGGTGTCCCTGATCTACGACGGCGAGCGCGTGCTGGGGGTGAGGGCCAGGCAGAATGGCAAGGCCGTCGAGTTCCGCGCCCGCGCGGTGGTGCTCGCGTGCGGCGGTTTCGAGGCCAACCCCGAGTGGCGCGCCCGCTACCTGGGGCCGGGATGGGAGCTTGCCAAGGTGCGCGGCACGCGGTTCAACACGGGCGATGGCCTGAAGATGGCGCTCGACATCGGCGCCTGCCCGTACGGCAACTGGTCGGGCCGCCACGCGGTTTCGTGGGAGCGCCACGCGCCGGAATTCGGCGTGGTCGAGCGCTCGCACGACCCGTACCGCCACAGCTACCCGCTTTCGCTCATGATCAACGCCGAAGGCCGGCGCTTCGTGGACGAGGGCGCCGATTTCTACAACTACACTTACGCCAAGTACGGCGCGGAGGTGCTGAAGCAGACCGGGCAGTACGCCTACCAGGTGTTCGACGTCAAGGTGAAGCCCTTGTTGCACAAGGAATACAGCGGCAGGAACGTCACGCGCTTCACCGCGAGCACGCTCGAGGATCTCGCCGCGAAGCTCGAGGGCGTGGATCCCCAGGCGTTCCTGAAGACCGTGCGCGAGTACAACGCCGCGGTGCGCGCCGACGTGCCGTTCAACCACGCGGCGCGGGACGGTCGCTGCACGGCCGGCATCGAGCCGCCGAAGTCGAACTGGGCGAACACGCTCGACACCCCGCCGTTCGAGGCTTACGGCGTGACCTGCGGCATCACGTTCACGTTCGGCGGATTGCGCATCAACCCCGAGACCGGCCAGGTGCTCGACGCGCATTTCCACCCGATGCCCGGGCTCTACGCCGCGGGCGAGATGGTCGGCGGGATCTTCTATTTCAACTACCCCGCGGGCACCGGTCTCGTCTCCGGCCTCGTTTTCGGCCGCATCGCCGGCAACGGGGCGGGCGCCGCCGCGCTCGGAACATGAGCGACACGGCCACCCGCACGCTGGCGCGGTTCGTGATCGGGGCGCGGGCATCCGATTTGCCGCAGGCGGTACTCGACGGCGCGCGCAACGCGGTGATCGACACGCTCGGGGTCGCCCTCGCGGGCTCGCTCGAGCCGGTGGCGGGAATCGCGGCGCGCTGGGTGGCCGCGCTCGGCGCGAAGCCGGTGGTCAGGGTATGGGGCCGCAGGCTCGCGACCTCGGCATCCGAGGCGGCGTTCGCCAACGGCGTGGCGAGCCACGCGCTCGACTTCGACGACAGCCATCCCGGTTCACGCGGCCACGCCAGCGCATCGCTGGTGTCCGCCGTGCTGGCGGCGGGAGAGGTGGCGCGCGCCGGCGGGCGCGACGTGCTCGCCGCCTACGCGCTCGGCTTGGAGGTCGCGGGCAAGATCGGGCGCGCCCTGGGCCCCGGCCATCTCCAGCGCGGCTGGCATCCCACCGCCACGATCGGCGTCCTCGGCGCGACCGCGGCGGCGGCGCGCCTCGCCGGCCTCGACGCGGACGGGCTGCAGCGCGCGTGGGGACTCGCTGCTTCCCAGATGGGCGGGCTCGTGCGCAATTTCGGCACCATGGTGAAGCCGTTTCACGCCGGGCAGGCGGCGCGCTGCGGCGTGCTCTCGGCGTGGATGGCGGGCGAAGGGCTTTCCGCCGACGGCGACATACTCGACGGCAAGGGCGGCGCGCTCGACACCTACCGCGGCGCGGACGGGCTGTCCATGGACGAGCTGCTCGGCAGCCTCGGGAAGCCGTGGGAAGTCATCGAGCCCGGCAACTACGTGAAGCGCTGGCCGTGCTGCTATTCCGGCCATCGCACCATCGGCGGGCTCTACAAGCTGATCGAGCGCCATCGCCTGAAGGCGGACGAGATCGAGGAAGTGACGATCGGGTTCCTGCCCGGCGGCGACAGCGCGCTGGTGAGCCGCGACCCGAAGACCGGTCTCGAGGGGAAATTCAGCGTCGAGTACATGGTGGCGGCCCTGCTGCTCGACGGCGCCCTGACGCTGGAGACCTTCACCGACGCCAGGGTGCGGCGGCCGCAGGCGCGCGCGCTGATGCGCAAAGTGCGGCGCGCGGCGATCGCCGACGACAAGGTCTATTCCGGCATCGCCGGCTACAACGACCTCGCGGTGACGACGGCGCGCGGGCGCTTCGAGCTGCGGGTGGACCACGTGCCCGGCTCGCCCGCCTGGCCGATGTCGGAGGAGGACCGGGCCGCGAAATTCATGAACTGCGCCGCGCGCGTCCTCGGTGATGCGGGCGCCGGTCGCCTGCTCGAGCTCGCCCAACGCTGCCATGCGCTCAAGGACGTCCGGGAACTGGCGCGCGCGACCGCTCCGGCCGCCGCGCGCCCGCGGCGCAGGCGGTAGGGGATCAACCGCCCAGCTTGATGTCGGCGGTCTTGACCACTTTCCGCCACTTCGCGAGGTCGCGAACGAGCAACGCGCGCAGCCGCTCCGGCGGGCCGCCAACGGGCTCCAGGCCGATGACCGCCATGCGCTGCTTGATATCGGGCTGCTGGAGGATGCGGTCCATTTCCCGGTTCCAGCGCGTTACGACATCCCTGGGCACCCCCCTGGGGCCGATGATCGAAGCCCAGCTCACGGCTTCATAACCCGGGACCGTTTCGGCCACGGTCGGGATATCCGGCACGGAGTTGGAGCGCTTGATACTGGTCACCGCAAGGCCGCGCACCCGGTTCGCCTTGACGTGCGGGATCAGCCCGGGCAGTCCGCCGAAGATGAGCTGGATATTCCCGCCGATCAGGTCGTTCACGGCGGAGGTGGCGCCCTTGTACGGCACGTGCGTGAACTTCGCGCCGGTCATCTGGCTGAAGAACTCGGCGGCGAGGTGATTGCCGCTCCCCGTGCCGCCGGAGCCGTAGTTGATCTTGCCGGGATTGGCCTTGGCATAGGCGACCAGCTCCTTGATGTTCCGGGCGGGGCCCGACGGGTGGACCGTCACGAGGTTGGCGATCTCGCCGATGTACGTGATCGGCACGATGTCGTTCATCGGGTGGTAGGCGAGCTTGTAGAGCGCCGCGTTGGAGGTGTAGCTGGTCGAGATCATGATGAGGGTATAGCCGTCGCCCGGGGCCTTTACCCCGATCTCGGCGCCGATGGTGCCGCCGGCGCCGGGGCGGTTGTCCACCACCACCGTCTGCTTGAAGGCCTCGCCGATCTTCTGCATCAGCGAGCGCGCCACGATGTCGGTCTGGCCGCCGGCCGGGAACGGCACGACCAGCCGGATCGGCTTGGGGGGGTAGATCTCCTGGGCCTGCGCGCCGCCCGCCGCAAACAGCAGCCCGAGTATCGCAGTCGTCAGCCAGTCATTTCGCATGTTCTCCTCCCTTGATAAACAGGATCAGTGTAACTTTTCCATCATGCGCAACGCCAGTGCGGCCGAAAAGCGACGCTGGGCCCATGGATCGCCACCACGTATGGTATGATGTATGGCATGCAAAAGACCACCGTTTACATTCCCAGGGACGTGAAACGGGCGCTGGGCCAGGCGGCTGCCGCGCGCGGGGTGAGCGAAGCCGAATTGATACGCGAAGCCCTGCGCACGCTCACTTCGAAGACGACCCCTCCGGGCCCCCGCCTGCCGTTGTTCAAGAGCGGTAAGCCCCGGCTTGCCGAACGCGTGGACGAGGCACTGGCGGAATTCGGCGAGTCGTGATTCTTCTCGACACGAGCGGCCTGCTTTCGGCGCTCGACGAGAGCCAGCGCTATCACCACGAGTGCGCGACCTTGCTCGGCGAGGCTACACCGCCGTTGCTGCTATCCCCCTTCGTATTGGCCGAGCTCGACTATCTGCTGGCGCGCCACATTGGCGGGCGCGCGCAGGCGGCGCTGCTGGAGGAGGTCGCTCGCGGCGCCTACCAGCTGGAGCCGTTCGGCGCAGCCGACGTTGCGCGCGCGAAGGAGGTGGTCGAGCAATATGCCGATCTCGAGATCGGGCTCGCCGACGCTTCGATCGTGGTGCTGGCCGAGCGGCACGCCGTCACCGAGGTGCTCACGCTCGATCAGCGGCACTTCCGGGCGATGCGTATCGAGCGTCGCAAGCGGTTCAAAGTCCTGCCCTTCGACCGATAGGCAACCCGGCACGCTTCACTGAACGAGGATGACGCGGTAATCGTTGACGTTGGTCCGCGTCGGGCCGGTGACGACGAGGTCGCCGAGCGCGCCGAAGAAGCCGTAACCGTCGTTGTCGTCGAGCCGCTTCGCGGGGTCGAGCTTCTTCTTCACGGCGCGGGCGAGCGAGTCGGGCGCGAGGACCGCGCCGGCGTTGTCTTCCGAGCCGTCGATGCCGTCGGTGTCGCAGGCGAGGGCGTGGATGCCGTCCGCGCCGGCCAGATCCACCGCCAGCGCGAGCAGGAACTCGGCATTGCGCCCGCCGCGCCCGTTGCCGCGGACGGTGACGGTGGTCTCGCCGCCGGAGATCAGCGCGACCGGCGGCTGGTACGGCAGTCCATGCTGCTTCACTTCCCGCGCGAGCGCGCCGTAGACCTTCGCCACTTCGCGCGCCTCGCCCGTCACCGAATCGCCGAGGATGGCGGGGTGGACGTCGTGGCCGATGAAAAAGCTCGCCGCGGCCTGGAGCGAGGCCTGCGCGGTGGCGATGACGCGGTTTTCCACGCGCTTGAAGATCCTCGAGCCCGGCTTCGGCGTTTCCGGCAGCTCGCCTTTCGCGCCGCGCGCTAGATGATCGGCCACCGCTCTCGGCGCCTTCACTTCATAGCGCTTCAATATGTCGAGCGCGTCCTGGTAAGTGGTGGGATCGGGCGCGCAGGGGCCGGAAGCAATGTGCGTGGGATCGTCGCCGGTCACGTCCGAGATCACGAGCGCGAGCACCGGCGCGCGGCAGGCGGCGGCAAGCCGGCCGCCCTGGATCGCGGAGAGGTGCTTGCGGACCGTGTTCATGTCCTGAATCGGCGCACCGCAGCGCAGCAGCTCGCGCGTGGTCGCCTTGAGGTCGGCCATGGAAATGCCCTCGGCCGGAATCGAGAGCAGGGCCGAGCCGCCGCCGGAGACGAGGACCAGCAGCAGGTCATCGGGGGTGAGGGCCTTTGCGCGCCGCAGGATTTCCTGCGCCGCTTTCTCGCCGCTTTCGTCCGGCACCGGGTGCCCGGCCTCGGTGACCGTGATGCGGTTGGTGAGCAGCCCGTGCTGGTAGCGGGTGATGACTGACCCGTCGAGCGGCGCTTTGGCCGGCCAGTTCTGCTCGACCGCCAGCGCCATGGAGGCCGCGGCCTTGCCCGCACCAACGACCAACGTGCGCCCCTTGGGCGGCTTCGGGAGATGCCGCGGGACGATCTTTAGGGGATCAGCAGCGGATAGCGCTGCACGGAAGCTGTCGAGGAGGAGATCCCGCGGGGACATCTATCGTCTCGTGAGCGCGGGAGAGCGCGAGAGCGGGAGAGCGAGATTTCCCCCCTCCCGATCTCCCGACCTCCCGATCTCCCGTGTTTTCAGTCTCACGTCAGTACGGTCTTGAGATACTGGCCCGTGTAACTTGCCTTGTTCCTGGCGACTTCTTCAGGTGTCCCCTCGGCAATGACGCTCCCGCCGGCATCGCCGCCCTCGGGACCGAGGTCGATGATCCAGTCCGCGGTCTTGATGACGTCGAGGTTGTGCTCGATGACCACCACCGTGTTGCCGTGGTCGCGCAGGCGGTGCAGCACGCGCAGCAGCAGGTCGATGTCGTGGAAATGCAGCCCCGTGGTGGGCTCGTCCAGGATGTAGAGCGTGCGCCCGGTGTCGCGCTTGGAGAGTTCCAGCGAGAGCTTCACGCGCTGCGCCTCGCCGCCGGAGAGCGTCGTCGCGCTCTGGCCGAGCTTGATGTAGCCGAGCCCCACGTCGAGCAGCGTCTGCAGCTTCCTCGCGATCGCCGGCACCGCGCTGAAAAATTCCGCCGCCTGCTCGACCGTCATCTGCAGCACTTCGTGGATGTTCCGGCCCTTGTAGCGGATGTCGAGCGTCTCGCGGTTGTAGCGCTCGCCGTGGCAGACGTCGCACGGCACGTAGATGTCGGGCAGAAAGTGCATCTCGACCTTGAGCACGCCGTCGCCCTGGCACGCCTCGCAGCGCCCGCCCTTGACGTTGAACGAGAAGCGCCCGGCGCCGTAGCCGCGGGCGCGCGCTTCCGGCACGCCGGCGAAGAGGTCGCGGATCGGCGCGAACAGTCCGGTGTAGGTCGCGGGGTTGGAGCGCGGCGTCCGCCCGATCGGGCTCTGGTCCACGTTCACCACCTTGTCGAACTGATCCACGCCGCCCATCGCCTCGAAGCTGGCGGGCTCGAGTGGACTGTCGTTCAGTTCGCGCGCGACCGCCGCGTAGATCGTGTCGTTGATGAGCGTGGACTTGCCGGAGCCGGAGACGCCGGTGACGCACACGAAGAGGCCAACGGGCACGCTCACGTTGATGCTCTTCAGGTTGTTCCCGCGCGCGCCGCTCACCGTCAGCAGGCGCTTGGGATTGGCGCGATGGCGCAGCGCCGGCACCTCGATCCGGCGCCGCCCGGAGAGATACTGGCCGGTCAGCGACTCGGGATGCTTCGCGATGTCCCGCGGCAGGCCCTCCGCGATGACGTTGCCGCCGCGCTCGCCGGCGCCGAGGCCCATGTCGACGACGTGATCGGCGTTCTGGATCGCCTCCGCGTCGTGCTCGACCACGATCACCGTGTTGCCGGTGTCGCGCAGGCGCTTCAGCGTCGCCAGCAGCCGCGCGTTGTCGCGCTGGTGCAGCCCGATCGAGGGCTCGTCGAGCACGTACATGACGCCCGTCAGGCCCGAGCCGATCTGGCTCGCGAGCCGGATGCGCTGCGACTCGCCTCCCGAGAGCGTATCCGCCGCCCGGTCGAGGGAGAGGTAGTCCAGCCCCACGTTGTTGAGGAAGGTGATGCGGGTGAGGATCTCCTTGACGATTTTCTCCGCGATCGCCTGCTTGTTGCCGGTCAGCGCCAGCGCGTCGAAGAACTGGCTCGCGTGCGCGAGCGTCAGCGCGCTCAACTCGTAGATCGGCCGGCCCGCGACCGTCACGTTGCGGGCCTCGCGCCGCAGCCGCGTGCCGTCGCACTCGGGGCAGGCACGGGTGTTGAGATACTTGGCGAGCTCCTCGCGCACCACGATGGAATCGGTTTCCTTGTAGCGGCGCTCGAGGTTGGGAATGACGCCCTCGAACGCGTGCTCGCGCACGAACTTGTTGCCGCGCTCGCCGACGTAGATGAACTTGATCTTCTCGTCGCCCGAGCCGTGCAGCACGGCGTCCTGCACCTTCTGCGGCAGCTCGCCGAACGCCGTCTCGATGTCGAAGCCGTAGTGGCCCGCCAGGCATTGCAGCATCTGGAAGTAGAACTGGTTGCGCCGGTCCCAGCCCTTGATCGCGCCCGAGGCGAGCGAGAGGTCGGGGAAAGCGGCCACCCGCTTCGGGTCGAAGTAGGTGATGGCGCCCAGGCCGTCGCAGCGCGGGCATGCGCCCATCGGGTTGTTGAAGGAGAACAGGCGCGGCTCGAGCTCCGGCAGCGAGTAGCTGCACACCGGGCAGGCGAACTTCGCCGAGAACAGGTGCTCGCGCCCGGAATCGAGCTCCACCGCGAGCGCGCGACCGTCGGCGTGGCGTAGCGCCGTCTCGAACGATTCGGCGAGCCGCTGCCGGGCGTCCTGCCGGACTTTCAGGCGGTCCACCACGACTTCGACCGTGTGCTTGACGGTCTTCTTCAGCTTTGGAATGGCGTCGATCTCGTGCACGGTCCCGTCGATGCGCAGCCGCACGAAGCCCTGCGCGCGCAGCTCCTCGAAGAGGTCCGCCTGCTCGCCCTTGCGGCCGACGATGAGGGGGGCGAGGATCATGAGGCGCGTGTCTTCCGGCAGCTCCAGCACGTGGTCGACCATCTGCGAGACGCTCTGGGCCGAGAGCTGGATGTTGTGCTCGGGGCAGTGGGGGTCGCCGATGCGGGCGAACAGCAGCCGCAGGTAATCGTGGATCTCGGTCACCGTGCCGACCGTGGAGCGCGGGTTGTGGCTTGCCGCCTTCTGCTCGATGGAGATCGCGGGCGAGAGCCCCTCGATCAGGTCCACGTCGGGCTTTTCCATCAACTGCAGGAACTGCCGCGCGTAGGCGGAGAGCGACTCGACGTAGCGGCGCTGCCCCTCGGCGTAGAGCGTGTCGAAGGCGAGCGAGGACTTGCCCGATCCCGACAGCCCCGTGATCACGATCAGGCGGTTCCGCGGCAGGTCGAGGCTGATGTTCTTGAGGTTGTGCGTGCGCGCGCCGCGCACGCGGATCAGCCCGGCGCTGCGGATGGCGTCGGTTTCCGCGGTCTGCAGGCCGCTTTGCAGCCTTACTAGGGTCGGGCGGTTGCTGGCCAAGGATGCGGAGAGAGCGAATGTAAACCTGCTAATATACCTAAGATTTTCGTCTTTTCCCAACCTGTTTCACTCCCACTATGCAGCCCGGCGATCGCATGAGCCCCGTGGAACTGCGGGCGGCGCTCAGCCTGTCCAGCATCTTCGGGCTGCGCATGCTCGGCATGTTCGCGATCCTGCCGGTGTTCGCGATCTACGCCGAGGGCCTGCCGGGAGGAGACAACCTGACGCTGGTCGGCATCGCGATCGGCATCTACGGCCTGACCCAGGCGATCCTGCAAATTCCGTTCGGCTGGTGGTCGGACCGCTATGGCCGCAAGCCCGTTATTTATGTCGGGCTCGCGATCTTCGCCGCCGGCAGCTTCGTCGCGGCGCTCGGCGTCCACATCTACGTCGTGATCCTGGGGCGCCTGCTGCAGGGCGCAGGGGCGATCGCCGCGCCGGTCATGGCGATGACGGCGGACCTCACGCGCGAGGAGCACCGCACCAAGGCGATGGCGCTGATCGGCTCCACCATCGGCGCCACCTTCGCGCTTTCGCTCGTGCTCTCGCCGTGGCTGAACCGGGTGATCGGCGTGCCGGGCATCTTCGTCATGACCGGCGTGCTGGTGCTGGCGGCGCTATGGGTGGTTTATGCGATCGTGCCGGACGTCCCGGAGGCGCCGCACCCGGCGGGTGCGCGCGCCATGGGGCAGTTTGCCGCGGCGCTGCGCGATCCGCAGCTCGCGCGGCTCAACTACGGCGTGTTCGCGCTGCACGCGGTGCTGATGGCGCTGTTCATCGCCGTGCCGCTCGACCTGCGGGCCGCGGGGCTGCCGGTGGACAGCCACTGGCTGGTCTATCTCCCGGTCATGCTCGGCTCGTTCGTGCTGATGCTGCCGGCGATACTGGGCGTGGCGCGGCCGCAGCGGTTGAAGGCGGCGTTCGTCGGGGCCATTGCGCTGCTGCTGGCCGCCCAGCTCGCGCTGCCCTGGCTCGCGGGCGGGGCCTGGTCGATCGCGGTGTCCCTGCTGGCATTTTTCACCGCGTTCAACGTGCTGGAAGCGCATCTGCCGACGCTGGTGACCCGGGTCGCTCCCAGCGGCGGCCGGGGCACGGCGATCGGAATCTTCACCAGCATCCAGTTTTTCGGCGCCTTTTTCGGGGCCGCGGCGGGTGGGTTCCTCTACGGCCGGTGGGGAACGGCGGGTACTGTCATCTTCAATGCGGTCCTGCTCGTTATCTGGCTGATGGCCGCTGCCGGCACGCGGGTCCCGGCGCCGCGCTCGACGCGGGTCTACGCGCTGCCGGTGCTCGACCGCGGCCAGGCCGAGGGGCTGCTCGCGCGGCTCCAGGCGGCCCCGGGCGTGCACGACGCGCGGCTCGCGAGCGGTGAGCACCGCGCGGTGCTCACGGTGGACAGCGACGGGTTTGACGAACAAAATGTGCTCAAGTTGATTGGAGGAATCTGACATGGCATCGGTGAACAAGGTGATATTGATCGGCAACCTCGGCCGGGACCCGGAGACCCGCTACCTGCCCTCCGGCGACGCGGTGACGAACATCAGCGTCGCCACCAGCGAGAAGTGGAAGGACAAGAGCGGCGAGCAGCAGGAGCACACCGAGTGGCACCGCATCGCGTTCTTCGGCAAGCTCGCCGAGATCGCGGGCGAGTACCTCAAGAAAGGCTCGCCGGTCTACGTCGAGGGCCGCATCCGCACCCGCAAGTGGCAGGACAAGGAGAGCGGGCAGGACCGCTACTCGACCGAGATCGTGGCCGACCGCATGCAGCTCCTGGGCGGGCGCGGCGGCGGCACGGAGCCGATGACGCGCGAGCCCGCAGT
>MERD01000062.1:22694-27509 GCA_001771935.1 Betaproteobacteria bacterium RIFCSPLOWO2_02_FULL_67_26
GGCAAGAAGGGCGGCGGGGCGGCGTTCGACCAGATGGACGACGACATACCGTTCTGACCGCGTGATGGGTGATGGGTGATGGGTGATGAGTGATGGGTGGTGAAGGACGTTGTTGAAGCGTGCATTGCCCAGGCGCGCGCCCGCCGCAAGCGCCTGGTATTTCCTGAAGGGCACGACGATCGCATCGTAGCGGCCGCGCGGCGGCTGGCGGACGACGGTATCGCAATTCCCATCCTGCTGGGCCCGGCCGCGGAGATCGGCGCGGCGGCTGCGCGCGCGGGGGTCTCTCTCGACGGTCTTGAGGTGCTCGATCCGGAGCAGAGCGGCCGCCTCGGCGTATACGCCGATCTCTATTCGGCCGGACGGCCCGGCGCGAACGCGAAAATCGCCGGACGGCTGGTCCGCAAGCCGCTGTTTCACGCCGGCATGATGGTCAAGGCCGGGGACGCCGATGCGATGATCGCCGGCGTGGCGAACACCACCGGGCGCGTCATCGAGGCGGGGCTGATGACCGTGGGGCTGGCGGACGGCATCCGCGCGCCATCGAGTTTTTTCCTGATGGTCGTTCCCGGCCGGGAAGGCGGGGCGGCGCGGAACTTCATCTACTCGGACTGCGCGGTTAACGTGGAGCCCGATCCCGGGACGCTCGCCGACATCGCGCTCGCCTCGGCGGAAACCTGCCGCGCGCTGCTGCGCGAGGAGCCGCGCGTCGCGCTGCTCTCGTTTTCCACCAAGGGCAGCGCGCACCACGCCCGGGTCGACAAGGTCGCGCAGGCGCTCGCGCTCGCCCGCGCACGCGCGCCGGGGCTCGCGATAGACGGCGAGCTGCAAGCCGATGCCGCGCTCGTGCCGCAGGTGGCGGCGAAGAAAGTGAAAGGGGAGAGCCCCGTGGCAGGCCGCGCGAACGTCCTCGTCTTCCCCGACCTCGACGCGGGCAACATCGCCTACAAGCTCACCCAGTGCCTCGCCGGCGCCCGCGCCGTCGGCCCGGTGCTCCAGGGCTTCGCGCGTCCGGTCAGCGACCTCTCCCGCGGCGCCAGCGTGGACGACATCGTCGCTACCGCCGCGATCGTCCTCGCCCGGGCCTGACGGGACGAGCGGTCCCGTCGTTTCCCGCGTTTCGTCACCGAGCGCATTCGCTAACGCGCTGGATCGAGATTCGCGGTTGCCGCTACGGTCCGCGCTGCGCTATCATGAAAACGCAATAGTTGCCTGGAATTGCCATGACTACCGTCGAGATCAAGCTTCCCGACTCCGTCGCCCGGGAGGCGAAGAAAGCGGGATTGCTCGATGCGCCCGCAGTGGAGAAAGTTTTTCGCGAAGCCTTGCGCAAGCAGGCCGTCGGGGAGCTTTTTGCCGCGCTCGATGAAATCCAGGCGCTTAAGCTGCCGCCGATGAGCGAGGAAGAGATCCAGGCCGAAATCGACGCCGTGCGCGCGGATCGCCGCAAACGCGCGCGCGGATAAACCGCGGCTGCGATGCGCATCGTGGCCGACACCAATGTCGTCGTGTCGGCTTTTCTTTGGGGTGGAGTGCCGCGACAACTGCTCGATGCCGCGGAGCTGAAGCGTGCCGAACTCTTTACCAGTCGGGATCTGGTCGCAGAACTGGAAGAAGTTCTCTCGCGCCCCAAGTTCGCCGAGCAACTCGGACAAACACGTCATACGCCGGCGTATCTGCTCGCGCGTTATACGCAACTCGCCACGATCATCGTTCCATCCGAACTCGCGGCGACGGAACTTCGTGATCCCGACGACAAGCCCTTGCTTGCCTGTGCGCTGGCCGCCCAGGCCGAACTGATCGTCAGCGGGGACCGCGACGTCCTCGAGTTGAGGCAATTTCGAGGCCTTGCCATCGTTACCCCTGCCGAAGCGTTGAAGCGCCTGCCGCAGCGTTGAGTGCCTGCGGCCTCCTCGCACAAACGGAAACCGTGGCCCGTCTCCGAAATATGAATCATGCTTGCTCGGGCATGACGTGACGTAGATGGGTGGCGGTTAGTTAAAGTTCTGTATGGAGCCCACATGACTCCAAACCTGCTTGAGGTCACGGGAGATCACATTGCCAAACTGTCCGATTCGGACCTTCGGGAGTTAATTACGCGATTGTGCGAAGCCGAATTGCGTCGTTGCAACTTGCCAATATCGGCAGTAACAGCTGGAGGGCATCAGGACGCACCGGACGGTGGAATTGATGTCCGAGTCAGTCTTGGCAGGATCTCAAGTACTTGCCTTGACTATGTGCAAAAGCCCAACACAGGTTTCCAAGTAAAAGCGACTTCGATGTCTGCCGCGCAAATTATTGCGGAAATGCGACCCAGGGGCACGCTTAGACCGTCAATTCAGGATTTGGCAGCTATTGACGGAGCTTACGTAATTGTTTCTTCCCATGAATCGCTCACTGATACATCTCTCAGGGGCAGGTTGGATGCAATGAGAAATGCGGTTCCCGGGCTCTCCGGCGGATCGAGTATCAAACTCGACTTCTACGACAGAGAGCGACTTGTCAGCTGGGTGCGAACGTATCCAGGGATCGCGTTGTGGATCCGCGAGCGAATTGGGGAGCCACTTTCGGGTTGGCGCCCATATGGCAACTGGGCGTTTGGTGATCCGTCAGGCTCGGAGTTCGTGCTTGATCAGACTACGCGTGTATATGCGGGAAACAAGGAAAAACCGATAGATGTTGTAGAGGGAATCAATTTGATGCGTGCAGCGCTCTCCGTTTCGGGCGGAGTCGTCCGATTGGTGGGTTTGTCTGGTGTGGGAAAGACCCGACTGGTCCAAGCGCTATTCGATATCCGGATTGGAGAGGCGCCGCTTGATTCGTCCACCGTTCTTTATGCCGACCAAGGTGCCGAGCCTATCCCTAGTGCACGGGACATGCTGAATCGAATATTGACGGCGGGAATGCGGGCAGTAGTCATTGTGGACAACTGCAACCCAGCTACGCATCGAGCATTGGCTCAGGCGGTGAAAGCGTCCGGCAGCTCAGCTAGTCTTCTAACCGTTGAGTACGATGTAGCGGATGATGAGCCAGAGGATACAGATGTTTTTCATCTGGAGCCAGCGTCAGACAATGTAGTAGAAAAAATTCTAGAACGGCTTGCGCCCAGTGTCTCTCGTCCTAATCGGACGCGAATTGCAGAATTCTCTAGTGGCAATGCGCGCGTTGCATTGGCACTTTCCAAGACTTTTCTTGGCAATGAAAGCGTCGGAGTGCTTAACGACGCAGAGCTCTTCAAGCGACTTTTCGTTCAAAATCAGCAGGCAGATCCTGTGCTGCTCCGCATCGGAGAGGTTTGTTCTCTTGTCTACTCTTTTAGTGGTGATCCGAAGGAGGGCGCTAACGCCGAGCTTTCCGTCTTGGCGAGCCTTGCGGGCGTATCTGTCGGGGACATGTATCGAGGTGTCGGGCAATTGCGCGCGCGCGATCTAGTTCAGGAGCGCGGTAAGTGGAGAGCGGTGCTGCCTCATGCAATTGCTAATCGGCTTGCCAAACAAGCATTAACTCGAATCCCATCGGGCACTCTGGTTGAAGCGCTTTCCGCTAATAGTCGGTTACTCAAGTCATTTGCTCGGAGGCTTGGATTTCTGCACGACTCAACTGAGGCAATACAGATTGCTGAAAGCTGGTTCAAGGACGACAGGTGGCTTGCAAATGCTGCGAGACTCAGTGAAGTCGGAATCGCCCTTTTTCATAGTGTTGCCCCGCTCTGTCCTACTTTGGCAATGGAGGCAATGGAGAAAGCGGCAAGTAGCGATGGCGCCTCGGATTTTCTGGCTTCCGACTTTTCCAATCGCCAACGCTGGATCTGGCTTGCAAGAGCATTGGCTTATGAGTCCGCAATATTCGAACGAGCAGCGCGTTTCGTCGCTCGAATGGTCGCTGCAAGTTCTGCGCATGGCAATCGCGAGAATGCGAAATCTAACTTTGAGGAACTCTTTCATATTGTCCTATCTGGGACTAAAGCTCTGATCGAGCAGCGAATCTCCTTTCTTCGAGACTTGTTTCGAGATGTGGATCCCAGTATGCGGGAGCTCGCTTACGTTGGGTTAAACGGATTGCTAAAGAATGGCCAATTCTCGTCTGGGCACGACTTTAGTTTTGGGGCGCGTCCCAGAGATTTCGGCTGGCATCCACAAACAGACGAGGAAATCTCCAATTGGTATCGAGCTGTCCTAGGGCTAGTTGAAGATGTGGGCAAGAAAGAAAGTCAGAGGACGCGAGAATTACTCGGCCGCCATTTTCGCGGATTGTGGATGCATGCCAACATCCATGCGGATCTCGTGGCTCTTGGTAACAGTATGGCGGAAGGAGAGGGCTGGCCTGAGGGGTGGATTGCTGTGCGAATGACCATCAAGTATGCAAGGAAGGAAATGCCCCTTGCATCCATGGAGCAACTCCGTGAACTTGAACAAAAGCTTCGCCCAAAAGATATCGAACAGAAACTTGAGGCATATGTTCTTTCACAGGCTCATGGACACTTTGATATTGCGGATGCAGAAGCGACGGACGAAAACGCTGAGGGAATTATGGCCGGTTGGCGACTGGCGCATCAAATCGCCGAGTCTTTGGGGGCGCAATTCGCCGGTAACCCGGAGTTGCTATCCAGGTCGCTTCCGAAACTGATAGGTCGAGAGCAGGGTAGACAAGCGGCATTCGGTCATGGGCTCGCCAAGGCCGTAGCGGACGCTAAAGCGAAGTGGCAAGAAATCTGCAATGTATTTGCAGAAATGGACCCCAGCAGGCGCCATATCGCTCTCTTACAGGGGTACATCAACGGCGTTATGGAGCGAGACCCTCAGGTGGCCGGTCAGC
>MERD01000062.1:27526-27730 GCA_001771935.1 Betaproteobacteria bacterium RIFCSPLOWO2_02_FULL_67_26
CAGCTGTCGCGGTGGATGACACTGGCGCAGCCCGGCTTCTACGCTCCATTGCGCTAGGCAGAGCCAAGTCGTGGACTTATCGCAATTTAGGATTTGGGCGAGCCTCAGACAGAATCACTCCTTCGGCTTTTAGGAAGTTGCTCCTAGGGATTGTTGGCCTGCCCGGGGGTTTCCCAATCGCCATTGATCTTCTACGTATGCGCC
>MERD01000062.1:27737-57405 GCA_001771935.1 Betaproteobacteria bacterium RIFCSPLOWO2_02_FULL_67_26
GTTTAAAGCCGACAAGATTCTCATTGATCAAGAATCGTTGGCACTTGGACGTGAATTGCTGATTCGCTGCACTTTTGATGATGAGAACGACAACATTGATTATCACGTTGCAGAAATAGCGCGTGCATGTATGGCCGGTTCAACGGCGGCATTGGAAGCCAAGCAGGTTTGCGAAAATTTCCTACATGCCCTGAAAGGTGACAGCAAGGCATGGAGCTATGATCAGCTCGCAAGAGTACTATTCGAGCTACAACCGGAAGTTGCATTGGACGTATTCTTCGAAAAATCTGACAACCGTCATCGCTCCGTCCTTTTCCGCATGTCCATGATTGACGAGCAGGATGGACCAGTAAACCGCGTTCCCAAGGAAATCTTACTTTCTTGGGCAGGAAAGGATGTGGCAAATCGTTTTCCATGGATTGCTAGAGAGATTCGGTTGTTCGACAAGCGAATTGACGGAAGCTTTGAGTGGTCCACAATCGCACTCCATTTGTTGGAACACGCCACCGATCGCAAAGCGGTACTGTCTGCATTTGGTGCTCACATCGTGCCAGGTTCCTGGTCTGGATCACTTGCCGACGTTCTCATCCCGTACCTGCAGCCGATTCGGGCTCTTTTGGGGCATGAAGACTCAGCGGTTCGTGAGTGGGCTAGCACCTGTGAGCGCGGGATGCAAGAGCGGATTGATGATGCCCGAAGCCAAGACAGAAAGACGGACGCTAGCTTTGAGTAGTATGACAACGAGGCGTTGTGGTGCAAGCATTTAAGCGATCTTGGTCATGAACAGAAAATTTCAGGTCTTTGTCTCCTCAACATTTACTGATCTTAAGGCTGAGAGGCAGGCGGCCGTCGAGGCTATTCTTTTGGCCGGGCACATTCCAGCTGGGATGGAGCTGTTTAGCGCAGGCGATGAAACACAACTGGATATTATTAGAAAGTGGATTGATGCCTCGGATATATACATGCTCATACTTGGCGGTCGATATGGCTCTATTGAGCCCAAGAGTGGACTCAGCTACATCGAAGTCGAGTATGACCATGCCACCGCAAGAGGGAAGCCTCTCTTTGCGCTGGTGGTTGATAAAAAGGTCATTGATGAAAGGGCAACCGTAGACGAATCGAGTATTGAAAAGACTGCGATAGAGCGGTTGTCAAAGTTCAGAGAAAAGGTTCTAAGTAAGATCTCCAGAACAATTGAGGATCCCAAGGATGTCAAGATATACACAATGGATTCTCTGAAAAAATTTGAAGAGCGCTCCGACCTGATCGGATGGGTGCGAGCAAATAAAAGAGCGGACGCGTCATCTCGCGAGGCTCGAACAACCTTACGGTCTGATGGGGTTGAAGCCCCGAGCGACTACATGTCAGCTTATCAAGCTGTTCACTATATTGCCGACGAATCTCAGTGGGGAGCAACTAGAAATGCACAGGTATCGGAAGACGGAACTAGACGAAATGCACTCATAGATGCACCGAGTGAGTTCCAATCCAGGGCGGCAGAGGGCAAGGTCAAGGTTTTTGGCGCATCACCAGAAACTGGACGTCATGAGCTAATACCCAAAACCCATTGGATGTCGTACGGATTGGATCTTTCGACAGTCTATAAGCCGGATGCCGCTGGTAGAACTACACCAGCAACCTTTGAGGCAGGTTTCCATGGGGCGCGAGATGGCAAACATCGCTATTCCGACCTCAAGATAGAGGCGGCCGATGTGCGCAGGGTTTGGCCACGTCGGATGGATTTTGATACCGCGTTCGACGAGGCATTTGAAGAGGCCTCCTTAACTAGGGATGAGGCAATCTCGGCTCTCTGGAAACTTCGGAGTGTTGGGGTGGCTATAAGAAACGAGCCAGTTCCTTCGGCTGATCATTTCCCAGCCTGGAGAGAGAGGTATGAGCGGTGGAGAAAAAGTGTCCTCGCGGTAGCTGGGAAATTTGATGTGGGTCTACAGGGTCGCCTTGAAGTGTTGGATCAACTGCGAAAAGCCCCGAACTTGCCTGTCGTCAGTCAGGAGCACGCTAAGTGCATCACAATTGCATCCGAAATGCTTCTGCGCCTTGAAGAAAGACTGCCGTGACTCTTCTGGATGTCGCCCTAGTGCGTTGGATGCGAGTGCAGCTTAGCGACGTTGCCATACGCGAACTTGTTGCTGTCACAATCGTGCTAGCGCGCGCCCGGGACTAGCCATTGCCCGAGCATCGCAGTCTCGTCACGCTGATGGTCGTGTCCGCCTTCATCGTGTCGGGCGGCATTCACTATCAGACCCCGATGCTGGCGGCGATTGCCGCGGACTTTCAGGCGGACGCCGCGACGACCGGCTGGATCCCGACACTTTCCTTCGGCGGCATGGTGGTGGGGATGCTCTTCCTCGTGCCGCTGGGGGATCGCATCGACAAGCGGGCGCTGGTGCTGTGGATGATCGTCGCGCTGATGCTGGCGCAGGCCACGATGGCGGCGGCGCCGTCGATCGCGGTGCTGGCGGCGGCCAGCCTGGTCACGGGCATTTGTTCGCCGCTGACTCAGCACTTTATCGCCATCACCGCGGACATCGCGGATCCCGCTCATCGCGGGCGCGCGCTCGGTACGCAACTGATGGGGATGTTCAGCGGGATACTCTTCGCCCGCATCGCGGGCGGCCTGATCGCCGCGCACCTCGGCTGGCGCTACAGCTATGCGCTGTCGGCGGGCATGCTGCTCGCGATCACCTCCGTGCTCTGGGCGCGGCTCCCCCGGACGCAACCCACGTCGCAGGACTCGTATCGCGATTTGCTGTGGTCGATGTTTCGGCTCATGCGAACGCACCGTGACATCCGGCGCGCCACGGCGTTCCACTTCATGTTCGGTATCTGCTACGGGGGCTTCTGGGCGGTGGCCGCGCCGATGCTCGCGGCGCTCCATCGCGTGGGCCCGACAACCGCGGGCCTGATGGGCATTCCCGGCGCGGCGGGGATACTCGTTGCCCGCCCGGCGGGGCGCTGGACGGACCGCGTTGGAGTGAAGCCCGTGGTGCTCGCGGGCATCGGCTCGATGCTGGCCGCGTGGATCGCCATGGGCTTCGGCGCCTGGTCCATCGCTGCGGTGGTCATCGGAGCGATGCTGCTCGACTGCGGCCTGCGCGCCGCGATGGTCGCCAATCAGACGTTGATCAACACGGTGGTTCCGGATTCACGCGGGCGCGCCAACACCCTGTTCGGCGTGCACGTGTGGACCGGAAATGCCGTGGGCGCGTTTCTGACGAGCTGGGCATTTGCGCACTACGGCTGGCTCGCCGTGTGCGGCGTCGCGCTGGCCGCGACCGTCATCGCGCTGCTTCAATACGTTTTCAATCCCTTGCCGAAGAGGTAGGTGATGTTGATTCGCCTGTTCTCGTACCCGTCCTTGAAACGAAAGTGGTCTGTTTCGTGGAACAATGCTGAATTGAAAAGCACCGCGCGATTGCAGCGGTAGGGAACCCTCATGCTGCCGGACCGGTTGTTCTCCAGGAAGTCGCGAACCGCCATTTCGTTGCCGTTATATTCCTCAAGACCCCATGAAGGCGGGCACGGAACGTCATGAACGATCAAGCCGCCTGATTCCGGATCCAGGTTTGCCGCATCGGGCGTTACCCAGAAGTTCAGGTTCACTTTCGCGAAGTCGGCATGGATGTTGATGCCGTGTCTGGATCTCGAGTCGTACTTGAAGGCCCACAATTGCTCCAGATTGTGCTCGCCGAATATTCTCGGCATTTTTCGCTTGAGTTCGAGCGCGATCCGCAGATGCAGGGAACTGACGAATCCCGAAGTGGCAAAAGCGCCCAGATATTGATTGCGGCGGTACTCGCTTTTCCAGACCGTGGAGACCAGGCAGAAATTTCTCAGCTCCCGCAGAGCCTGCTGCGACAGCAGATCATCGATAGCGATCATCTCGGGAGCGCAGCTGAAATACCGGTCCTCGATGGCCTTCCAGTCATTGTCCGGGTTGAGGCAGTGCTCCACGGGGTCGGCGATCGTGTAGCGCAGCAATGACCTTCTGAAAATATTGATGTCCCCGGCCTCTTCCGCCGACAGCGGGATAGCCTCGAGGCTTGCAGAGTCCTCGGGGGCGGCCAAATGGCGGGCGCAAATTCCTGCCAGCCTGCGATGCGCCTGGTGCAGCCACTCGAACGCGTAGCCGAGAGCGATCAAATACGTCGCTTGTTCGAGATCATGGCGCGCGCGGAAACCCTGGATACTGCTTCTGGCCTGGGGACTTGCATACTCCTGCTTCAACTTCAGCTCCGCCGCTTCCATGCACAAGCGATCGATTTGCGGGAAATCGCTCAATTGTCCCAGGTAATGCGAGGCAATATTGTTTTTTGCCAGCGCGAAGTCAGGGTCAAGCCTTAAAGCCGCGGCATAGTCGTCGAGCGCCTCTTCCGTCCTGTTCAGTTCATAGAGCGCATGCGCCCGGTTGCAATACGCTTCGGCAAGATCAGGTTGAAGCGCTATGGCACGGCCGTAGCTGGCCACGGCCTCTTCGTGCCGGTGGAGTTTTTCCAGGACACCGCCCCGGCTGTTGTATTCGAGCGCAAAGCCGGGCCGCAGTGAGATTGCGGTTTCGTAGCTGGTCAGCGCATCAGCGAGACGATTCAGCTTCTGCAGGACGTCCCCCCGGTTGCCGTGCGCGTCGCCGAAGTCGGGTTTCAGGGCAATCGCCCGGTCGTGGCTGGCCAAAGCGTCGGCAAGCCGGTTCAGCCTTGTTTCCACGATGCCGCGATTCATATAGGCTTCGGCGCAATCCGGTTTCAAAGCAATGACTTTGTCGTAGCTCGATAATGCTTCCTCCAGCCGGTTGAGATCCTCCAGCACCAGCCCCCTGTTCAAATGGGCATCCGTCAATTGCGGTTGAAGCCTTATGGCTTTATCGAGGCAGTCGATTGCTTCATCGAGCTTCTGGCGGTTGTGCAGCACTTTTCCCAGGTTACCCAGCGCCTCGGCATGATCCGGCTTGATCGCGATCGCCTTGCTGATAAGCGCTTCAGCCTTGTCGAGGTTTCCGCTCATCGCGTATGACACGCCCAGCACGTGAAGCGCCTCGAAGTGCGCGGGCTCGGTTGCGACAATGTCCTCCAGCAAACCTTGTGCGCCGAGTGGATTTCCCGACTGCATATACCGCATGGCCAAGGCGAATTGGTCCCGCAGCATCGCTGTGGAAGGACGAGTCCTGGAGATCATGTCTAACGCGGTCCCGGGTCTTCAGCGGCCGTCGATCGGGACATAGTCGCGCGGCTCGGGGCCGTTGTAGAGGGTGAGCGGGCGCAGCAGGATGTTGTTCTCGATCTGCTCGAGCACCTGCACCGTCCAGCCCGGCACGCGCCCGACGGCGAAGATCGGCACGAACAGGTCCTCCGCGATGCCGTTGAGGAAATAGACGACGCCGGCGTAGAAGTCCACGTTCACGTTCACGCCGTGGCGCGCGTAGGGCTTCATGGCCGCCACCACCGCTTCCAGGATCTGGTACCACTGCGGCTGGCCCATTTCGCGCGAGAGCTTCTCCACCCCGGCGCGCATGTGGCGCGCGCGCGGGTCCTCGGCGCGATAGACGCGGTGGCCGAACCCCATCACGGGCTCGCCGTTCGCGCGCTTCGTCTTGACGTAATCGGCGGCGCGGGACGCATCGCCGATTTCCTGCGCCATGCGCATGACGTTCTCCGCCGCGCCGCCGTGCGCCGGGCCGGAGAGCGCCGCGACCGCCGCCGTGATCGCCCCGTGCAGGTCGGCGTCGGTGCCGGCGACCACACGCGCGGCGAACGACGACGCGTTCGAGCCGTGCTCGGCGTGCAGCACCATGTCGATCTCCATCAGCCGCGCCGCGTCCGCGCTCGGCGCTCTACCCTTGAGCATGTAGAGGAAGTTCGCGGCGTGCGCGAGGCGCGGGTCGGGCGCGACGGGCTCGCGGCCGTTGCGGATGTGCTCGTGCGCGGCGACGATCATCGGCACCTGCGCGGTGAGCCGGATGCCCTTGCGCAGCGTCGCCGCGGGAGATTTGTCCGCTGTTTCCGGATCGAACGCGGCGAGCGCCGATACGCCGGTGCGCAACACGTCCATCGGGTGCGCCGCCTGGATGGTCCGGATGACGTCGTAGACCGGTTCCGGCAGCCGGCGCGCGGCCTTCAACTCGGCGGTGAACGCGTCGAGCTGCGCGCGCGAGGGCAGCTCGCCCTTCAGGAGCAGGTAGCAGGTCTCCTCGAAAGTCGAGCGCTGGGCGAGGTCGTGGATCGAATAGCCGCGATAGCGCAGCTCGCCGGCGCGCCCGTCGATGTAGCACACGCGCGAGCGGTCGAAGTAGACGCCCTTCAATCCGCGCTGGATCTCGATCTTGTCGGTTGCTTCGCTCATTGCTCTCCTCCCGGCGGTGGGCAATCAGGCATTGTCGCATCTTGAACTTTGGCGACGCTGCCCTCATATCCCTCGGTGACCTAACCCTTTAAGGTATAATGTTTTTCCGAGATTGGGGAGAGATCATGCCGATCTACGAATACCGCTGCAACTCGTGCGGCCACGAGAAGGAAGTCCTCCAGCGCATGAGCGACAAGCCGCTCACCAAGTGCCCGGAATGCGGCAAGCGCACCTTTCACAAGCTGGTGAGCGCCGCCGGCTTCCAGCTGAAGGGCACGGGGTGGTACGCGACCGATTTCAAGAACAGCGGTGCAAAGCCCGCTGCGAAGGCGGACAAGTCCGGGGCGAAGCCGGACAAGCCCGCCGAGAGCATCAAGCCTGCCGCAAGCTCCAGCAAGGAATCGTCCACCTCCGAATCCTCCACCAGCGCCGGCACCCCCTCGGCCTGAAGCAGGGCAGCGGGCCGCGGCGCCGCACGCCATGCCCAAGAAAAGTTTCATCAAGCGCTACCTCATCACCGGCCTCCTGATCTGGGTGCCGCTGGCGATCACGCTCTGGGTGCTCGACCTGCTGGTCAGCACCATGGACCAGACGCTGCTGCTGCTGCCGCCGGAGTTCCGCACCGAGAACTGGATCGGCTTCCACGTGCCGGGCATGGGCGTCGTGATGACGCTGCTGATCGTGTTCCTCACCGGCGCGTTCGCCACCAACCTGCTGGGCGCGCGCCTGGTGCACTTGTGGCACGAGATCCTGCACCGGATCCCGGTGGTGAACTCGATTTACTCGAGCGTCAAGCAGATCTCCGACACCCTGTTCTCGCCGAGCGGGCAGGCGTTCCGCAAGGCCCTGCTCGTGCAGTGGCCGGGCCCAGGGATGTGGACCATTGCCTTCCTCACCGGCGTGCCCGGCGGCGATGTCCGGAACCACCTGAAGGGCGACTACGTCAGCGTCTACGTCCCGACCACGCCCAACCCGACCGGCGGCTACTTCGTGATGGTGCCGCGGGAAGCCGTGATCGAGCTCGACATGACGGTGGACGAGGCGCTCAAGTACATCATCTCTATGGGCGTGGTCGCGCCCAACGGCAACGGCCGCAGGAGCGGGTCAGCCCGGCCTGCGGCGACGCAGCCGCGGGCCGTGAATCAATAAATGCGCAGCGAATACTGCGGCCGGGTCAGCCGCAAGCACCTCGGCCAGGCCGTGACGTTGTGCGGCTGGGTGCACCGCCGCCGCGACCACGGCGGCGTGATTTTCATCGACCTGCGGGACCGCGAGGGCCTGGTGCAGGTGGTGTGCGACCCCGACACGCCGGAGACCTTCAGCACCGCGGACCGGCTGCGCGGCGAGTACGTGATCCAGGTGGAGGGCAAGGTCCGGGAACGCCCCGCGGGCACGGTCAATCCCGGGCTCGCGAGCGGAGAAGTGGAAGTGCTGGCGCGCGCTATCGCCATCCTCAACGCGTCGCTTCCGCCGGCCTTCCAGATCGACGAGGAGTACCTGTCGGAGACGGTGCGGCTCGAGAACCGCGTGCTGGACCTGCGCCGTCCCGTCATGCAGAACAACCTCAGGCTGCGGCACCGGACGGCGATGGCGGTGCGCGGCTTCCTCGACCGGCACGGCTTCATCGACATCGAGACGCCGATGCTGACGCGCTCGACGCCCGAGGGCGCGCGCGACTACCTGGTGCCCTCGCGCGTGCACCCCGGCGAGTTTTTCGCGCTGCCGCAGTCGCCGCAGCTCTTCAAGCAGCTCCTGATGATCGCGGGCTACGACCGCTACTACCAGATCGTGAAGTGCTTCCGCGACGAGGACCTGCGCGCCGACCGCCAGCCCGAATTCACGCAGATCGACATCGAGACGTCCTTCCTCACGCAGGTGGAAATCACGGCCCTCGTGGAGGACCTGATCCGCCACCTGTTCAGGGAGGTGATCGGCGTCGAGCTGGCCGATCCGTTCCCGCGGCTCTCCTACGACGAGGCCATCGGGCGCTACGGCACCGACAAGCCGGACCTGCGCGTGCCGCTGGAGCTGACCGAGCTGACCGATGTAATGAAGAGCGTCGCCTTCAAGGTTTTCTCCGGTCCGGCCAATACGCAAGGCGGGCGCGTCGCGGGACTGCTCGTGCCCAGGGGCGGCGAACTGACGCGCGGCGAGATCGACGGCTACACCGAGTTCGTGAAGAACTACGGCGCCAGGGGCCTCGCCTGGATCAAGGTCAACGATGCAGCCAAGCTGAGCGAGGCCGGGCTGCAATCGCCCATCGTCAAGAATCTTTCCGAAGCGGCGCTGAAGGCGACGATCGAGCGCACGGGCGCGAAGAACGGAGACATCATCTTCTTCGGCGCCGACCAGGCGAAGGTCGTCAACGACGCGCTCGGCGCGCTGCGCGCGAAGATCGGGCACGAGCGGGGCTACGCGCAGCCGGGCTGGCGCCCGCTGTGGGTGCTCGATTTCCCGATGTTCGAATGGGACGAGGAGGAGAAGCGCTGGAATGCGATGCACCACCCGTTCACATCGCCGGCCGACGGCGACGAGGACCGGCTCGAGTCGGATCCCGCCGCCGCGCGGGCGAAAGCGCACGACATGGTGCTGAACGGATGGGAGATCGGCGGCGGCTCGGTGCGGATCCACCGGGCCGAAGTCCAGCAGAAGGTCTTCCGGGCGCTCAACATCGGCGCCGACGAGGCCCAGGCCAAGTTCGGCTTCCTGCTCGACGCGCTGCAGTACGGCGCGCCCCCGCACGGCGGCATCGCTTTCGGGCTCGACCGCATCGTCGCGCTGATGGCGGGGGCGGAGTCGATCCGCGATGTCATCGCGTTCCCCAAGACGCAGCGCGCGCAGTGCCTGCTCACGCACGCGCCGAGCCCGGTGGACGAGCGGCAGCTGCGGGAGCTGCACATCCGCCTGCGGCAGCAGGAAGCCAGGAAGCCTTGAACCGCCGAGCACGCCGAGAGAATCCGGAATGAAGGCCGTAGTCCTGGCGCTTGCCTTGTTGCTGGTCCCGTTGTCGGTTCCATCGGCGTCGGCGGGCGAGGTGGAGTGGAAGGAGCACATACAAGGCGGCCTGATCGCGTCCAAGAGCGGCGACTACCGCGGGGCGGGAATCCGCTTCGAGGCCGCGGTGCGCGAGGCCCGCTACTTCGGCAACCTGGATCCCCGCTACGCGGCCTCGCTCTATTTCCTCGCCGTCGCGTATCACCGCCAGGACCGCTACGCCGAGGCCGAGCCGCTCTACAAGCAGGCGCTCGCCATCACCGAGAAGGTTCGCGGACCGCGGCACCCGGACGTGGCGACCCAGTTGAGCGACCTCTCCGCGCTCTACCTGGAACAGGGCCAGCACGCGCTGGCCGAGCCCCTGGTGAAGCGACTGCTGGCGATGCAGGAGAAGGCGCTCGGTCCCGATCATCCGGCCGTGGCGGCGACACTGAACCGGCTCGGCGAGCTGTACCGGGATGTGGGCCGCTATGCTCTCGCGATACCGCTGTACCGGCGCTCGCTCGCGATCCTCGAGACCGCGCGGGGCCGCGATCATCCCGACGTCGCGACCACGCTGAACAACCTGGCGCTGGCCTACGCGGCGCAAAGCCGCTATTTCGAGGCCGAGCCGCTCTACCAGCGCTCGATCGAGATCCGCGAAAAGGCGTTTGGCGCCGACCATCCGCGGGTGGCGACGGTGCAGAACAACCTGGCGGAAATGTACCGGGCGCAAGGCCGCTTCGAGGACGCGGAGCCGCTGTACCTGAGCGCCATCGAGATCAACGAAAAAGCGCCCGGGCCGAGAAATCCGGATCTGGCGACGATGATGGCCAACCTGGCCAAGCTCTACACTGCGCAGAACCGCAGCCAGGAAGCCGAGGAATTGCTCGAGCGCGCCAAGCGCGCGCGGCAGGTGCCTGCCGGAAAGTGAGGCGTGGCCTACAAGATCCCGATCTCGGTGATGGTGGTGGTGCACACCCCGGCGCTCGAGGTGCTGCTGCTGGAGCGCGCCGACCGCCCGGGCTTCTGGCAGTCGGTGACGGGCAGCCAGGATGAAGGCGAGGCGTTGCGCGAAACCGCGGCGCGCGAGTTGCGGGAGGAAACCGGGCTCGACGCGGCGCGCTTCGAGCTGACCGACTGGCGCAGGCAGAACCGCTACGAGATCTACCGGCGCTGGCGCAGCCGCTACGCGCCCGGCGTCACGCACAATACGGAGCACGTGTTCGGGTTGCAGGTGCCGGACCCGCTCGGGGTCAGGCTGGCGCCCGCCGAGCACCTGCGCTACGAGTGGCTGCCGTGGCGGGACGCCGCGGAAAAGGTGTTTTCCTGGAGCAATGCCGAGGCGATACGCGAATTGCCCGAGCGCGCGGCGCAGCGGGGTCAAAAACCCTGACCAAAATACGGACTCTTCAGTGATGGATCGCACTCTTGCGGCGAATTCGGGTCATATATAATGATGTGCGGGTTTTCGTGACGAGGCAGGAATGCAATGGAAGCAACGGCCATCACATTCGAACGCTTCAAGCCGCTCGCCGACGAGGCGTGCGATGAGCGGATCCGCGCCGCGCGCGCCGCGCTCGGCGGGAACGCGGTGATCCTCGGCCACCACTACCAGCGCGCCGACGTCTATAAGTACGCCGACCTCACGGGCGACTCGCTGCAGCTCTCGAAGCTCGCCGCGCAGACCGACGCGCAATACATCGTTTTCTGCGGCGTGCATTTCATGGCCGAGGTGGCGGACATCCTGTCCAAGCCGCGGCAGGCGACGATCCTGCCCGATCTCGGCGCCGGCTGCTCGATGGCGGACATGGCCAACCTGGCCAAGGTCGAGCGCGCCTGGCGCGAGCTGGCCACCGTGCTCGACCCCGACCAGCACGTGACGCCGGTGACCTACATCAATTCGGCGGCGGACCTGAAGGCGTTCTGCGGCGAGCACGGCGGCATCGTCTGCACGTCCTCCAACGCGCGGGGCATCCTCGAGTGGTCGTTCGCGCGGCGCGAGAAGGTGCTGTTCTTCCCGGACCAGCACCTGGGACGCTGGACCGGCTACCTCATGGACATCCCGCTCGCCGAGATGCTGGTGTGGGACCCGGACGAGGAGCTGGGCGGATTGACGCCGCAGCAGATCAAGATGGCGAAGGTCCTGCTGTGGAAGGGGCACTGCTCGGTGCACCAGATGTTCCAGCCGCAGCACATCCTGCGCTGGCGCGAGAAGAACCCCTCCGGCATGGTGATCTCGCATCCCGAGTGCCGGTTCGACGTGTGCAAGCTGTCGGACTACGTCGGCTCCACCGATTTCATCATCCGCACCATCGCGGCGAGCCCCCCGGGCATGCGCTGGCTGGTGGGGACCGAATTGAATCTCGTGAACCGCATTGCCGAGCAGTACAAGGCGCAGGGCAAGCTGGTGCAGTTCATGGCGCCCACCGTGTGCATGTGCTCGACGATGGCGCGCATCGACCCCCAGCACTTCGCGTGGGCGCTGGAAAACCTCGTCGCCGGCAAAGTGGTCAACCGGATCAAGGTGCCGCGGCACGACGCCGATCTTGCGCGCATCGCCCTCGACCGCATGCTCGCGGTCTCGTAAGCCTCCCGACGAATTGAACCGGTGCTACGCTATGGGCGTCATGCCCATGGCGCGCTCGATACTGCTGCCGTTGCTGGCGCTGGCCGTGCCCGCGGCGGCCGCCGAGATCACCGTCCACGCCACCCGCGACGGCGAAGTCCTGGAGGTCGTGGCGGTCGCCGAGTTCGAGGGCAACATCACCCGCACCTGGCAGGTGCTCACTGATTACGGACGCATCGCCGAGTTCGTGCCCAGCATGGAAATGAGCCGTATCGTATCCCGTGAGCGCAACAGCGCCGTGGTGGAGCAGAAAGGGGAGGCGCGGATGCTGTTCTTCAGTTATCCCATCAACCTGCGGCTCGCCGTCACCGAGTATCCCTATGAGCGGATCGAGTCGCGCGCCATCGGCGGCAACTTTCGCGAGCTGCGGGGCGCCTACGCGCTGGAGGCGCGGGAGGGCCGCATCAAGTTGCGCTACACGGGACGCCTGGTGCCGGATTTTTTCATTCCGCCGCTCATCGGCACCCTGGTCCTCAGGCGCAACGTCGAGGAAACGTTCCGCGCCATGGTGAATGAAATCGAGCGCCGGCACCGCGAGCCGGCGAAGCCGGAAAAGCGTGATCCGTGATCCGTGATCGGTGATCCGTGAAATTATTCGTCACTCGTCACTTCAGCGCGGCGCTGGTCGGCGCGATGCTGCTGGCCGGTTGCGCGGTGGCGCCGCCGCAGCCCGCTGCCTCGGGGCCGGAGGCGGAATGCCGGGAAGTCTTCCGGCGGGTGGACCAGGCCGTGGCCGAGGCCGGTGTGCAGGACGGGATGGCGGCGCGCGTCGCGGGGTTTCCCTACCTGCGCGCGAGCCGTTTTCTCGCCAGCTACGCCGGCGAGGAGATGGACGACGCCCGGTTCGCGGACTGGATGAGCCGCATGATCGCCCTCGGCCGGCAGGCGCACGCGATCGAGGTGGCCAACCTGCCGGCCGACCGGGCGGAACGATTGGGGCACAGCTTGTGGGAGATCGCACCCGGCCATGCCTGGACGGCGCCGGCCCTCGCGGATTGCACGGAACGGCTCGCCGCCGCCGACTACTCCGACCCCGCGCGGCGGTCGGCATTGAGGGCCGCTGCGCGCGTGCCCGACGACTACGTGACCGGGAACCGCGTACTCGGACTCTATTGGCTCACGCGCATCCCGTTCGCGGCCGGGATACGCGACTGGCACCGGGAGGTGAGCGTGACGTTCTCGCGGCCGCTCGACGCGCTGCCCGTCGCGGGCCGGCTGACCGCGTACGCGCCGCCGTGGGCTGCGCACCCGCCGTTCGGGCCGCTGCTCGCCCGCGCTTCGGCCAACCCGCTCGGCATTCCCGAGCCGCGCGGCGATGATCTCGAAGCGCTGTATCGCGCGTTTGCGCCCATATTTATCGTGGACACCGCGACGGAGGCCGACCTCCCCGGCGAGCTCGGCTGGAGCGAGGGCGGCCTGCCCGGTATCGTGTCGAGCCGGCCGGTGGTCTATCGCCGCCTGTCGCACACCCGCTACGAGGGACGCGCGCTGCTGCAGCTCAACTACTCGATCTGGTTCCCGGAGCGCCCCCGGTCCGCGGGCTGGAACATCCTCGGCGGACGCCTCGACGGCGTGCTGTGGCGGGTCACGCTCGCGCCCGATGGCGAGCCGTGGCTGTTCGACTCGATCCACCCCTGCGGCTGCTACCACCAGTTCTTTCCGACGGCCCGGGCCGGTCTGAAGCCGCAGCCCGACACGCCGGACGAGACCGCGCTCGTGCCGCAGACGCTGCCGCGCATCGGGGCGGACGCGCGGATCACGTTGCGCGTCGCGGCGGGCACGCACTACCTCGAGCGCATCGTCGTCGGCGCCGTCTCGCCCGGGGCCGCGTTCGAGTATGCTTTCGTGGAGGACGATGCGTTGCGCTCCGTGGCCCTGCCCGCGGGAGGGCGGCGCAGCGTGTTCCGGCCCGACGGCATCGTGCCGGGCACCGAGCGCGGCGAGCGCTGGCTGTTCTGGCCGATGGGCGTGCCCGAGCCCGGCGCGATGCGGCAATGGGGGCGGCAGGCGACCGCGTTCATCGGGCGCCGGCACTTCGACGATCCGGACCTGCTGGAGCGCTATTTCACCCTGAAAGGGATGAATGGTGAATAGAACGCTGCGCGTTGCGACCTACAACATCCACAAGGGGTTTTCCGTGACGCCGTTGCTCAACCGGCGGCTCACGATCCATGACCTGCGCGAGAAGCTGCGCGGGCTCGACGCCGATATCGTGTTCCTGCAGGAAGTGCACGGCCAGCACGAACGCCACGCCCGGCGCTACGAGAACTGGCCTTCCGCGCCGCAGTACGAGTTCCTCGCCGACACCGTGTGGCGCGATTTCGCCTACGGCAGGAACTCGCTCTACGACGCCGGCCATCACGGCAACGCGGTCCTGTCCCGTTTCCCGATCCTCGCCTGGGACAACCAGGACGTTTCGACTCACCGCTTCGAGAAGCGCGGGCTGCTCCATTGCGAGATCGAGATTCCGCGGTGGAAGGACACGCTGCACTGCGTGTGCGTGCACCTGGGGCTGCGGAGCCATGAGCGCAGCCGCCAGCTGGAAAAGCTGCGGCAGCGCATCGAGCGGCTGGTGCCGCCGAAAGCGCCGCTGATCGTCGCCGGGGACTTCAACGACTGGCGCTACCGGGCGGCGCAGGACCTGGCGCACCCGCTCAATCTCTACGAGGTGTTCGAGCTGGTGAAGGGCCGGCCCGCGCGCACCTTTCCGGCGGCGCTGCCGGTGATGTCGCTCGACCGCATTTACGTGCGCGGCTTCCAGGTGCCCACCGCCCACGTGCACCACGGGCGCGCCTGGTCGCGCATATCCGATCACGCGGCCCTGACCGCGACGCTGGTGCGATTGTGACGGAGTTCGTCAACGGCAATCGCATCACGCTGCTGAGGGCCGGGGCGGACTATTTCCCCGCGCTGGAGGCGGCGATCCACGCGGCCCGGCGCGAGATCCACCTCGAAACCTATATATTCGAGGGCGACGCCACCGGCCGCGCCATTGGGGCGGCGCTCATGGCGGCGGCGCGGCGCGGCGTGGCGGTCCACGTGCTGGTGGACGGCTTCGGGTCCCAGGAGCTCGATCGCGCGCTGGTCCACGAGATGCGCGCGGCCGGCGTGCGCTTGCTGGTCTATCGCCCCAATATCTCGCCGTGGACGCTGCGGCGCGCGCGCCTGCGCCGCATGCACCGCAAGATCGCGGTGGCGGACGCGCGCGTCGCGTTCGTGGGCGGCATCAACGTGGTGGACGACACCGAGGATCCGGGCGCCATCCCGCCGCGCTTCGACTACGCGGTGCGCATCGAGGGCCCGCTGCTGGCGAAGATCCATCCGGTGGTGACGCGGCTCTGGAACCTGGTGTGCGCCACGCAGTTCCTCGGGCGCCTGCCGGAAGCGGCCCGCTTCGCGCCCTCGACCGAGTTCTGCGGCGCGCAGCGCGCGGCGTTCGTGGTGCGCGACAACATCCGGCACCGCCGCGATATCGAGCAGGCCTACCTCACGGCGATCGGGCAGGCCCGGAGCGAAATCGTGATCGCCAACGCCTATTTTTTCCCGGGGCGCACGTTCCGGCGGGCCCTGCTGGAGGCGGCCGCCCGCGGCGTGCGCGTCGTCCTGTTGCTGCAGGGCAGGGTGGAATACGTGCTGCAGCACTACGCCTCGCGCGCGCTCTACGGCGCGTTTCTCGACGCCGGCATCGAGATCCACGAGTACCACAAGAGCTACCTGCACGCCAAGGTGGCCGTGGTGGACCGTCACTGGGCCACGGTGGGCTCCTCCAACATCGACCCGTTCAGCCTGCTGCTCGCGCGCGAGTCCAACGTGGTGATCGAGGACGACGGTTTTGCCGGAGAATTGCGGACGAGCCTGCTCGCGGCCATGACGGAAGGGGCGGTGCAGGTGCGGCGCGAGCGCTGGAAAAACCAGCCCTGGACCACCCGCGTGATGACCTGGACGAGCTACGGGCTCGCGCGCTTCCTCACCGGTGTGTTCGCCTACGGCCGCGCCGAGGAATTTCAGTAGCGGTACTGGTACCCGCCGGTCGTGCTGACCGGAGTCGGAGACGCGCTGCCCGCCGGTGCCGTCGTTACCGGGCCGACGTCACGCACGTTCGATCCCATCATGCCGGCATTGGGAACGGCGGCTGCCGGCGCGCCGTCGATGACGCCGATGCCGACGCGCACCGTCTGGCCGGGATCGTAGGGAAGCGTGGTGGTGATGTCGCGGCCGTTGTATTGGTAGACCACGGTGTAACCCCGAATAACCTCGCGCGTCATCTGGATCGTGCGGCACTGCTGCGCGGGCGCCGCAGCGGCGCGTTGCGGGTTCTGCACCCGGTCCCCGGCCACGGCGCCGACTACCGCGCCTGCCGCGGCGGCCGCGTTCTGCCCGCTGCCCTTGCCGACCTGCGCGCCGAGCAATCCGCCGGCCACGCCGCCCACGACGGCACCGGTCATCGGGCGCTCGCTGTCCGGGTTCGCCACGCGGTCCCCCGCAATGGTGCCTACAACGGCGCCCGCCGCGGTGGCCGCGGTCCTGCCGCTGCCCCGGCCAACCCGGCTGCCGAGTATGGCGCCTGCAATTCCGCCCACGATGGAGCCGGCCATGTTGCGTTCCGGGACAGGCGCCGGCGCGGCAACGGGAACGGTGCTGCATTCCTGGCGCGGCTCGCTCACGCGCTCGACGATCGGCGTCGAGGAAATGACCGGCGCGGTGTCGACGTAATCGGTCGCCGCGGCGCTCGCGCCCGCCAGCGCCATCAGCACTGCAATCGAAATCGCTGTTCTCATGAGCCTGCCTCTTTCATCCTGATGTCACACGCCAAAGATAATCGCAATTCCCGCCCCCTGGTTAGCGGCTTTACACCTCGTTACAACCACCCGCGCCCCGCGGCGCGACTCCAAATGGTGCATGGGCCCGTGGCCAGGCGCAGTGATGGGGCGTCGGACCGTACGGCGGTCTCCACTAACTCGTTGATTTCTATGTGACAGTCAGTTGGCATTGGTCTTGCATACCTTCATGGCGAAAGCCCGGCCGTAAGGTCCCAAGCTTTCCTCCTCCTCCTTTGGCAAGTATTCGGGCGCGGCACCAACCGCGCCCGCTTTTTTTGTGCCCCGCCCTCGAAAAAGGGCCCTTCCGCCCTCATGTTACGATCAACGCCCGCCACTCATCCCTGAAATCATGAGCCTGCATCACCCGGCGCTGCCCACCCCACTGACGCAAGGCGCCGCGACACCGCGCCGGCGCGAGTGGCGCGTGGTGCCCATGGTACTGCCGTACCTGTTGGAGTATCGCTGGCGCGTAATCGTGGCGCTGGCCTGCCTCGTCGCCGCCAAGCTCGCCAACGTCGGTGTGCCGCTGATTTTGAAGGAGGTCGTGGACGGCCTCGACCCGGCGCGCGGCGTGGTGGCCGTGCCCTTCGCGCTGCTCCTCGCCTACGGCCTGCTGCGGCTCTCGACCACCCTGTTCGCCGAGCTGCGCGACGTCGTGTTCGTGCGCGTGACCCAGCGCGCGATCCGCCGCCTCGCGCTCACGGTGTTTCGCCACCTGCACTCGCTGTCCCTGCGCTTCCACCTCGAGCGCCAGACCGGCGGCGTGTCGCGCGACATCGAGCGCGGCACCAACGGGGTCTCCACGCTGCTCTCGTACATGCTGTTCTCGATCGTGCCGGTGATCCTGGAGTTCGGGCTGGTGGCGGCGGTGCTGTTCGCGCGGTTCGACTGGCGCTTCGTGGCCGTGACCTTTACCGCTGTCGCGTTCTACATCGCCTACACGTTCGCGATCTCGGAATGGCGCATCGGCATCCGCCGGCAGGCCAACGAGCTCGATTCGCGCGCCAACACCCGCGCCATCGACAGCCTGCTCAACTACGAGACGGTGAAATATTTCAACAACGAGGAGTACGAGGCGCGGCGCTACGACGAGAACCTCCGGAGCTACGAGGCCGCGGCCGTCAAGAGCGAAGCCTCCCTCGGGATGCTCAACATCGGGCAGAGCTGCATCATCGCGGTCGCCGTGACCGCCCTCATGATCCTCGCCGCGGAGGGCGTGGCCGCGGGGACGCTCACGCTCGGTGACCTGGTGCTGATCAACGGGCTGCTCATCCAGCTCTACATCCCGCTCAATTTCCTCGGCATGGTCTACCGCGAGATCAAGCAGGCGCGGATCGACATGGACCGCATGTTTCGCCTCCTCGACGAGAACCGCGAAGTCGAGGATCGGCCCGGCGCGGCGCCGCTGCCGGACGGCGGCGCGCTGGTCCGCTTCGACCGCGTCCGCTTCAGCTACGACGGCAAGCGGCAGATCCTCCACGACGTGTCGTTTGACGTGCCGGCCGGGAGCAAGGTGGCGCTGGTGGGGCCGAGCGGCGCCGGCAAGTCCACCTTCGCGCGGCTGCTCTACCGCTTCTACGACGTGAACGGCGGCGCGGTGCTCATCAACGGCGCGGACATCCGCGACGTGACGCAATCGAGCCTGCGCGCCGCGATCGGCATCGTGCCGCAGGACACGGTGCTGTTCAACGACACGATTTATTACAACATCCAGTACGGCCGGCCGGACGCCACCCGCGGGGAAGTGATCGCCGCGGCGCAGGCCGCGCACATCCACGACTTCATCGAGAGCCTGCCGGACGGCTACCAATCCACGGTCGGGGAGCGGGGGCTCAAGCTCTCGGGGGGCGAGAAGCAGCGCGTGGCCATCGCCCGCGCCATACTCAAGAACCCGCGCATCCTGATCTTCGACGAAGCGACTTCCGCCCTCGATTCGCGGTCGGAGAAGTCAATCCAGGCGGAGTTGAACCGCATCGCGCGCGGCCACACCACGCTCGTCATCGCCCACCGCCTGTCCACCGTGATGGACGCCGACCAGATCCTCGTGCTCGACCGCGGCCGCATCGTCGAGCGCGGCACGCATCGAGAGCTTCTCGACCGCGGCGAAACCTACGCCCAGATGTGGATGCTGCAGCAGCAGGAAGAGGCCGAGCGCGAGAAGAGCGCAATCCGTGAGGGCGTGAGGGCGTAAGAGCGGGAGAGGGTTCAGGCGGCAAGGGGAAACTCGACGCGCGCCACGGTGCCGGAGCCGCTCGCGCCGCTCGCGAGGCTCGCATTGGCGCCATGGGAGAGCGCGATCTCGCGCACGATGGCGAGGCCCAGGCCGCAACCGTCCGCGCCGGTGCCGAGGACGCGGTAGAAGCGCTCGAACACCTGCTCGCGCTCCGCTTCCGGGATGCCCGGACCGTTGTCCTCGACGGTAAGCACCACGCCGCGCGCCCGCGGCGCGACGCGAACCGTCACCTGTCCTCCCGGCTGCGTGTAACGTACCGCGTTGTCGAGCAGGTTATTGAGCATCTCCCTGAGCATGAACGGGTCGCCCTCGACTCGCGCCGCCGCGAGCGGACTGTCGAACCCGAGGTCGATGTTGCGCGACAACGCGCGCGGCACCCATTCGGTGGTGGTGTCCCGGGCGAGCCGGACGAGGTCGAGCGGCTCCACGCCCTGGCCGCGTCCGGCGCCCGGCTCGGCTCGCGCCAGCGACAGCAGCTGGTTGACCAGGCGCGTCGTCTGCTCGGTCGCGTTCTGCAGCTGCTTCAGCGTCGCCTGCGCCTCGGCCGCCGGCGACTGCCGCAGCACGAGCTCCATCTGGGTCTTGATCCCGGCGACCGGCGTGCGCAGCTGGTGGGCGGCGTCCGCGATGAACCGCTGCTGGGCCGCGAGCGCCTGTGACAGCCGCCCCAGCAGGTCGTTCATGGCGCGGATCAGCGGCCGCACCTCCTCCGGCGCCTGCTCCTCGGGCAGGGGCGAGAGATCGCGGTGCGAGCGCGTCGAAAGCTCCCGCTGCAGGCTGGAAAGCGGCGCCAGGCCGCGTCCGACCGCGTACCACACGGCAAGCGCGGCCAGCATGATCAGCACCGCCTGCGGCAATGTCATGCGCAGGAGAACCTGGCGCGCGCTATTGGCGCGCCCGGCGAGATTTTCCGCGACCTGCACGGTCACGTGCCCCTTGTAGCCGCCGCTCTCGACCGGCATCTTGACGCCCACCACGCGTACCGGCCTGCCCTGGTACACGCCGTCGTAGTAGTTGGCGCCCTCGAACGAAAGGGCCTCCGGCTGCGGCGGGAAATCGGGGTCGCCGGTGATGAACTTGCCGTCCTCGCTGCTGACGAGATAGTAGACCCGGCCGGATTCCCGGATCTGCAGCATCTGGACCGCGACTTCGGGCAAATCCAGGTAAACGCGCCCATCGAGCACCTTGATCTGGCGGCCGATGTCGAAAGCGGTCTCGAGCAGCGAGCGGTCGTAGGCCTCGACGACGGAGCGGGTTGCGATGTCGTAGTCGACCAGCGCGCTGATGGACCAGAGCACGAACAGGGGCGCGGCCAGCCAGGCGAGCAGCTGGCGGCGCAGCGTGCGCGTGCTAGCCGCCATTGGAGGGTCTCTCGAGCAGGTAGCCGAGCCCGCGGATGGTGCGGATCGAGACGCCGGACGGCTCCAGCTTCCGGCGCAGGCGGTGCACGTAGACTTCGATCGCATTGGGCCCGACTTCCTCGTCCCAGCCGTAGAGCTCCTCGGCGAGCTGCTCCTTGTTCACCACCCGGCCGCTGCGCAGCATCAACACCTCCAGCACGCCGAGCTCGCGCGCCGACAGCTCCAGCGGCTCGCCGGCGAGCGTTGCCCTGCGTCCGGCGATATCGAGCGTGAGCGCGCCGTGCGTGATCAGCGAGCTCCCGCCCGATTGCCCGCGCCGGATGAGCGCCCGCACGCGCGCCTCGAGTTCCGGAAGGTCAAACGGCTTCGTGAGGTAGTCGTCGGCCCCGAGGTCGAGTCCCCTGACGCGGTCGCCGAGAGCGTCGTGGGCGGTCAGTACCAGCACCGGCACGCGCGACCCGCGCCGGCGCAGCCGCCGCAGCACTTCGAAGCCATCCAGCTTGGGCAGCCCCACGTCGAGGATCACCAGGTCGAAATTCTGGGACGCCAGCACGTGGTCGGCCTCGCCGCCGTCAGCCGTGCCGTCCACGGCGTAATCGGCCGCGCGCAACGATCGGGCCAGCCCGTCGGCCAGCACCGGGTCGTCCTCAACAATGAAGATGCGCATGGCTGGAAGTGTACTGCACCGGTCTCAAGTCCAAAGACTGGACTCGATGGCGTTTTGCTCATTTACGGCGTGACGCCGTTCACGCCATAGTGAGGCAATCTGGCTCCCTGTAAGTTTCGCGTAAGTCAGCGGGAGTACTCTCTGTGCACGCGTGCAGGATACTCAGTTCCAGTTCCTGCGCGGCAGTCGGCAAACGGTACAGTCCTTCCTCCTCGGAGGCCTGGCAGTCGCAATTGTCCGTGCTGAGCGGGTAGTTGCAGGGCCTCTTTGCCTCCGCCGGGACAACCCACACTGTCCCGCGCGGAGATTTTTTTTGCCCCCTCGCTTTTCCGGGTTTCTTGACGCCGGCCGGTCACAGTTCAACGACTGGTTGAAAAGTTTTCCGTAACCCTGTATTTTTATGCCAAAATGGCGCGACCGGCGAAGAGGAGGAGAGCCTGAAACCATTGCACCTGGTCGTCGTGGTGGGCCTGGCGCTGCCAGCGGCGGGTTACGCCCAGTCCCAGTCCCGCGAGGCGGTTATCGTCTCCAAGTCTGGCGCCCTCAACCTCAAGTCTGCCGCCGCGCTGGTCGTCGACCAGAACGGCCAGCGGGTGCTTTACGCCAAGAACGTCGAAAGCGTTGTTCCGATCGCGTCGATTACCAAGCTGATGACTGCACTGGTGGTGCTGGATGCCGGCCTGCCGCTGGAGGAGCGCATCGCCATCAGCGAGGCGGACCTGGACGATGTCAAGCACACCCGGTCGCGATTGGGGGTCGGCACCGTTCTCCCCCGCGGGGACCTGCTCAGGCTCGCCCTGATGGCTTCCGAGAATCGGGCCGCCGCGGCGCTCACCCGGGCCTATCCCGGCGGCACGCGCGCGTTCGTGGCCGCAATGAACCAGAAGGCGACCGAGCTCGGCATGTGGCGCACGCGCTTCGTGGACGGCACCGGGCTTTCGAGCGAAAACGTCTCGACGGCGCAGGATCTCGCGCGCCTGGTCGGCGCCGCGTACCGCGACCCGTTGATCAGCCAGTACACCACTGAATCCGCGCATACCGTGGAGCTCGCCAACGGCAGGCGGCTCACCTACGCGAATTCCAACCGGCTCGTGCGAAACACGGGGTGGGAGATCGGTCTGTCGAAGACCGGCTATATCAGCGAGGCCGGGCGCTGCCTCGTGCTGCAGGCGCGGATCGCGGCCACTCCGGTGATCATCGTGCTGCTCGACTCGTGGGGCAAGCTGACGCGCATCGGCGACGCCAATCGCATCAAGAGGTGGATGGAAAGCAGGTTCGCGCGCCAGCCGGCGGGTTGATTCAAGTCACCGGGCACCAGGCAGCAGGCGGTGAGCGGGAATTCCGCCCCGCTCGGCAAAGACCATAAACGGACCGCGAGGAGGTCATGGCTCAGCAGGGCCCCCGCTTTGCCTTTCACGACCTGCATCCCGACACCGGCAGCTTTCTCGATGAAGTCGTCGCCGGCCTCACGCGCCCGCGCAAGGCGCTCCCGCCCAAGTATTTCTACGACGAGCGCGGCTGTGCGCTGTTCGAGTCGATCTGCGAGACGCCTGAATACTACCTGACGCGCGCCGAGACCGCGCTGATGCGCCAGCGGGCGGGCGACATGGCGCGCCGCCTCGGGCCGCGCTGCGCGGTCGTCGAATACGGCAGCGGCAGCGGCCGCAAGACGCGCATCCTGATCGAAGCGCTCGAGCCGGTTGCCTACGTGGCCGTGGATATCGCGCGCGAGCAGCTCCGGGCGACGGCCCTGGAATTCGCGCGCGAATTCCCGCGGCTCGCGGTGGTCGCGGTCTGCGCCGATTACGCGCGCCCGCTCGCGCTGCCCGCGCTCGACGCGCTCGACGCGCGCCGCCGGGTGGTCTATTTCCCGGGCTCGACCGTCGGCAATTTCGCCCCCGAGGAGGCGGCGGGTTTTCTCGGCAACGTCCGCGAGCTGGTCGGGCCGGGCGGCGGGCTGCTGGTGGGCGTGGACCTCAAGAAGCCGGCGGCGCGCCTGAACGCCGCCTACAACGACAAGGATGGAGTGACCGCCGCGTTCAACCTCAACCTGCTACGGCGCATCAACCGCGAACTCGGCGCCGATTTCGATCTCGCCGCGTTCCGTCACCAGGCTTTCTACAACGAGCCGCTCGGGCGCATCGAGATGCACCTCCTGAGCCTCCGGGACCAGCAGGTGACGCTGGGCGGACGCGCCATCCGCTTTGCCGCCGGCGAGACCATCCACACCGAGAATTCGTGCAAATACACGGTCGCCGAGTTCCAGTCGCTCGCCCGCGGCGCGGGGTTCGAGCCGGCCGCGTGCTGGACCGACGCGGAGCCGCTGTTCAGTATCCATTATATGGTCGTTTCGGGCTGATGGGTTCCGATCCCCATACGACAAGCCTGTTCATTATACGGACTATTCTCCGGTAATGGCCGCGCTGGGGTACCATCCGTGACTTCGTTTCCTGACCGCGGCGCGGGCGCGAGGCGCCCGCGCCATTCCCGATGCCGATTTACCTGATCGTGCTGACCTGCGTGCTCACCCACGCGGGTTTCGGCGGCGCCAAGGTGGCGCTGCCGCTGCACGCGTTGAGCCTGGGGGTGGACCCGTTCTCGGTGGGGGTGATCATGGCGCTGTGGGCGCTGTGCCCCATGCTGATCGCGCTCTACGTCGGCAAGCTCGTGGACCGCGTGGGGGCGCGGGTGCCGATGCTCGCGGGCACGATCGGCGTGGTGGCCGCGCTGCTGGTGCCGTACTTCTTCTCCGGCGTGACGGCGCTCACCGTGATGGCGCTGGCGGTGGGCACCGCGTTCCAGTTCTTCTTCGTGCCGACGCAGGGCATCACCGGCGCCCTGGGCGGGCCGGAAGACCGCGCCCGCAATTACTCGCGGCTCGCCATCGGCTTCTCGATCGCCTCGTTTCTCGGTCCGCTGATCGCCGGCTTCTCGATCGACCACCTGGGCTACAAGACGGCCTACCTGATGCTCGCGGCCTGCCCGCTCGCGGCCGCGGTGCTGCTGGCCTGGAAGGGCCGCCTGCTGCCGAAGGCCGCGGTCGGCACGGGCCGGAAGGAGAAGACCAACTCGTTCGACCTGCTGCGCAACTCGAGGATGCGCGATGCCATCGTCGCCAGCGGGCTGATCTCCGTTGCGTGGGACCTGTACCTGTTCTTTTTCCCGATATACGGGCACTCGATCGGCCTTTCAGCCTCGGCGATCGGGGTCATCATCAGCATGTTCGCGGCGGCGGTGTTCGCGATCCGGGTGGTCCTGCCGCGCCTGGCCAGGGTCTGGAGCGAATTCCGGATCCTGCTGTATGCCATCGCGTTTTCCGGCGTGGCGCTGCTGCTGTTTCCCCTGTTTCACGATCCGTACCTGCTCGCGGCCGCATCGTTCGTGCTGGGGCTGGGATGCGGCGTCGGGCAGCCGATGTCGATGTCGCTGATCTACAGCCTGGCGCCGCCCGGGCGCGCGTCGGAGGGCGCGGGGCTGCGCGTGACGTTCAACCATTTCACCCATCTGGTGGTGCCGCTGGCTTTCGGCGGCATCGGCACGGTGTTCGGTTTCGCGCCGGTGTTCGTCTCGTGCTCCGCGCTGCTGATCGGCGGCAGCGGTTACGGTATCTTCGCCGAGCGCCGCGCGAAACCCAATTAACGCGCGACGCGGTCCAGGAAGCCGGTTTATCGGATGATGATTGTTACGTTGAAGTCCCCGCGCAACAGCGACACCGCGTAGCCGCCCTGCGCGCCTTTCGTCGCGGCCTGAAACTCGGCGAGGGTCTGGATGCGCCGGCGGTTGACGCCGAAGATGATGTCGGCGGGACGAAACCCCGCCTGAAACGCGCGGCTGCCTTGCACTACCGCCGACACCAGCAGCCCGCCGCCGCGGAGGCGCCGGAACAGCGGGCTGCCGCGCTCGATCTCGACCACGCTCAGCCCGGGCAGCTGCGCTACCGCCTGGCCATTGGCAGTGGACGCCTCCTGCGGCGCGGCGATGCGCGTCCGGATACTGCGCGTTTCCGCCGCGCGCTGGATGCGCAGATCGATCTCCTCGCCGACCGGCGTGAGGCCCAACCGCGCCCGCAGCTCGGCGGAGGTGCGGATCGGACGGCCGTTCAATGCGATCACCACGTCGCGCTCGCGCAACCCCGCCGCCTCCGCGGGGGACCCGGGCTGGACGGCGCCGATCACCGCGCCTTCCTGCGCGGCGACGCCGAGCTTCTTCGCGAGGGCGGGCGTGAGATCCGCCATGTCGATCCCCAGGCGCCCGCGCCGCACTTCCCCGAAGCGCGCGATCTGGGCCATGACCGCGCGCGCCATGCCGGACGGCACGGCGAACCCGATGCCGATGTTGCCTCCCGCGGGCGCCAGGATCGCCGAGTTGATGCCGACCAGCTCGCCGCGCAGGTTGACGAGCGCGCCGCCCGAGTTGCCGGGGTTGATCGAGGCGTCGGTCTGGATGAAGTCCTCGTAGCCCTCGGGGGTGAGGCCGCTGCGCCCGAGCGCACTGACGATGCCGGAGGTGACGGTCTGCCCGATGCCGAACGGGTTGCCGATCGCGATCACGTAGTCGCCGACCTGCAGCGCGTCGGAGTCGCCGAACCGGATCGCCGTAAGGTTCTTCGCGTCGATCTGGAGCACCGCGATATCGGTTCCGGGGTCGGCGCCGACGAGCTTCGCCGGGAACTGGCGGCGGTCCTTGAGCGTCACGATGACCTGCTCGGCGTTGCGGATCACGTGGTGGTTGGTGATGACGTAGCCGCGCGCGGCGTCCACGATCACGCCCGAGCCGGCGGCCTGCTCCTGGCGCTGGGGCTTGTCGGGCAGATTGAAGAAACGCCGGAAGAACGGGTCGCGGAAGAGGGGGTTGTCCTCGAGCGGCGAGCGGGTGACGACCGAGACATTCACCACCGCCGGCGTGACCTCGTTCACCAGCGGCGCCAGCGACGGCAGTCCCCTCGCGTCCGGCGCCGGCTGCGCGCTGCCCGCCGGCGCGGCGAGCAGCGCCAGGGCGAAGGCGAGAAAAACCGGGAATCCAGGCTCACGAAACACGGCTGCGAGTATAAACCTGCCGCTCATCAGCCATCACTTCAGGATCTGGAACAGGTTGTTGAAATCATCCGTCCACACCCCGAGCCCGCGTATGCCCTCGATCTCGCTCGTGAATTTGGCGATCCCGGGCCGCTCCAGCAGGAACTTGCCGCGGGAAACCAGCACCCAGTCGGTCCGCGACAGCTCGCTGTCTTCCGCGTCGTCGGAGATCAGGGCCACGTGCAGCCCCTGCTCTTCGGCGATGCGCTGCACCACCGGGGCGAGGCGCAGGAAGCGGTTGGTGACGTGGAACGCGATGATGCCGTCGGGCTTCACGTGGCGCAGGTAGACGCCCATGGCTTCGCGCGTGATAAGGTGCACGGGAATGGAATCGCTCGAAAACGCGTCCACCACCAGCACGTCGTAATTCTGCGGCGGCTCGCGCTCCATCGTCAGGCGCGCGTCGCCCAGCACGGTCTCGATCGTGGCGGCGCTGTCGCGCAGGAAGCTGAACCCGATGCGCGCGATTTCGATGACCTGCGGATTGATTTCGTAGAAGCGGTAGACGTCGCCCTTGCGGCCGTATGCGGCCAGCGTGCCGGCGCCGAGCCCCACGACGCCGACGCGCGCCGGGGCCGGGCCGAGCGCCTTCAGGGCATAGGCGATGCCCGAGGTCGCGCCGTAGTAGGTGGTCGGCTCGTTGCTCCGCTCCAGCGCGACATACTGCTCGCCGTGCATGATCGCGCCGTGCACCAGGCGCCGCACCGAGTGCTCTCCGGATGCGACGTCCTTCACGCGCAGCGAGCCGTAGAAATTTCGCTCCATGACGATTGCGTCGCGCTTGAGGTCTGCGAAGTATTGCTGGACGTGAAAACCGCTGAAGCCGGCTGCGACCAGCGCCAGCATCGGCACCGCGGAGTGCATGAGGCGCGTCACGTACGCGGCGACCATCAGCGTGATGACGAGCCCGATGCCGAACTCGTAGTAGGCATTGAAGAGCTTGACGGCGACCATGCCCACCGCGACCCCGCCCAGCGCCCCGCCCAGTGACACCATGAGGTAGAAGCGGGTGAGAAAACGCGGCGCGGGCTTGCCTGCCGCGAGCTCGCCGTGAAAGAACATGCACATGACGAACAGCCCCGCCAGGTTGAGCGGGACCGCTTCCTTGATATCCATCAGTCCGCGCTCCGCGTGCAAAGCGTAAGCCATGGCGCTGACGATCACGAGCAGGGGCCCCAGGAACACGAGGCGCTGGTACCAGCCGCGGCCCTCGAAGCAGAGGATGAAGGTGAGGAGGTAAAGGGTGAGCGGCAGGATCCACAGGAACGGCACCGAGGCCACGTCGTGGGTGATGTGGTTGGTGACGGCGAGCAGCATGAAGGCGCCCATCGCCGAGAACAGCAGCCACGCCGCGTAGTCGCGCGGCCCGGGCGCGGGTCCCTCGTTCGCGGCCGCCGGAGAAATAGGGGACAGACCACCATTTTGGTCCTCAACTGCATCGGTTTCTATCCCCGAAATAGTGGTCTGTCCCCTATTTCTGACCGGCGCAGGCGCCTTCGCGCTGTACACGGCCGAGGCCGCGCACAGCACGGTGAACGCGACGTACGCCACGCTCCAGCCCCAGGACTGCACCTGGGTGGTGACCCAGAACTCGAACGCGAACGGGTAGGACAGGAGCGCGAGCAGCGAGCCGAAGTTGGACAGGGCGAACAGGCGGTAGACCGTGCCGGCGGGAAAGGTGCGCGCGAACCACGCTTGCACCAGCGGCCCGGTGGTCGAGAGCAGGAAATAGGGCAGCCCGATCGTCACCGCCAGCAGCCCGAGTATGCGCCAGGTGGGATCTTCGTCTCCGGCGGGCTTCCAGCCGGCGTCGGGGATGATGGGAAGGGCGGCGAGGCTCGCCGCGAGCAGCACGACGTGCAGCGCGACCTGCCTGCGCGCGGAGAGCTTGCGCGTGGTCCAGTCCGAGTACGCGTAGCCGGCCAGCAGCAGGAACTGGAAGAACACGAGGCAGGTGGTCCACACCGCGGCGGATCCCCCGAACCATGGCAGGATCTGCTTGGCGATGATCGGCTGGACCAGGAACAGCAGGAACGCGCTCGTGAAGATCGTGAGTGCGTAGAGGAGCATCCGTCGGGCGCGCGCGAAAAGCGCGTATTATACGGCGCGCACAGCGCGCGGTGATGGGTGATGAGTGATGGGTGATGGGAGCGTTTCACACGCTAAAACGTTGCTGTACCTGTTTTCATTGACAGCGCTGCTGTCATGGGCCGGCGACGCGCGCGCCGTGTGCCCGAGCCACGAGCGGGTCAATACCATCCTGCGGTTCCAGGAGGCGAAAGAGCCGGTGCGCGGACTGCGCGGGGACCTCACCATGCAGCACGCCGAATGCGGTCGCCGGCGCCTGGTCGAGAAGCAGGAGTCCTTCGAGAATCGCATCGTCGGCTACAAGGCGGGGCTCACGAATCGACAGGTGCAGGCGCGCTTCGGCGTCTCGAGCCCGGTGCGCGGCGTGCTGCTCGAAAAGATGCTGCTGGGGGACGGGGCCGAGGTGCCGGCGGTTTTCGGCGCGCGGCCGATGCTGGAGGCCGACCTGCTGGTGGTCGTGAAGGACGCCGCCATCCACCGGGCGCAGACGCATCTCGAGGTGCTGCGCGCGCTTTCCCTCGTGATCCCGTTCATCGAGCTGCCGGACCTCCTGGTCGCGGAAGGCGAGAAGCTGACCGCGCCGCTCATCGTGTCGCTCAACGTCGGCGCGCGGCTCGGCGTGGTGGGGAAGGGCGTCCCGGTCAAGGCGACGCCGGAATTCGCCGAGGCGCTCGCGGCCATGCGCGTGGTGGTGAACGACCAGCGCGGCAAGGAAATGGCGAGCGGCAAGGGGGCGGCCATCCTTGACCATCCGCTCAACGCGGTGCTGTGGCTCGCGCGGGACCTCGAGAAGTCGAAGATCCGCCTCAAGCCCGGCGACATACTGAGCCTGGGCGCGTTCACCGAGCCGCTGGCGCCGTACCCGGGACTCGGGGTGACCGTGCGCTACGAGGGCTTGCCCGGCAACCCTGCGGTTTCCGTCCGCTTCCGCTGAAAACCATGCGGCTCCGCCGCAATATGCAACTCGCGCACCGGCTCGACTCTTACTGATTCATTGGGCGCGAATTTCCTGCGACCCAGCTGACGTTTACCCAACTCACCCAGTGCTCGCCCACGACCCGGCTCGCTCTCCGAAAAGTCTCAGGAAGAGAGATGCCTGAGCGCATGGAAGTATCAGTGGACCGGGTCTCATGCGGCTGTTCCCGCAAACGGGCCTGCGGCTAACGAGTCACAGCCGCACCCCTTGCCCGGTCTGCGCTGCTCGGGCGGCTCTCAGGGGCCCCAGAATCCGAAACCGCCATTCGCTCCGCGTTGCAAATGGACGCCAGTTGCAGACCGGCGTAATGTACTTTGTGCGAACAGTCTTATGACAGGGGCTTAGCGTCGCTGCGCTGGGTGTCAACAAAATCGGGGGAAGATTCCGGCCCTGACGGGCCGCGGCCTGAGCTCAAACGTTGAGGCTGTATAAAAACCCTCCGTCGCAAAATTCGATACACAGTGACGAAAATTCGACCGCTCAGAATGC
>MERD01000063.1:0-1730 GCA_001771935.1 Betaproteobacteria bacterium RIFCSPLOWO2_02_FULL_67_26
GTGCGCGCCGCCGCGCAGGGCCGGGGCCTGGGCGCCGCGCTCTCCGAGGCCTTCGAAACCGCCGTGGCGAAGCGCGGGCTGCGCGAGATCCGCACTTCCGCGCTCTGGCACGAGCACGAGCTGCTGCGCTTCCTCGACCGCGCGGGCTACCGCCTGGCGGGGAACCACGTGCTCGACCGCGCCCTCACGGCGACCGACGGACGCGACTTCTATCCCGAGGCGCGCGACGCCGCCGAGATCGAGGTGCTGAGCGACGCCGACCTCGAAGGCATCGCGCGCATCGACCGCCGCCTCACCGGCCGCGACCGGCACGACTATCTCTACCGCGGCCTGCGCGAGACGCTGTCCGACTCGGCGGTGCGCGTCTCGCTCGTCGCGAAGGCCGACGGCGGGGTGGCGGGCTTCCTCATGGCGCGCATGGATTTCGGCGACTTCGGCCGCGTCGAGCCGGTGGCGGTCATCGACACCATCGGCATCGACCCCATGCGCGCGCGCTTGGGGATCGGCCGCGCGCTGCTGTCGCAGCTTTTCGTCAACCTCTCGGCGCTCGGCGTCGAGCGCGTGGAGACCGTGGTTGGGCCCGGGCGGCTCGATCTGCTCGGCTTCTTCCACCACGCGGGCTTGCGGCCGGCGGAGCGGCTGAACTTCCTCAAGCGCCTCTGAGGCGCGGCGCGAGCAGCACCTTGGCGAGCGGCCGCGCGGGCGCGAGGAGGTCCAAGAGCGTATAGCCGTCGAGCACCTTCAGGAACGCGTCGCGCGCCTCGCCGAGCGCATGGCGCAGAACGCAGGTGCGCGAGATGCGGCAGTCGCCTTCGTCGTCCATGCACTCGACCAGGTCGAAGCCGTCCTCGGTGGCGCGCAGCACCTCGCCGACATTGATGGCGCCTGGCGGCCGCGCGAGCCGCATGCCGCCGCCCTTGCCGCGCACCGTCTCGATGTAGCCGAGCTGCGCGAGCCGGTGCACCACCTTCATGAGGTGGTTGGACGAGACGCCGTAGGCGGCGCTGATTCTCTCGATGGTGGCGAGCCCCTCGGGCGCGGCGCCGAGGTAGATGAGCACGCGGAAGCTGTAGTCCGAAAAGGTTGTCAGGCGCATTTGGGCGTGCTATCTTTAAGATGTATTAATGATATATCTTATCACTCATCCGGAGGCCGCATGACCCAGCCCGTGATCGACGTCCGCACCATCGTTCCCCGCGAGCGCCACCCGCTCATCTTCCAGAACTTCCAGGGCCTCAAGCCCGGCGAAGCGTTCGAGCTCGTGAACGACCACGAGGTATGGCGCGTGCGTATCGGCCGGCCGGCATGAGCGAGGCCGCGCGCCCGGACGACTCGGAGGTCTGGGACGCGCTGCGTACCGTGCTCGATCCCGAGGTCGGCGAGAACATCGTCGATCTCGGGCTCGTGTACCGCGTGGAGACGCGCCCGGGCGCGGTGGAGGTCGACATCACCATGACCACGCCGGCTTGCCCGGCTGCGGGCGCGATCGCGGCCGAAGCCGAGGCCGCGATCCGCAGCGCCTTCAGCGGGGCGCCGGAAGTGCGCGTCGAGGTCGTCTACGACCCGCCGTGGACGCCCGAGCGCATGGCCGAGGAAGTCAAGCAGCGCTTCGGCTGGTAGCGCAGTTGAGGGACCTGCCCCCGCTCGGCCGCGCGCCGCTGCTGATCCTCGGCTTCGCCGCGCTCGCCTCCGCCGCTGCCGGCGGCATGGTGCGGCTGGGCATCGTCGTC
>MERD01000063.1:1750-7579 GCA_001771935.1 Betaproteobacteria bacterium RIFCSPLOWO2_02_FULL_67_26
GGTCGCGATGGGCAGGCTCTGGGCCTACGCGGCGCCGCTCGCCTGCGGCACCGGCGGCGTGCTCCTTCTTCTCGGCCATGGCGGCGCGGCGTTCGCGCTCTTCGTGGCGGGCGCCGCGCTGTTCAGCGCGGTCTCTTTCCTCATCTACCTCAAGCAGCGCGCGGTCCATACCGCGGTGCTCGCGCTCGGGGCGGCTGCGCTGCTCGCGGCCAACCTGGTGCTGGCGGCGGGCGGCGCCCTCGGCGCCGCGGCGCTCGGCTGGATCGCCTTCTTCGCGCTCACCATCGGCGGCGAGCGCCTGGAACTATCACGCATCGCCCGCCCACCTAGGGCCGCGAGGGTTGCCTTTGCAGTGCTCTCCACGGCCTTGCTCATCGCCGCTTTAGCAGCGCCGTGGGCGACCGAGGGAGCAGTGCGGGCGGTCGGAATACTCCTCGTCGCCCTCGCGGCCTGGCTCGCGCGCTACGACATCGCCACGCGCACCGTGCGCTCGAGCGGCCTTACGCGCTACATCGCGCTCTGCCTGCTCTCGGGGTACGCCTGGCTTGCACTCGGCGGCGCGATCCTTGCGCTCGCCGGCGCCGCCGGGGCGCGCGAGCTCTGGGACGCCGCGCTGCACGCGGTGATGCTCGGGTTCGTATTCTCGATGGTGTTCGGCCACGCGCCGGTCATCCTGCCCGCGGTGCTGCGCGTGGCGCTGCCCTACCGGCCGCTGCTTTACGCGCCGCTGTTACTGCTGCACGCGACTCTCGCGCTGCGCGTCGCCGGCGATCTCGCCGGCAGCGGCGCGCTGCGCGCCTGGGGCGGCGCCGGCAACGTAGCCGCGATCGCGCTTTTCATCCTGACCGCCGCCGGCCTGGCCGCCTTTCGCAGGCGCGTTTAATCCAGGTCAAGACGCGCCGGGCACCCCCGTGCTGGACTGGACGGGCAGCCCAAGCGGAGGTGCTTATGGATCCCTTGACGCTCCTCGTAATCGGCGCGCTCATTGCTACCGTGGTGGCGCTTTTCAACGGCGTCGCCTCGATGGCGCACGGCGGCGTCGAGGACGACCGCGCGAGCTACGGCCTGATGTGCAAGCGCTGCCTGTGGCAGGCAGTGGCCGTCGCCCTGGTGCTGGTGGCCATGCTGGGACAGCTCGCCTAGTGCCGCGGAAAAGGGGTCAGGACCCTTTTTCGCGAAAAAGGGTCCTGATCCCTTTTCTGCTAGGCGTGCAGCGAGGCGTACTTCTCGGCGAGCTGCTCGGGCGTCTCGACGAAGTCCGGGTGCTGCACGATGCAGTCCGACGGGCACACCAGCTTGCACTGCGGCTCGTCCTTGGCGCCCACGCACTCGGTGCACTTCAGCGGGTCGATGATGTAGAGCGGGTCGCCGGCGGTGATCGCCTCGTTCGGGCACACCGGCACGCAGGCGTCGCAGGCGGTGCAGGCGTCGTTGATGATCAATGCCATTTCTGTTTTCCTCCTGGGTTAGGCCGCTGCTCTTTCCTGCAGCTCTTTGAGGCGCTGGTGGCGGTAGGCGCCCCACAGCGCCGCGCCGATCGCGCCTGCGTAAATCGAGTCGGGATGGTTCACCGCCGTGATGCCGGCGATCTTCTCGTTGACGAGCTCCTCCTGCAGCGCGGAGAGCAGCCCGTCGTCGAGGGCCAGGCCGCCGGTGAGGAGCACGAGGCCCTTCATGATGCCGGTGATCTTCAGCAGCCGCACCAGGCGCGAGGCCATGGAGATGTGGATGCCCTTCAGGATGTCGGCGGTCGCGATGCCGCGCGACACCATGTTGATGACGTCGGTCTCGGCGAGCACCGCGCAGATCGAGCTCACCTTTTCGGGGTTGGCTGCGGTCTTCGACAGCCCGCCGATGTCCTCGACCGCGACGCCGAGGTAGCGCGCGATGTTCTCGAGGAACTGCCCCGAGCCCGAGGCGCACTGGCTGGTCATCTTGTAGGCGAGCACCTTGCCGCGCTCGTCGATGTAGATGGCGCGGCCGTTGAGCGCGCCGATGTCCACCACCGCGTTCGCCTTCGGGTTGAGAAACACCCCGCCGCGCGCGTGCGTGGTCATCGAGTAGAAGTGCCCGGTGGCGAACTTCACGTTCTCGCCCTCGCCGGTGGTGGCGATGTACGCGATGTCCTTCTCGTCGAGCCCCTTTTCCTTGAGGACCTCGTCGAAGCTGAGCCGCGCGAGCTCCATGGGGTCGCGCCGCCGGATGCGCTCGACGCGCTTCGCCAGCCACTCGCCGCCGCGGAACAGCACGGTCTTCACCGCGCCCGAGCCGATGTCGATGCCTGCCGTGTAGATCATGCCGCCTCCTTGTGCTCCGCTTCCTTGCCTTCCTCGACCACCGCGCGCCAGGCGAAGGTCGCCGCGCCGAGCGCCCCGGTATAGATCGAGTCGGGGTTGATGTTGAGGGTCACTTCGCCGTAGTTCTCGTGCACCAGAGACACCAGCGCCTTCACCGCCGCCTCGTTCTTCGCCACGCCGCCGGTGAAGGTGAACTCGTTGCGGATGCCGCCCGAGCGCGCGAGGATCGACATCGCGCGCAGCACGATGGCGCGGTGCAGCCCGGCCATGATGTCCTCGCGCTTCTCGCCCAGCGCCAGGCGGTCGCGCAGCTCGGCGCCGGCGAACACCGTGCAGGTGGAGTTGATGCGCACCGTCTTGGTCGACTTCATCGCGAGCGGCCCCAGCTCGTGCAGGCCCATGTTCATCTCGTCAGCGATGTAGCCGAGGTAGCGGCCGCAGCCCGCGGCGCAGCGGTCGTTCATCTGGAAGGACTCGACGATGCCGTGCTTGTCGACCTGGATCGCCTTGGTGTCCTGGCCGCCGATGTCGAGCACCGTGGCGGTGTGCGGATACATGACGTGCGCGCCGAGGCCGTGGCACAGGATCTCCGAGCGGATGTGCTCCTTCGAGAACGGCAGCCGCGCGCGCCCGTAGCCCGTGCCGACGACGTAGATCTCCTCCAGGTCGGTGTCGATCACCGACTGGATCGGGGACGAAATTTTTTCCTTTCTCGACAGCGTTTCCGGCATCGCCACGTAGGTGCGCTCCAGCGCCGCCAGCAGGTTCTTCGAGATGGTCCCGCTGTAGACGCGGTTCTCGACCTCGATGATCGAGCGGTCGAAGACGTTGAGCAGCTGGTCGTAGCGGATGCCCGCGTCCTTCGCCACCTGCTCGCCGGCCGCGAGGTAGCCGGCGCCGGCGATGTCGCGGAAGAAGTCGCTTTTCCTCTTCGCCCCGGGGGCGAAGAGCTCCGGCGCTTCCTTCTTCAGCAGGGAAAACAGGTGCTGCAGCGCGCCCACGACCTCCTTCGCCGAGTCGCCGAACTTCGCGGCCTGGACGTTGCGGCTGCACACCTGCTCGAGGTCGGCGAGCTGCTCGAGGTATTGCTCGAGCCGGAAATCGCGCTCGAGCTGGCCGATGAAGGTCTCGAGGCCGCCGTTGAGCGCGTGGCTTTTCGACAGCGCCTCGCGAAACAGGTGGAAGCGCGCGGCGACCAGCGCCTCCTGCTTCGCCACCGTGGCCGCGGTGTCGTAGTTCGAGCGCGAGTTGGTGATGCCGCGCCCGAGCACGTTGCGCGCCTCGTCCATGACCACCGCCTTGGTGGTCGTCGATCCCAGGTCGATGCCGATGAAGGTCTTCATGTCAGTGCACCGCCGCGGCCGATGCCGCCGCAGTCCTTTTCTGCTTGATCATCTGGAAATAGCTCTCCAGCCGGTTCTTGATGTTGGCCCCGGAGAAGTAGCGCGGGTCGACCAGGTCGGACTCGATGAACGCCGCGGGCTTGCCGGTGCGCTTCTCGACCTCGCGCAGGATGAGCAGCTGCCCCGCCGAGAAGCTGTTGCAGCTCTTGATCGAGTTGATGAGCAGGCCGTCGGCCTGGTACTCGTCGATGTACTTGCAGATCATGTCGATGCGCTGCGGGAAGTTGAGGTTGGTGTAGCACCCCAGGCAGTAGTCGGCGAGCGACTCGAGCGGATGGTCCGGGTCGTGGCGGAAGCCGAAGTCGTACACGCCGCCGACCTTCGAGTAGGTGGAGGCCACGACCACCGCGCCCTCGTCGTAGAACATCTTCCAGAACTCGCGGAAGCTGGTCCAGTTGGGCGGACCCTCGACCACCAGGCGGTACTTCTCCTCGGCCATGTCGCCTTCGGGAGTGATCGGCCCCTTGCCCGCGCGCATGCGCGCCTCGACTTCCTCGCGCAGCACCCGGTAGTACTTGGTGGCCTCGGGCACGCCGCGGAAGGCGGTGAACATCGGCCCGATGTAGTACACCGCGCCGAAATAGCCGTCGATCGGGCTCGGCCGGTGCTTCGCCGTCTGCAGCACGCGCACCAGGTCTTCCTCGGCCTTGACCGACTCCTTCATGTACTGGCGCAGCAGGTCGATGTCGAACTTCTTGCCCGAGATGCGCTCCATCGCGGGGATCACCTTGTCCTTGAGCTGATCGACGACATACTTGCGCATCGCCGGGCTGATCTTGCCGTCGCCCTGGTAGGGCGTGTGCAGCATCACCGTCTCGCAGTTGTACTTCTGGCGCACCAGCTCGAACCACTTCATGAAGGTGAAGCAGCCGGTGTAGGAAAGCAGCAGCAGGTCCGGGTTCGGCATCGGCTCGCCGGTGGGCCCGAGCTGGCCCTGCAGCATCATGCCGAGGTCGGTCTTCACGTAGGTGCACACGTCCTCGGAGTGGCCGTCGCGCTCGGCCTCCAGGATCATCTTGCCGGACTTCTTCCTCAGGCCGTTCTGCAGCGCGTCGGTCTCGGGCAGGCGGCGCGCGAAGTCGAAGCACATCAGCAGCTCGTTGAGGTTGCCGGGCACGAAGGTCGCCGAGATCTTGCGGCCGTTCTGGTGCGCGGTGGCGATCTCGTGGTAGTTGCGGTTGATGAGCTCCTTCTGGAGCCACATCGCATCCTCCTTGATGACTTCCTTCTTCTTCGGGTCCTTGCCTGCGATTACGGTGCTCATGCGGCGCTCCAGAGTTTGATCGAGTCGGCGAAGGTGCCCGCCTGCTCGCGGATGGGGGCCAACTGGCCGGTGTTCTCGGCGTACTTGAACGCGGTGTACGGAATCTTGTGCTTGGTGAGCACGTCCTGCAGCATCGGCCGCTCGAGCAGCGCCGGGTCGCAGAACGACGCCATGGCGAAGATGACGCCCTCGGCGCCGCGCGAGCTCACCTGGCGCAGCAGGTGCTTGCCCTTGTCCTCCTTCTTGTCGTCGTACTTCGAGGCGGTCTGCGCCGAGCGGTGCAGGAAGGCCTTCGACAGCTCGTCGAGCGGATCTCCGGTGACCGGCACCTCGTCCAGCAGCCAGCTCTGGATGAGCTGGAAGTCGTCGTCGACCACGTAGCAGCCGGCCATCTCGATCGACTTGATCAGGCCGAGCGGCGGCTGCTCGCAGAACGAGCCGTTGAGCACCACGCGCGCGTTGTCGCGCTGCGGGCGCTTGACCTTGTCGGTTTCCGAGATGTAATCCCTGATGAGGACCGTATGCTCCTCGGGGGGCAGCACGCAGCCGGCCCTGAGGACCAGGTAGACCTCGGAGGTCGGCGCCTGCCAGGGCTTGAGCGCGCGGTAGGCATAGAGCTCGCGCACCGCCTTGCGGTTCTCGTTGTACACGGCGATGGACTTGTTCAGATCCTCGTCCGAGATCGGCTTGCCGGCGAGCTTGCCCAGGTCGTCCCTCATCGCCTGCATCTCGTGGATGTAGAACTTGCCGCCGACGCCGTCGGCGTAGTCCTGCGGCACGTCGAAGTACTTGACGTACTTGTCCTTGAACAGGATCTGCCACATGCCCGAGAGGTTGCGGATCACGTCGCAGATCGAGGGAAACA
>MERD01000064.1 GCA_001771935.1 Betaproteobacteria bacterium RIFCSPLOWO2_02_FULL_67_26
AAGCCCATCCGCATCGTGACCTCGCCCGCGGGCGGCGGCAACGATTTCCCGGCGCGGCTGATCGCGCGGGCGCTCACCGGCCCGCTCGGCCAGCAGATCGTCGTCGACAACCGGGCCACGATCCTCATCGCGGACATCGTCGCCAAGTCGCCGCCGGACGGCTACACGCTGCTCGTCACCGGCAGCGCGCACTGGATCGGCCCGCTGCTCAACAAGGTGACCTACGACCCGATCCGGGATTTCGCGCCGATCACGCTGATCGACCGGGCGCCGAGCGTGCTCGTCGTGCACCCGTCGATGCCGCTGAAGTCGGTCAGGCAGTTGATCGCGCTCGGCAAGGCCAGGCCGGGCGAGATGAACTTCTCGGTCGGCGGGCCGGGCAGCTCGGGATACCTGGGCGCGCTGCTCTTCAACCACATGGCGGGCGTGAAGATCGTGAGCGTCCCGTACAAGGGCACGGCGCCCGCGCTCGCCGCCGTGATGAGCGGCGAAGTGCACGCGATGTTCGGCTCGGCGGGCAGCGTCGCCCCGCACGTGGCATCGGGTCGCCTGCGCGCGCTCGCGGTGGGCAGCGCCCAGCGTTCCCGGCTGGCGCCGGGGCTCACCACGGTCGCGGAGGCGGGCCTCCCCGGTTTCCTGTCGGAAGCGCTGCACGCGCTGTTCGCGCCGGCGGGCACGCCCGCCGCGGCCGTCGCGCTGCTCAACCGCGAGGTCGGCAATTACCTGCGCTCGCCCGAAGCGCAGGGCATTTTCTTCAAGGCGGGGATCGAGCCGTCGCCGGGGACGCCCGAGGCGTTCACGGCGATCATGAAGTCGGAGGTCGCGCGCATCGGCGCGGTGCTCAAGGCCGCCGCACCGCGGAGCTGACGCTACGCTTTGAGGGATGAGGGATGAGGGATGAGGGATAAGGGATAGCCGGTGGGACAGTTGCAGGGCAGGATCGCGCTGGTGGCGGGGGCGGGCCGCAACAACGGCAGGGCGATCGCGCTGGCCTTCGCGCGCGAAGGCGCCGATCTCGTGCTCGTCGCGCGGGAGCAGCAGGCAGCGCTGGACGAGGTCGCGCACGAGTGCGGGAAGCTCGGCGCCAAAGTGCTGCCCCTGCTCGCCGACGTGAGCGAGCCCGAGCAGGTGAGCCGCATGGCGCGGCAGGCGCTCGACCATTTCGGCCGCATCGACGTGCTGATGGGCGTCGCCGGCCGGCGGGCCCACCAGGACTTCTGGGAGATCGGCCTCGAGGAGTGGCACAAGACGTTCGCGGTCAATCTCCATTCGCTCTTCTATCTCGCCCGGGCGATCGTGCCCTCGATGATGAAGCAAAGGAGCGGCAGCATCGTCGCGCTCGGCGGCCTCGCCTCGCTGACCGCGCAGCCGCAGCGCGCGCACGTCGTCGCTTCCAAGGCCGGCCTCTACGGCCTGATACGCGCGCTCGCGCTCGAGCTGGGGCCCTACAACATCCGGGCCAACCTCATCGCGCCCGGCATGATCGAGAACGTGCGCGCGAACCCCGAGTGGTATCCGGAGAGCAAGGGCGGCGGCTACAGCGGCGAGGAGCTCGCCGGCATCGCGTTGAAGCGCGCCGGGAAGCCGCAGGAAGTGGCGAACGTCGCCGTGTTTCTCGCGTCCGACCAGTCGTCGTTCGTCACCGGCGATCGCATCGTGTGCGCCGGGGGCAAATACCTGTGACCGCGGGCGACCGGAGAACGAAGACTCAGCCGGTCGCCGGCGGCGCGGAGCAGACCTGCTCGTAGCGGTAGCGCTGCTTCACCAGGCCGTTGTATTCGTAGACATCCAGCGTTTTTTCGTAGGCCGCGCGCGTGATCTCCACGTGCGGCGTCCAGCAGCCGAGCCGCTGGTAGGTGGCGATGCAGTCGGCGAGAACGTCCTCGCCGGTATCGGGGAAAAAGGGCTTCTCCGCCTTCGCGATCGCGGCGGCCGGCGCCGCGTTCAGGTAGGCCCGGGTCTTCCGGTAGGCGCGGATGAACGCCTTCGCCATTCCGGTCTTCAGCCAGTCCCGCGTCGCCGCCAGGCTGGAAAAGCCGCACGGCCCGATCTGCGGCCCGACCTGCGCCACGACGTGGCCGGCGCCGTCGGCCTGCAGCTGCTGCGGGTAGGGGCCCTGCTGATGCACGTACTGCCCCTGGCCGGCGCGGAAGGCGCGGTCGATCTCGGCGGCGCCGCCGGGGCAGACCGGCTTGATCTTCGCGAAATCGATGCCCGCCCGGTGGCAGGCGTACTTGAACATGGCTTGCGGCTGGCCGCCCTTGAACATGACGACCTCGGCGCCTTCGAGCTTTTTCCAGGCGAACGCGGGATCCGCGGCCCGCCCGGTGAGGAAGAACCCGTCCATCTCGTTGATCTGCGCGAAGTGGACCGCTGCCGGCGTCTCGCCCTTGTCGAGCGCGGTAAAGCCCTGGCTCAGCGCCGATTGCACGACGTGCGCGGAGCCGTCCTTCAGGGCGGCCAGCGCCGAGACGCCCGGCGGCGACAGCGACCACTCCGGGTCCAGGCCCTCGGCCTTGAGAAATCCGCCCGACATCGTCGAGATGAGCGGCGAGTAGAATGCGGAAAACAACGTGAACTGGATGCGGATCTTTTCCAAGGCGATGTGCTCCTTCAGCGTGTTCGTCTGGCGATTGTAGCAGCGAGCCGGGACCCGGCTGAAGGCGGAAGGCGAAGAGAGGGGCATCATGAAACACCGCACGTTCGGCCGCAGCGGCATCCAGGTTTCCGAAGTCGTTTTCGGCGGCGGCGCCGTCGGCGGCATCCTCATCCACAAGGACGACGCGACGAAGCGGGAAGCGCTCCGCCGCGCGCTCGCCGGCGGGATCAACTGGATCGATACCGCCGCGCAGTACGGCAACGGCAGATCGGAAGAAGCGCTCGGCTGGCTGCTGCCCGAAGCCCGCGCGACGCCGTACCTCTCGACCAAGTTCAGTCTCGACGTGGAGAATCTGAAAGACATCCCGGCGCAAATCGAGGAGCGCCTGGCGGCAAGCCTCGCCCGGCTCAAGCGTTCATCGGTCGACCTGCTGCAGCTGCACAACCGGATCGGAGCCAGGCCCGGCGGGCGGGTGATGACGGTAGAGCAGATCCTCGGCAGGAACGGGGTGGCCGACGGGCTCGACCGGCTGCGCGAGAAGGGGCTGATCCGCCACCTGGGCATCACCGCGATCGGCGAGGCCGCGTCCGTGTGCGAGGTGATCGCGAGCGGGCGCTTCGACTCGGCGCAGGTCTATTACAACCTGCTCAACCCCAGCGCGGGCCGGAAGCAGATGCCCGGGGCCTGGACCGGGCACGACTTCGGCGGCGTCATCGAGGCCTGCCGCGCCAACGGTGTCGCGGTGATGGCGATCCGGATATTTGGCGCCGGCATCATCGCCACCGATGAGCGCACCGGGCGCGAGAGCATCCTTACCGCGAACACGACCCACGCGGAGGAAGAGCGCAAGACGAAAGCCGTGTTCGACGCGATCGGCAGCGGCGAGGGAACGCGCGCGCAGGTGGCGTTGCGCTTCGTGCTGTCGAACCCGGATATTGCCTGCGCCGTGATCGGCAGCGCTGAACTGCACCATATCGACGAGGCGCTGCAGGCGGCCGGAATGGGGCCGCTCCCGCCGCCAACGCTCGCCCGTCTCGATGCGCTGTACGAGAACGACTTTACATAAGGAGCAAGCCATGCCCGACCTGCCAAAGTGGGAGCTGAGCCATATCGGCCTCTGGGTGACCGACATGGACGCGATGCGCGAGTTCTACACCCGGCTCCTCGGCTTCAAGGTGATGGACCAGGGCGAGCTCAAGCAGGGCGGTCCCCGCCTCACGTTCCTCAGCAAGGACCCGAAGGACCACCACCAGATCGTGCTGGTCACCGGGCGCGAGAAGGGCACGCCGTCCACCGTCAACCAGATCACATTCCGCGTCGCCTCGATCAAGGAGGTCAGGGCGATGCACGAGCTGGTGGCGGCCCACCGCGTCGAAGGCATCGATCCCGTGGACCACGGCAACGCCTGGTCGGTCTACTTCCTGGATCCGGAGGGCAACCGGCTCGAGTTCTTCTGCGACACGCCCTGGTACGTCGGGCAGCCGTACCGCGTGGCCCTCGACTTCTCGCTCTCCGACGAGGAGATCGAGGAAGCGACGCGCAAGCGGCTCGCGGGCGATCCGACGACGCGCCCGTTCGCGGAGTGGCGCGACCAGAAGCGCCGCGACTTCGGCCTCGACCCGCGCTAGGACGCCGCCAGGGAACTTGCCGCGTCCTCGAGAATCAGGTCGGCGCCTTTCTCCCCGATCATGATCGTCGGCGCGTTGGTGTTGCCGGACACGAGCGTCGGCATGATGGAAGCGTCGACGACGCGCAAGCCCCCGAAGCCGCGAACGCGCAGGCGCGCGTCGACGACCGCGCCGGCATCGTTGCCCATCCGGCAGGTGCCGACGGGGTGATAGCTGATGCCGCCGCGCGCGCGCAGGTAGTGCAGCCATGCGTCGTCGTCCGTGATGGACTGCGCGGGCTCGTGCGCGCGCGCGACGTAGCGGCGCAGGGGTTCCGCGCCGGCGAGGCGCTGCGCGATCTTCATCCCGGCCACCAGGACCGCGCAGTCCCTGGGGGTGGACAGGTAGTTGGGCCGGATCGCCGGGGCCGCGAGCGGATCGGCGCTCTTCACGAGCACCGTTCCGCGGCTCTCGGGCTTGAGGAGCCTCACCAGCACGGTGAAGCCGGAAAAGCGATGCAGCGTGTCGCCGGCCTTCTCCGTGCTGTAGAGCACGAGCCCGATCTGCGTGTCCGGCCGGGAGGCGCCGGGTTCCGTCGCCACGAACCCCGTCGCGGTCGACGCGCCCAGCGTCAGGTAACCCCTGCGCAGGAGGAGGTAGCGCAGGCCCTCGCGGAGCTTCCTCAGGGGGCTGCCGACGACGTCGTTCAACGTGGACGTCCCGGCGCACTCGAAGACGAGGCGCCCGTTGTAGTGGTCCTGCAGGTTCGCGCCCACGCCCGGCAGGTCGGCGATCACGGGAATGCCGTGCGCCCGCAGGTGGGACGCGGGCCCGAGCCCCGACAACTGCAGGAGCTGCGGCGAATTGAACGCGCCCGCGGCGAGGATGACTTCGCCGCGCGCGCGCGCCGACTGCGTCGCGCCGCCGCGCAGGTATTCGACGCCGGTGGCGCGCCGCCCCGAAAACAGGATGCGCGTGGCGTGGGCGCCGGTCGCGACCGACAGGTTGGAGCGGCCGCGCGCCGGCCGCAGGTAGCCCACCGCCGCGCTGCACCGGCGGCCCCTCCGCTGCGTCACCTGGTTGTAGCCGAAGCCCGCCTGCCGGGCGCCGTTGAAATCGGGATTGAGCGGGTAGCCGCACGCTTCGGCGGCGGCGAAGAACGCGTCGCACAGCGGGTGGGGGTCGGCCGTGTCGGATACGCTGAGCGGCCCGCCGACGCCGTGGTACTCGCTCGCGCCGCGCTGGTTGTCCTCGGACTTGCGGAAGTACGGCAGCACCTCCGCGTAGCCCCAGCCGGCGTTGCCGAGATCGCGCCAGTCGTCGTAGTCCTCGCGCTGGCCGCGGATGTACACCAGCCCGTTGATCGAGCTCGAGCCGCCGAGCACCTTGCCGCGCGGCTGCGGGATGCTCCGGCTCCCGGTTTTTTCGTCCGCCTCGCTGTGGTAGAGCCAGTTCACTTCGGGATTCGAGAAGTGCTTTCCGTAGCCGAGGGGAATGTGAATCCACAGGTCGTTGTCTTCACCGCCGGCCTCGAGCAGCAGCACGCTGTGGCGCCCCGATGCGCTCAGCCGGTTGGCGAGCACGCATCCGGCGCTGCCCGCGCCCACCACGATGAAATCGAACTCAGCGCCTTGCTGCATCGGGCCTGGCCCTCGCGATCGGAAGTACAGCATTCTGCCACTGCCGGGGCCCGGCCTGGCTGACCCGTTCTCCGTATCCCGGCGATGAAGTGACGCGGTGATGGCCTTCAAGTCCCCTGTACGCCGCCCGCGCAGCGTGGACTGGCCCGGGAAGATTGCCTAGCGGAAGCTGTGGGTGTCATCCGCGGCCGCGGTTCATCGTTAAGGATTCATGGCGTCCCGCGTAGAACGGGTGTTGATTCTGTGCAAGACGTATCCATCGCCCAGCGCGAGATACGTGGAGACGTCTTGCGTCGCCGGGATTTCCGGGGCGGGCGAGCTGAAGCGGCTGTACCCGATCCCGTTCCGGCTGATCCAGGACGAGCAGCAGTTCAAGAAGTGGCAGTGGATCAATGCGCGAATTTTCAAGTCGAATACCGACAACCGGCCGGAGAGCTACAAGATCTACGTCGACACGATTTCCTGCGAGCCGGACGTGCTGTCCACAAAGGACAATTGGCGGGAACGCCGAACGTGGATCGAGAAAGTCCCGATCTTCGACAGCTTCGAGGCCATCGAAACCAGGCGCACGGAGTCGGGCCAGAGTCTTGCGCTGCTTCGTCCCAGGCGGATCGTCGGCCTCGAAATTGAAGCCGCGGATCACCCGGATTGGACGCAGGACGAGAGAGAGAAGTTGTTGCAGCTCCAGTCGCAGGGCGAACTGTTCGAGCAGGACGAAGAGGCGAAGCAACTGCGGCTATTGAGGAAGATTCCCTTTGACTTCTACTATCGCTACGAAATGGAGGGTTCAGGCGGTCCTTCGGAGCACCGCCACAAGCTGGTGGACTGGGAGGTGGGGGCACTCTACTGGAACTGCAGGAGGCTCCATGGGGCAGACTGGGAGATCAAGTTCCGGGAGAAGCTCGAGCACGATCTCGCGGGGAAGGACCTTATCCTGATGATGGGCAATATGCACCGCTTTCAGCACCAGTGGCTGGCGGTCAGCCTGATTTACCCGCCTAGGCAGCGGCCCGAAGCGGATCGTCAAAAACCCTTGTTTCCGGAGTGAGGTGTACCAACTGCGGCGCGCCAGCTGCGACCGCAGCGCGCGCGACGAGGCTTCGGTGGCACTTGCTGTAATCAGCCTCGAAGCAGAGCAGGCACGTTGTTTTTCTTCTGGCGAGATCCGCCACCGCGCGCACCGCAGCCCCCTGGGACTTCAAGTGCGCGCGGAAGCTCCGCTCGTACGCTCGCCAGTCTCCGTCGAGCTTGAGGCGATCCCGGGTTGTCTTTGGGCACCCGAGCGCGCTCATGTGAACGTATTCGATACCGTGCGCGGCCAGAGCGGCGGACAACGCGCCTTTCGAGAAACCCTTCTTTCTCGACAGCGGGAGCTCACGAACGTCGACGACTACATCAACCTTTGCCGCGATCAATTGCCGCAGAAAGTCGACGAGATCCACGCCCTCGTATCCAATCGTGTGCAATGTCGTCATGGCAAAAAAGGGTACCATTTTGGGAGACGAACCCACAATTAATTTTCCCGCTTATTTCAATGGATAAGCATCAATGTTGCGCGGAAGCCGATTCGGGAATGGGTCACAGGCGCCTCACACCTTCCGGTCGCGGACGAGGCCGCGGTAGGACTCCAGCCGGCTCTCGCTGATTTCCCCCCGCATGCTGGCCGCGGCGACGGCGCAGCCGGGTTCCGTCACGTGCCGGCAGTCGCGGAAGCGGCACTGCTCCGTAAACGGCCGGAACTCGATGAAGGCCTGCGCCAGCTCGGGGGTGGCCACGTGGTGCAGCCCGAATTCCTGCAGGCCGGGCGAATCGATGATGTGGCTCGCCGCGTCGAGATGGTAGAGCCGCGCGTGCGTGGTCGTGTGGCGACCTGAATCGAGCGCGGCGGAAAGCTCCGCGACGCGCACGGCGGCTTCCGGGAGCAGCGCGTTGATGATCGTCGACTTGCCCATCCCGGATTGGCCGACCAGCACGCTGGTCCGGCCTTGCAGGCACGGCAGGAGGGGCGAGAGGTCGCGCTTCGCCGAGAGCGCGATGACCGGGTAGCCGAGCCGGCGGTAGATCTCGAGCGCCTGGAGCGCGGCGGCCGACTGCGGCAGGTCGGTCTTGTTGAGCGCGATGGCCGCCGCGATCCCGCCGTGCGCCGCGGCGGCCAGGCAGCGGTTCACCAGGTCCTCGTGGAAGGCGGGCACCGGCGCCACCACGACCACGATCTGCGTCACGTTGGCGGCGATGAGCTTCTGCCGCGCGTGATCGGACCGGTAGAGC
>MERD01000065.1:0-1568 GCA_001771935.1 Betaproteobacteria bacterium RIFCSPLOWO2_02_FULL_67_26
AGAAGTCGCGGAAAATTCGATCAGCGCGCTGGCGGCAGGCGGTCGTCGAGCGCCTCGATCCAGTGCCGGACGGGCAGCGTGGTCGCGCTCTGCAGGTGCATTTGGCAGCCGATGTTGGCGGTGAGAATGGCGGCAGGCGCGCCGCTCTCGAGCGCGGCAATCTTGTTGGCAAGCAATCTCTGCGAGAGTTCCGGCTGCAGGAGGGAGTAGGTTCCGGCCGAGCCGCAGCACAGATGTGCCTCCGGCACATCGGTCAGCGAATAGCCCAGCGAAGCCAGCAATGATTCCACGCTCCCTGTCAACTTCAGCCCATGCTGCAGCGAGCAGGGGGAATGAAAGGCTATTCGCTGACGAGGGATGAGGCCCGTTACAACCCTCTGAGTGCGATCCGGTGGGGTTGCGTTACTCATCACGCCTCGGGAAGCAGGTTGTAACGGGCTGAGGGAAGAGGGATGAGGGATGAGGGGCTTGAGGTTCTCTGCTTCCGCGCTAATGACCTCACTGATGTCCTTCGCCAGATCCGAGACGCGCTGCGCTTTTTCGGCGTAGGCGGGGTCGCGGGCGAGGGCGTGGCCGTAGTCCTGCACCATCGTGCCGCAGCCGCTGGCGGTGATCACGATCGCCTCGGCGCCGCGCTCGATATGCGGCCACCAGGCGTCGATGTTGCGGCGCATGTATTCCCGCCCCTCGTCCTGCGCGTTGAGGTGGAACGGCACGGCGCCGCAGCAGCCGGCGCCGTGGGCCCGCACCAGCGCGACGCCGAGCCGGTCCAGTACGCGTGCCGCGGCGGCGTTGGTGTTGGGAGAGAGGCCGGGGAGCGCGCAGCCTTCCAGCACCAGCATGCGGCGCGCATGCTCACGCGACGGCCACGATCCCGGGGCCGGAATGTTCGCCGGGACCTTGCGCTTCAGCGGGCCCGGCAGCAGGGGCCGTGCCATTCGGCCCAGTGCAAGGAGGGGCCCGAACACGGACGGATTCGGGATGATCGAGCGCAGCGCCTTGCGCTTCAGGATCTCGAGGCCGCCGCGACCCACTCGCTCCTCGACGTGATGGCGGCCGATGTCGAGCAGCCGGCCGTAGCGCACGCCCGTCGGGCACGTGGTCTCGCACGAGCGGCACGTGAGGCAGCGGTCGAGGTGAAGCTGCGTTTTCGCCGTCGGCGCCGCCCCCTCGAGCACCTGCTTGATGAGGTAGATCCGGCCGCGCGGTCCGTCGAGCTCGTCGCTCAACAGCTGGTAGGTCGGGCAGGTCGCCGTGCACATGCCGCAATGCGTGCACTTGCGCAGGATCGCCTCCGCCTCTTGTCCCTCGGGCGTATCCCTGATGAAATCGGCGAGGTTGGTTTGCATTTTCAGAGTTCCGGGTAGAGGCGGCCCGGGTTCAAAATGCCGGCGGGGTCGAATATCTGCTTCAGATTCATGTGGATCTTCATGAGTGCCGGGGCCAGCGGATGGAATACACCCGCCGCCTTGTCGCCCCCGCGGAACAGCGTGGCATGACCGCCGGCGCGGGCCGCGGTGTCGCGCATCGTCGCGCGGTCCGCGCCGGACTTGAGCCAGCGCAGCGCG
>MERD01000065.1:1584-1954 GCA_001771935.1 Betaproteobacteria bacterium RIFCSPLOWO2_02_FULL_67_26
GTTGCGCGCCGGCCAGCGCGAGCGGCGGAGTCGTGGGCTTCACCGATAGGCGCCACAGGGGGTCGCTGCCAGCGAAGAACGGGTCGGCGTGCTCGCGAATGCCCGCCCAAAATCGTTCCGCCCGGTCGGGATCTACGACGGTACCTCCCAGCCTCTTCGCCGCGGCGTCCACCGCGACGCGCGCACCCGAGAGCCGCACGTCGAGGTTGCCGTCGCGCCACGCGGTGGCCGTGACCGGCAGCGGTTGCGCCGCCCACCGGTTCATGCGCTCGATGGCCTCGGCCTCGCCGCATTCGAGGCGCAGCGTCGTATCGGCGGCGGGCAGGGGGAGCACCTTGAGCGACGCCTCGAGCAGCACGCCGAGCGTGCC
>MERD01000065.1:1989-9493 GCA_001771935.1 Betaproteobacteria bacterium RIFCSPLOWO2_02_FULL_67_26
CGCCATGAGGCGCGACACGTCGTAGCCCGCGACGTTCTTCATGACCTGGCCGCCGAACTTCAGCTCGTCCCCCTTGCCGTCGAGCAGGCGCACGCCGAGCACGAAATCGCGCACCGCTCCCGCGTACGGGCGGCGGGGTCCGGACAGGCCCGCCGCGACGCAGCCCCCGAGGGTCGCGGTGCTCCCGAAGTGCGGCGGCTCGAACGCGAGCATCTGGCCCTTTTCCCGCAGGGCCGCCTCGATCTCGGCGAGCGGCGTGCCCGCGCGCGCCGTGATCACCAGCTCGGTCGGCTCGTAGGAAACGATGCCGCGGCAGTCCAGGGTGCTGATCTGGTAGCCGTGGATCGTGCCGCCGTAGAAATCCTTGGTCCCGCCGCCGCGGATGCACAGCGGGCGCTTCTGCTTGGCCGCATCACGAATCGCGGCGGCAAGTTGATCAACGATTTCTTGCATAGGTGCAGGTGAGGCGGGAGGAGAGAGAAGGGAGGCGTCCAAGCCAGCGCATCAGATTCAGCTGGCGGCAGTTGCGCCTCACACCTCCCGCCGCTCACCTCCCTAGAATCGGGGCAGGTCGGGGAATTTCTGCTGCCCCGCGTGCACGTGCATGCGCCCGAACTCGGCGCAGCGGTGGAGGGTCGGCACCGCCTTCCCCGGGTTGAGCAGCCCGTGCCCGTCGAACGCACGCTTGATGCCATGGAACGCTTCGAGCTCCGCGGTCTTGAATTGCGAGCACATCTGGTTGATCTTCTCGACGCCCACGCCGTGCTCGCCGGTGATGGTGCCGCCCACCTGGAGGCACAGCTCCAGGATCTCGGCGCCGAATTCCTCGGTGCGCTCGAGCTCGCCCGGCTGGTTTGCGTCGTAGAGGATGAGCGGATGCAGGTTGCCGTCGCCCGCGTGGAACACGTTGGCGCAACGCAGCCCGTACTTCCCTTCAAGTTCCGTGATCCGGCGCAGCACCGCGCCCAGGTGCTTCCTGGGGATCGTGCCGTCCATGCAGTAATAGTCGGGCGAGATCGCCCCCGCGGCGGGGAACGCCGCCTTGCGCCCCGCCCAGAAGCGCAACCGCTGGGCTTCGTCGCGCGAGACCTCCGTCTGCACCGCGCCGCTGTCGTCCATCACGTCCTGGACGCGCTGCACCGCGCTCGCCACTTCCTCGCGCGTGCCGTCGCATTCGCAGAGCAGGACCGCGGCGACGTCCGTGCGGTAGCCCGCGCGCGCGAATTCCTCCACCGCCCGGGTGGCGGCCTGGTCCATCATCTCGAAGCCGGCGGGGATGATGCCGGCGGCGATGACGTTGGCCACCGCCCGCCCGGCCTTCTCGATGTCGTCGAATGCCGCCATCACGACCTGCGCGTATTCCGGCTTCGGCAGCAGGCGCACGGTAACCTCGAGCACCACGCCCAGCATGCCTTCGGAACCCGTCATCAGCGCGAGCAGATCGTAGCCGGCGGCATCGAGCGCATCCGAACCGATCTCGAGAACATCGCCCTCGATGGTCGCGACGCGCAGCTTGAGGATGTTGTGCACGGTGAGCCCGTACTTGAGGCAGTGCACGCCTCCGGAATTCTCGGCGACGTTGCCGCCGATGGTGCAGGCGAGCTGGCTCGACGGATCGGGCGCGTAATAGAGCCCATGGGGGGCGACGGCGTCCGAAATCGCGAGGTTGCGCACCCCCGGCTGCACGCGGGCGCTACGGGCCTGCAAATCGACGTCGACGATGCGGCGGAATTTCGCGAGGGACAGCAGCACGCCGTTTCCGAGCGGCAGCGCCCCGCCGGAGAGCCCGGTGCCGGCGCCGCGCGCGACCACCGGCACGCGCATCTCGTGGCAGGTCCGGAGGATGCGGCAGACCTGCTCCTCGGTCTCCGGCAACACGACGACCATGGGCACCTGCCGGTACGCGGTGAGCCCGTCGCACTCGTAGGGCTTGACGTCCTCGAGATCGCACAGGACCGCGGCTTCGGGCAGGAACGCGCGCAGCGCGGAGGCCGCTTCGCGCTGCCGGGCGGGATCGACCGCAGCCTGTTCCGTGAGCGGGCCCATCGCGAAATTCTACCAACTCCGGCAGGCTAAATCTCGATGGCGCGCGGCGGATTGCCGGCCAGATAATTGCTCCACATCCGATGGTAGGCGGCTTCCAGGTGCCGGGCGAAGGCGGGTGTGTCGAACAGCGGCGCGGTCGCCCGGTTGCGGGAAAGCTTTTCGCGCAACGCCCGCAGTTCGTCCGGCTGACGCGCGAGGCGCAGCGCCAGCGCCTCGTACTCGTCCAGGGAGCGGGTGATCAGTTCCGGCATTCCCGCCGCCGTCAACAGGCTGCCGGCCACCCGGGATGCGAACGTATCACCCGCGCAGGTCAGCACGGGCAGCCCGACCCAGAGCGCATCGCTGGTCGTCGTGTGCGCGTTGTACGGAAAGGTGTCCAGGAACAGGTCGGCGGCGCGCAGCCTTGCCCGGTGCTGGTCGTGCGGAAGGCGCGGAGCGAAAATCAATCGTTCCGGGCCCAGGCCGTGCTGTGCCGCCGTCCGGAGCAGGTTCTGCGCCGCCCACGGGTTGCTCTGGTGCAGCCACAGCACGCTCGACGGAACGGCTTCGAGGAGCCGCATCCAGGCCCGGAAAACGCCCGGCAGGATCTTGTAGGTCTGGTTGAGGCAGCAAAATACGAAAGCGCGCTCGGGCAGCCCCAGGTCGTGCCGCGGCGGCGTGTCCGCCACGCTGCGCTTGCGATCGTTGGCCTGGTAGCTTCCCGGCAGGCGCACCAGCTTCTCGCTGAAGTGACCCGCGTGTTCGGGGGGGGCGACGAAGCGGTCCGCGATCAGGTAGTCGACGAAGTCGGCCCCGAGGGTGCCGGGATAGCCGAGAAAGTTGACCTGGAGCGGCGCCGGCCGCAAGGCGAGGATTTCGGTGCGCGCGTTCGTGGTGTAGCCCGTGAGGTCCACCAGGATGTCCACCCCGTCTCCATGGATCCGGGCCGCGGCATCCGCGTGCGACAGGGGAGCGATGTCCACGAACTGGTCGAAGGCGCGCGCCAGCCTGGCCCGTATCGGGTTCCCGTCGTCCGCGCCGTAGGAATAGGCGACGACCTGGAAGGCGCCGCGGTCGTGCAATTCGAACAGCTCCGCGCTCAGGAACGCCGCCGGATGCTCGCGGAAATCGGCGGAAAGGTACCCGACCTTGAGCCGGCGTTCGGGCCGGCGCTCGTGGCGGAAGCTCAGGCGCTCGCGATCGCGGGCGACCTCATGCATCCGGCGTTGCGCGTAATTGCCGGCGCATTGCAGCTGCTCCGCCGGGGTGGAGGGAATCGAGAGCAGCGGGAACGGAACCATCTCCTGTTCCGGATGGCTCATGACGTCGTGCCGTACCCTCTCGCACAATTCCTCGAACCGGGACCAATCGCAAATGCGCTGATACTCGAACAACTGGCACGCCCGGGCGACCGCGTTGTCGGGCTGAATCCTCAGGATGGTGTCGTAGCAGCGCAGCGCCTCGTCATAGGCGCCGGTCAAGCCATGAACCGAGCCGAGGTTGAGATAGGCGTCGACAAGAGCCGGATCGAGTCGGGCGGCTTCGCGGTAGCAGCCGACCGCCTCGGCGAGGCGGCCCTTTCTCGACAATGCGTTGCCCAGGTTGACGTGGACCACGGCGTTATCCGCGGAAAACTTCAACGCGTTGCGGTAATGCTCGATCGCTTCGTCCAGCCGCCCTTCGCCCTGGAGAATGTTGGCCAGCACATTGTGCGCATCGGCGAGTTCCGGGTCGAGCTCGAGGCACTTGCGCAGGCACTGCACCGACGCTTCCATTTCCCCGGGTACTTGCCGGTGGACGAGGGCAAGCTCCAGCCACAAATGGGGATTGTCCGGAGTGACCTCCAGTGCCGAGCGGTACAGTCGCGCCGATTCGGCGAACTGCGAGCGCCCGGCCAGCAGCAAGGCCAGGTGAAAGAGAACATCGGGATCCCGCGGGTCGGATTCATGAATCCGGCGAAAATGCGCTTCCGCCTCGTCGGGCCGATCGAGGTCGAGCAGGACGAGGCCCAGGTTATAGCGCGACGCGTTGTGCCCCGGCGCGAGCTCCAGGGCGCGGCGGTAGCTCGCCATCGCGCCTTCCAGGTCGCCGGCCGCCTTGCGGGCGGTGCCGAGCTGGTTGAGGTATTCGGGGTTGGCGGGGTCGAGCTTCACCGCCTGCTCGAACTCCACGATCGCGAGGGCCGGCTGGTTGCCGCGCAGCAATTCAAGACCGCGCTGGTGGCGGGCTGGGGCCGCGCTTGCGTCAGGGCCTTTCCTGAAGGGCCAAGCCATGTTCAGAGTTGTAGCGCGCTCGGCCGGGCGCCCGCAAGATGAATTTCCCACATTTTCAGAAAGGCGGCTTCCAGGTTCCGGGCATAGGCGGGCGTGTCGAACAACGGCGCGGTGGACCGGTTGCGGGAGAGCTTCTCGCGCAGCGCCGTCAGCTCCTGCGGCCTGCGGGCGAGCCGCAGGGCCAGCTCTTCGTACTCGTCCATCGAGTGCGTAATCAATTCCGGGAGCCCGATTGCGGTCAACAGGCTGCCCGCGACGCGGGACGCAAAAGTGTCTCCGGCGCAGGTCAGCACCGGCAGGCCGACCCAGAGCGCATCGCTGGCGGTGGTGTGGGCGTTGTACGGGAACGTATCCAGGAACAAATCCGCGGCCCGCAGACGGGCGAGGAACTGGTCCAATGGGCATTTCCGGGAAAAAATCAGGCGCTCGGGACCGATGCCGAGCTTCAGCGCTTCACGGCGCAGGTTTTGCGTTGCCCAGGGACTGCTGTCGATCAGCCACAACACGCTGTCCGGAATGGCTTTCAGGAGCCGCACCCACGTTGAGAATACGAGCGGAAGTATCTTGGCCGTCTGGTTGAAGCAGCAAAAAACAAAAGCCCCATCCGGCAGCCCCAGCTCGCGTCGTGCCGGAGTGTCCGCAACCCCGCGCTTGCGATCGTTGACCTGGTAGCTTCCCGGCATAGTGACGGGCGCTTCGCTGAAATACTTCATGTGACCGGGGGGCGTGATGAAACGATCGGTGACGATGTAATCCACGAAATCGGCGCCCATGGTGCCGGGATAGCCGAGAAAATTCACCTGGATCGGCGCCGGCCGGAGCGCGAGGATCTCGGTGCGGCTGTACGCCGTGTAGCCCGTCAAATCGAGGAGGATATCCACCCCGTCGCCGTGGATCCTGGCCGCGGCATCGGCATGGGGCAGGGGAGCCACGTCCACGAAACGGTCGAACGCCCGCGACAGGCGTGCCCGTATCGGGCTCCGGTCGTCCGGGCCATAGGAGTAGGCGGTGATCTCGAACCGTGCCCGGTCGTGCAGCTCGATCAGCTCCGCGATCAGGTGGGCCCCGGGGTGGTCACGGAAGTCGGCCGACAGGTAGCCGATCCTGAGCCTGGATTTGGCCTGGCGCTCGAAACGGAAGCGCAGGCGCTCGCGATCGCGGGCAACCGCACGCTCGCGGATCGCCGCATAGTTCCTGGCGCATTCCAGCTGCTGCGCCGGTGTCGAGGGAATGGAAAGCAGGCCGAAGGGATGGATCTCCATTTCCGGCTGGCCGCGCACGCTCTGGAGCTGCAGCGCGCACAGCTCCTCGAAGCGGGACCAGTCGCAAACACGCTGCATTTCGAACAACAGGAGGCCCCTGGCGCTGGCGTCGCCGGGACGGAGCCGGAGGACCGCTTCATAGCAACGCATGGCCTGATCGTGCGCGCCGGTCAGGCCATAGACGGCGCCCAGGTTGAAATGAGCGTAGACCAGATCGGGCGCGAGTTGAATGGCCCGGGAGTAGGCCTCCATGGCCTCGGCCAGGCGGTGCTGTCGCAGCAGCGCATCACCCAGATTGCCATGCGCTCTCGCGTTATCGGGCGCCAAGCGGATTGCACTGCGGTAATGCTCCATCGCTTCGTCCAGCCGGCCTGCCTCCTGGAGGATATCGCCCAGGAGAAGGTGCGCGTCGGAGAAATCCGGCTTGAGCGCGATGGACTTGCCCAGGCACTCTATCGATGCCGCCACCTGTCCCGGCAGGTCCCGGTAGGCGATGCCCAGGTGGTACCACAGGTAGGGATCGTCCGGCGTCAGCTCCAGCGCCGAGCGGAACATTTGCACCGACTCGGCGAACTGCGCGCGCGCGCCAAGCAGCAACGCCAGCTGAAAGCGGACCTCGGCATCGCGCGGATCCGCCTCGTGAATCCGGCGAAAATGCGCCTCCGCCTCGTCGAGCCGGCCCAGGTCGAGCAGGACGAGGCCCAGGTTATAGCGCGCCGGCTTGTGCTCCGGCGCGAGTTCCAGGGCGCGGCGGTAGCTCGTCATCGCGCCTTCCAGGTCGCCGGTCGCCTTGCGGGCGCTGCCGAGATGGTTGAGATATTCGGCGTTGGCGGGTTCGAGCCTCACCGCCTGCTCGAGCTCCACGATCGCGAGGGCGGCCTGGTTGCCGCGCAGCAACTCGAGACCGCGCTGGTGGCGGGCAGACGCCGAGCCGCTGTCAGCGCTTTCGCTGGCGGGCGCTGCCATGGATCTCATTCACCATTCACGCCTTCGCAACGTCGTGATTGGCCATCCTCTCCAGCGCCCGCACCAGCGCGGAATGGTCCCACCTGGCGCCGCCGCCCGCCACGCAGGCGTTGAACAGCTCCTGCGTGGTGGCGGTGTTGGGGAGCGACACGCCCATCGCGCGCGCCCCGGACAGCGCGAGATTCAGGTCCTTTTGATGCAGCTCGATCCGGAACCCGGGATCGAACGTGCGCTTGATCATGCGCTCGCCGTGGACTTCGAGGATGCGCGAGGCGGCGAAACCGCCCATCAGCGCCTGGCGTACCCGGGCGGGATCGGCGCCGGCCTTGGACGCGAACACCAGCGCTTCGCCCACCGCCTCGATGTTGAGCGCGACGATGATCTGGTTGCAGACCTTGCAGGTCTGGCCGTCGCCGTTGCCGCCGACCAGCGTGATGTTCTTGCCCATCAGCTCGAAGACGGGCTTGACCTTGTCGAAGCTGGCCTGGCTGCCGCCCACCATGATGGTGAGCGCCGCGTTCTTCGCGCCCACCTCGCCGCCGGACACCGGAGCGTCCAGGTACTCGCAGCCGAGCGCGTTGATTTTTTTCGCGAAGCTCTTGGTCTCGATCGGCGAGATCGAGCTCATGTCCACCACGACCTTGCCCCTGGAGAGTCCTTCGGCGACGCCGTTGGCGCCGAACAGCGCTCGCTCGACATCCGGCGTGTCCGGGACCATGGTGACGATGATGTCGGCCTTTTGCGCGACTTCCCTGGCGCTGGCGCAGGCTTTGCCGCCCGCCGCGGTCAGTTCCTGCGGCACGCCGCTGCGCGAGTGAAGAAACAGCGCGTGGCCGCCCTTGATCAGATTGGCCGCCATGGGCTTGCCCATGATGCCGAGGCCGACGAAACCGACGTTGCTCATGAAATCCTCCCGGGAATCAAGCCACAGAGGCACAGAGGATACCAAGAATCGGGATAGCCCCGGCGTTCACGGAG
>MERD01000065.1:9542-9662 GCA_001771935.1 Betaproteobacteria bacterium RIFCSPLOWO2_02_FULL_67_26
CCCAGGAACTTCTGGTTGGCGAGGACGCCGGCGAGCAACCCGAACCCGATCAGGTCGGTGATGAGGCCGGGCTTGATGAGCAGCACCGCGGCCGCCAGCAGGAACAGCCGCTCCCAGACC
>MERD01000066.1 GCA_001771935.1 Betaproteobacteria bacterium RIFCSPLOWO2_02_FULL_67_26
TGAAGGTGAAGTACGGTATGAACCCGCTGCTGGTGACCTACAACCACTTGTTCAACACCAGGGTCGGCCTGCGCAACCTGGAGAACCTCTTCCGCAAATTCAGCTGCGACCTCATCCGCTTCTCCTCCAATCCGGATTCGGTGCGGAGAATCGCGCGCTACATGCTGCACAAGGTCGGCGACGTGACCTGGCACTATCACGCCGGCATCATGACGTTCCCGATCCAGATCGCCGTCAAGTACCGCATTCCGCTCATGATCTGGGGCGAGGAAGGGTTCTCGGAGCTCACCGGCATGTTCAACCAGGACGACATGGTCGAGTTCACCAAGAAGAAGCGCCAGGAGCACGACATGCGCGGCTTCGAGCCGGAGGATTTGCTGAACCAGCCGGACTCGCCGTTCGAGCTGCACGATCTCGCGCCCTTCTTCTACCCGTCGGACGAGGAGATCGAGAGGATCGGTCTTCGCGGCATCTATCTCAGCAATTACATCAGCTGGAACGGAAGAGCGAACGCCGAGCAGATGATCCGCGACTACGGCTTCGAGACCGCTCGCGAGCGCGACCGCACGTTCAACCTCTACGACAAGGTGGACGACGTCCACGCCAATGGCGTGCACGACTACCTCAAGTACCTCAAGTTCGGCTACGGGCGCGCCACGGACGACGCGAGCACCGAGATCCGCCACGGACGCATGACGCGCGAGCAGGGCATCGCCATGGTGGTGAAGCACGACGCGGCGCGGCCGCGCGATCTCGATCTGCTGCTGGAGTTCCTGGGCATGACGGAGACGCAATTCGAGGGGCTGGTCGAGCACCTCCGCGACGAGCGCATCTGGGGCCACGACCCGGCGACCGGGAAGTGGCAGCCGAAAGACAGCATCGGCAACCACCGCAACGACCCGGGCGTGGAAGCGGCGCGGCTGCCGCTGAAGGGCGGCGGCGGGTTTACCGTGAATTCCAGGAACACGCTGCCCGACCCCCACATCATGGAGGGCGGCGGGTACAACTACCTCTAGCCGCCCGCCGGGGTGACGTGCACAACTTCCTCAGGATCACCCCCGCCAACTACCTGTACGCGCTCGCGCTGAGCCTGCGCCAGCCGGTGGGCGTATGGAAGCTCGAGGTGCCGGGGTGGCTGGGTGGGCGCTTCGCGCGCCTGCGTCCGTACCGGCTGTTTACCCGCGACGAGTGGCTGCTCGAGATCGACCGGTGTTTCGACGCCTGGAAATCTGCGGTGCTGCCCGGCCTGCTCGAAACGCAGCGTTGCGAGGCGCGCTACCGCGGCCGCGCGATCGACCTTTCGACCAATCTCCTGCAGTGGCTCGGCTCCGAGTTCGAGAGCCTGTTCCTGTTCGTGGCCACCGTGCAGCGTTACCACGCGGCGGCCGGACTGCCGCCCGTGATCGTGGCGCCGTGGATCGTCCGCGTGATGCCGGCGAACATGCTCGAGCGGCTCTTCCCCGGCGTGCGATTCCGCCATTCTCCCCTCCACGGCCTGTTGGATGGACTGCACGAGCGAGCTATCACGATGGCGCACGTCGCCCGGACCGTGCTCTTCGCGCTGCTGGCCTGCGTCATGCCGCGCCGGCAAGTCGGTGAACGCCAGGCGGTATGGCTCGGCGTCAGCGCGCAGGAGATTCCCTCGGGCGACCGCCGGCTGAACTTCGCGTGGGCCGCGCAATACGGCCTGCTGGCGAAGGACCAGGTATTGTTTTTCCCGCCCTGCCGGATCCGTGGGGCGCAGCGCGACTATCTCGCGAGCGAGGGCATCGCTTGGCTGGAACCGCACGAGACCTTCTGCGCCCTGCCGCTGTCCGCGCGCCTGCGCGCGCTCGGTGCGGCGATCGCTTCCTGGATCGCCGGCTGGTTCGACGGCTCGCCCGCCCGCAGCGTGCACCGGCCCCGCTACATGGCGCGCGTGCCGTACTGGGACGAGCTCGCGGACACGTTAAAGGTCCGCCGCTATTTCACGACCACGAGCTATTCCTGGCCGGAAAAACCGGAGGTCGCCGCCCTCCGTAGCAAGGGCGTGCGCTGCGTGATCTGGGCGTACAGCGCCAATTCGCTGTTGTTCACCACCGGCAGCCCGTCGTTCCGGGACCTTGGCGTACAGCGATCGATCATGCTCACCGACGAATTCTGGGTGTGGAACCGCGCTTACGCGCGATGGCTGGAAAACCGGCGCGCGAGCGCCGCACTTCCGGTGCCAGCGATCCGGATTACGGGTCCGCTGATGTGCGGCGACCCGCGGCACATGACGCTCGATTCCGCGTCAGCCCGCAAGCTGCTCGGGCTGCCCGCGCAGGGGGCCTGCATCGGGGTCTTCGACGTGCCCCATCCCAACGACCGGTGGCGCGACGCGTTCGGCGGCGGGCCGGGGATGTTCGACCTGGCTTCCTACGCCGCCTTCTACGACGGTATCAGGGCGGTACTGGACCGGGTGCCCGGTACCTTCGCTCTGATCAAGCTCAAGCGGGCATTCAACGACATCTGGCGCGATTTTCCCGCTTCCCTGCGTGAGCTGGTTGATGAGGCGTCATCCTACGTGACTGGAGGGCGAATCTTCGTCGTGGATGTGAACGTGGACCCGTACCTGCCCGTGGCCGCGAGCGATGTTGTCATCGGCATGACCTACACCTCCCCGGTGCTCGCCGCGCGCGCCTGCGGGCGTCCCGGATACTACTTCGACTCCGCCGCGCGCGCGAATTTCCCGTCCGATCCCGCGTTGCGGACCATTACGATACAAACCGTCGATGAACTGGTGAACGCGGTGCGCGGCGCGCTCAGCAATACCAGTGCCACGCTCGAGGCCGGCGTGGAAACGATCACGCCGCCGTTGCCCGCTTTTCCGGACTCGCGGGAGGCCGCATGAACGCAGGGCACGCGGGGAATCCGGGCCCCGGGCGGGGGCGCAAAGGGTATCATCGCCGGATGGCGCAAGTGGGCCGGAAGAAAAATGGCTGACGCAAAGCCCACGATGTTCGAGCGGATCACGCGCCGCTTCTTCTGCACCTTCCTGCCCTTTCTGGTGCGCCGCCAGGGCGGCGCCGGCACCCGCGAGCATTGGGAACGGCACCCCACCGCTTCCGCGTTCGAGGGCATCGACCCGGCGAGCCAGGCGCAGATGGACGAGATCGTGGCGCTCGTCCCCGACCGAGCGGCCGCCATCCTCGACATGGGCTGCAACGTCGGGCGCCACCTCGACTACTTGTACCGCAAAGGCTACCGCAACCTGCGCGGCGTGGACTGGAGCGCAGCCGCGCTGCGCGACATGGCGAGCCGCTACCCCGAAGCGCACGCCGCGTCGAAACTCACATGCGCCTCGTTCGAGGATTTCCTCTCCGGCGATGCCGAGCCCGTCGAGCTGGTGTACACGCGCGGCGCGACGTTCGAGCTGGTGCATCCCAGCTTCCCGCTGATCCGTCGCGTCTGCCGCGTCGCCAGGCAGTATGTCGTCATGGTGATATCCGAAGCCGGCCACGCCTATCCGCGGTTCTGGGAGTACGAATTCGCGCGGGAGGGATTCGAGCTCGCGCATCTGCGCCGTCCGGCATCCGTGCTCGCGCCCGAGCACAAGGTGTCGCTCATGACCTTCCGGCGTCTCGGCTGATGGGACTGCTGAACTACGCCTGGCGCGTCGCGGAAGGATCCCGGCCGGCGATAGCCGGAATCGCCGCCCTGGGTTTCGTCACAGCGCTGACGGAGTCGGCGACGCTGCTCGCCCTGTTCAACTTCCTCGCCGAGATCACCTCAGCCTACGGCGGCGGCTCGGGCGCGGGATTCCGCAGCGGGCCACTGGTGCCGCTCGGGCTCTCCGCCACCGCGCAGGGGCTGCTGGTGCTGCTGTTCGCCACGCTCCGCTTCGCGCTTGCGCTCGTCCTCGAGTGGCGCATGAGCCGCCTGTGGACCGACCTGCGCAGCCACATGCAAAGAACGATGTTCGCGCTGCATCTCAACGCGCGCTTCAGCTACCTGCTCTCCCGGAAGGCCGGCGAGCATCTCTATCACATCATGGAAGGCCCGTCGTTCGCGGCCGTGTTCTACCTGCACCTCGCGCGCTACGCATCGACCGCCATTCTGCTCGTGATCCTGTTCCTCACGCTGCTCTCCGTGTCGTGGCAGCTGATGCTGCTCGCCGCCGCCGTGGGGCTCGTCTACGGGGCCTTCGTGCGGCGTATCAGCAACTCGATTTCCTACGTCTCCGGCCAGACGCAGGCCGATGCGGTCAAGAGCCAGACGCAGCTGGTGAACGAGGGCATCGCGGGCGCGCGCTACCTGAAGACGCTCGCCGCAGTCCCGGTGTGGCTCGCGGATTTCGCGCGCGAAGCCGCTACCGCCACCACGGCGATGCGCCGCTCGTCGTTCTGGAACACGGTCCCCTCGCGCACGATCGAGTACCTCATCCTCGTGCTGTTCCTCGCCGTGGTGTTCTACGCGCTGGGGCAGCGCGGGGAGCTGATGGTCGCGCTGCCGACGCTGGCGGTCTATTTCCTCGGCATCACGCGCATCCTGCCCACGCTGTCCCTGCTCGGCAACGCGCGCATGCAGATGATGCAGGCGCTGCCCACCCTGCAGTCATACCTGGACTTGCGCCGCACCGTCGAGAGCGAACCCGCACCCGCTGACGGCAGCGCGCCGCCGGATCTCGCCGCGAGCACGCTCACCTTCTCCGCGGTGGAATTCGCCTACGGCGAAAAGCGCGTGCTGGACGGGTTCAGCGCGGAGATCCCGCTGTCCGATATCACCGCGATCGTCGGCCTGTCGGGCCAGGGCAAATCCACGATCATCGACCTGATCCTGCGCCTGGTCGAGCCGCAATCCGGCTCCATCACCGTGAACGGCGCCGACTACCGCGCTTATGCGCTTGGGGCATGGCGCGCGCGATTCGCCTACCTCGGGCAGGACCCCTTCATCTTTCACGCCACCGTCGCGGAGAATATCCGCCTCGGCAAGCCGTCCGCGTCGCTCGACGAGTTGCGGGCGGCGGCGCAGGCCGCCGGTGCCGGCGAGTTCATCGGTCACTTGCGCGACGGCTACGATACGGTGCTGGCCGACCGCGGGCAATCGCTCTCGGGCGGGCAGCGCCAGCGCATCGCGCTCGCCCGCGCGTTCGTGTCGGATGCGCAGGTGCTGGTGCTCGACGAGCCGACCAGCCAGCTCGACGCCGAGACGGAGGCGGCCGTGCTGTCCGGCCTGTTGGCAGCGCGGCGCGGCCGCGGCATCATCCTGGTCACGCACCGGGAAGACCTGCTGCGGCAGGCCGCACGGATCCTGGTGATACGGGACGGCCGCGTCGTCGAGCACGGCGCCCAACAGGCGCTGCGCGCGACGGGGCGGCATTATCGCCAGATTTTCAAGATAGACGCGGAGTAGCCGGTCGTGGACATTTTTTTCGGTTCTTCGTTGCACGAGCGCTACGCGGCGCGCCCGTTGACGCTCGTCGACATCGGGGCGCGCGGCGGCCTGCAGCCCAACTGGGCGCCGGCGCGCCGCTACCTGCGCGTGATCGGCTTCGAGCCCGATCCCAAAGAGCACGCCCGGCTCGCGGCTGCGGCCGATCCCCGCAGCAGGGTCTACATCAACGCCGCGTTGCACCGGCAGCCGGCCACCCTCGCCCTCAACGTGGGGCGCGACGGCGGAACGTCATCGCTGCTGGAACCCAACCTCGATTTTCTCAGGCGCTTTCCGGACCCCCAGCGCTACGAAGTGGCGCGCCAAGTCCCGGTGCAGGTGGACACCCTGGACCGAGTCCTGCCGGCGCACGACGTGCGCGACCCCGATTTCATCAAGATCGATACGCAGGGCGCGGAACTGGCCATCCTCGAAGGCGGCCGCGAGGCGCTGACCCGCGCCGTCTTCGGAATCGAGGTCGAAGTGCTGTTCGCGCCCCTCTACTGGGATCAGCCGCCGTTCGGCGCCATCGATGCGTTGCTGCGGGGCCACGGTTTTCAGCTCTTCGATCTGCGGCCGAGCTACTGGAAGCGCGCGGCCGGCGCGCGCTACGGCGGGCCCAAGGGCCAGCTCGTGTTCGGCGACGCGCTCTACCTGAAAGCCGAGGCGAGCTTCCAGCGGCAACTCGAAGCCATCGCTGACGACGACGCGCGCTGCTCGAAGCTGTTGCGCGCGCTCTCGGTATGCCTGCTCTACGGCTATCTGGACTACGCCATCGAGCTGTTCGAGCCGAACCGCGGCCTGCTCGACCCGGACACGGCGGGGACTGTTGCTTCGCAGCTGCGCTCGCGAATACCGCTGTCCGCGCGCCTGCCGCATTTCCGGGGCCGCGGGTGGCTCTCGCATCTTTTTTACCGCGCGCACCGCGCGCTGTATCCGACGGTCGGGGGCTGGGGCAGCGGCGGGCGCAACATCGGCAATCTCGACTGACCCCGGGAATTCCCGACCATGGACCTGCTGATTGCCGAGCTCTGGGACTGGATCGCAGCCATCGCCGACGCGGTGCCGGGTCGCGCCGGCCGGCTGCTGCGGCGCTGGCTCTACCGCGCAGCGCTCGCGGAGAGCGGCCCGATCCTGTCGGTCGGGCGCGGCGTGGAGATCGCCTGCCCGCGCAATATCCGCGTGGGAAACGGGATTTATCTCGTGGGCGGCGCGGTGCTGCGGGCGTGCGGCAACGGCAGCATCGTCATCGGCAACCGCTTCGGCGCGAACGGGAACGCGCGCCTGATCGCCGATAACGGCGGCAGCATCGTGATTGGCAATGACGTCATGGTCGGACCCAACGTCGTGATCCGGGCGAGCAATCACGGCACCGGGCGCATCGATGTCCCGATGTGGGACCAGGGTCACACCGGCGGGCGGATCGAAATCGGAAACGATGTGTGGATCGGCGCCAACGCGGTCGTCGTGCCGGACGTGACGATCGGCGCGCACGCCGTCGTCGCGGCGGGCGCGGTAGTGACCCGGGACGTTCCGGAATACGCGGTGGTCGCCGGCGTGCCGGCGCGCGTCATCGCCGACCGCCGGCAGAAGAGCGCTGCGCCCGGCGCTGGCGCGTGAGGCAGCTCTAACCATGGAGGACACGGCCTGCCCTGCTTGCGGGGGTGCCTTTGGCGAGCGCATCCCCTATCCCGGCGCGCAGGCCGGCCGTTTTTCGCTGCATTTCGAACACATCGGGGTGTGCGCGGGCTGCGGCCTCGGCATGGCATTGCCGCGCCATACGCAGGCGGAGCTCGATGCGTTCTACGCCGACGGAAGCTACTGGAGCGATGCCGTCGGACGCTCCCGCGGCCAGAGCTTCCACGAGCGCAATCAGTGCCGCCATCGTGTGGCCCGAGCACTTGGCGTCCTGGGCAATGCATCGGCTTTGCGCGTGCTCGACGTCGGCGCGGGACACGGCTGGACGGCGCACTGGCTCGAGCGCCTGGCGCCGGGCGCCGTCGCCGCTTTCGAATTCATCGAACCCGACGAAGCCTGCAGCCGCGAGATTCTCGCGCGCCGGCCCGGCGCGGGGACAACGCGCCTGGCTTCGCTGGCCGTGGCGCGCGCCGGCTACCACCTGGTGTTCCTCAATCACGTGCTCGAGCACATGGCGGAGCCGGCGCAGTGCGTGGCCAGCGTCAGCGCGCTGCTCGCGCCGGGCGGCGTGGCCTATTTCGAGATGCCGCACGCCGACCAGCGCTTCAAGGCGGACGTGTTCCCCCACACCTGGTTTTTCACGCCGGCGGCACTCGCCCGCCTGGCTGCGGGTTGCGGCGTTGCCGAAGTGCTGCGCGAGGCGTTCGGCCGGATGCCCTCCCGCCGCGGGCTCGACCTCGCCTGGCGGGTCGCCTTTCGAGTGAGCGCCGCGCTGGGTCTCGCGGACCTCGCGGGCGCGCTCGACGACCGGGTCTGGCGCTACCAGGCAGGCGCCGACGGCATCTGGCTGCGCTGGGTCCTCGCGCGGGGCGCCCGCGATGCGGCGCCGGTCAAACCAGCATCGCGTCCGGGATGAAAGCCTGCTGAAACGCCGAGAACTGCCGGTAGGCCGCGCGCGGGAATTCGTAGTTGCGGTGAGGGTAAAACGGCCGCAGCGGCACGAAGACGGCGTAGCCCAGGTCGCGGTAACCCGTCTGCGGCAGCTGCGCGCGGTGCAGGCCGCGGGTATCCTCGATGATCACGGTGCCGGCCCTCACCTCGCTCACCACCCGCCGCGGGTCGCCCGCGGGGTACGCCCGGTCGACCTCCGGGTCGGTGAAATAGCGCTGCCCGTTCAGCACGTCGAGCCGCCGATGGCTCTCGTTGATGAATTCGTGCGGCCCGGTATCGCGCGCGCAATCGGTCAGGAAGAAAAAGATCTTCAGCAGGTGAAACGGCGTGTTGAGGTCCCGGTGCCAGAAGTGATTCATCGTGCGGTGCGGCGCCGGGAAATTGCGGCGCACGTACGCCTCCGACAGCTTCGGAACCATCCCCATGCACCCGCTCACGATGCCGAGCAGGAACGGGTCGAGCCAGGCCTCGCGGAACGCCGGTGAATAGCCGAACGGCTGCACCGACAGGGTCGACGGATTGAAGTCGCGCAGGACCTGCTCGTAGTCCCGGGCCTCGTCGCGGTCGAAGGCCGCGCCCTGCGCCTTCAGCTGCTGCGGCGAGCCGTACAGGAAATTGTCGATCAGCGCGGCGTGGCGGACCGGGTCGACGCGCGTCTGCGCGAGACTCGGCATTTCGAATTTCAGCGCGCGCAGCGCGGCGTCGAGGTCCTGCTGCAGGCGCGACAGCAGTCTCGCCGGAAGGTAGCGCTCGAGCACGATGCAACCGTCGCTGCGCAACTGGTCGATCAGCGCGTGCTGCCGCGCGGTCAACTGCGGCATGAACCGGCGCTTGGCGTAGCTGTCGTGGAAAACGACCCGGCTCGCGACGCGGTCGAGGAACCCGGGCTGACGAACCGTCAATCCACCGCTACCGAGAAACATGATCTCCCTGCATCTTCCTGCGCGATGGATGTGATTATACTGCCGTTCGTGCGAGCGCCCGGTTGGACGCCGCGGGAACGTCAATACGTTGGAGACGCCGTTGGCTTCAACCGTTCGGCAGATCGCGCTGGTGGCCGTCGATGACGGGCCGCGGTCGACGCTGGAGCCGCTGGCAAGCCATCTGGCCAGGGCGCTGCCGCGTTTCGAAGGCGGCGCGGCGGAAAGCGAGCCGTACTGGCTCGACGCGTACGCCCGTGCCGGGTCCCGCCTCGTGGTGGTCGGCACGTCCAACAGCGCGCCCGGCCGCCGCATCGAATCCGCCGCGCGGCGCGCCGCCACCCGCGCCGGACTGCCGGTCGCCGCGATCGAGGACTACCCAGGAAATTATTTCGAGGTGCCGGATTCCACCACGCGACTGCTCATCGTCGAGAGCGCGTTTTCAGAACGGGTGTACCGCGCACGCCCGGGCACCCCGCCGCCGATGGCGATCATCCCGCCCGCGCGATACGATCGTTGGCGCGGCAAGGCGCGAAAGATTGTCGTCCCGCGCGCCCCATACACCGTGCTGTGGGCAGGGCAGCCCGAATCGAATGCCTGCGTCGCGACCCTGGAGTGGCTGCTGCCACGGTTCGCCGGCTTGCCGGTGAAATTGTTGTTACGCGCGCATCCCCGGGATCCCGCATTCGGCGGCCGCGTCTACAGCGAGCTGTGCGCGCACGCCGGCATTGCGTGTCTCGACACATCGACGGAGCCGGTCGAGGCGACCCTCGCCCGGCAGCCGGACCTGGTGGCCACCCAGTTCTCTTCGGTCGCAGTGGACGCCGGGTTTGCGGGCGTGCCCTCGCTGCACGTGCTGCTGCCCCATGCCGGCGGGGGAGTGCTGCGCCGAATGAAGGGATACGACATCCCGGCCGTCTGCGACGCCGGCGCCGCGTTCCTCGCCACCGGCGGGCCGCGGGACGACCCATTGAGCGTGGCGCTGCTTGACCCGCAAGCACGGGCGCGCGTGATGGCGCGGTTTGGCGCGCTTTATGCCACGGAAGCCCCGACGGTGCAGTTGGTGGCCGCGGCGTTAAACGATATAATGTCGTGATTCTTGGGGTTTTTTCCCAAGGGCGCCCATGACCACTGTCATCATACCGATCAAGCCGGTCGACCGTTACGGCGACGAGCCGTTGCTGAACGACGGCAGCGTCGCGCTCGCGCACGACCGCATCGCGGCAAAGCTGAGAGCGATCCCCGTGGACGAACCGATCACCCGGCTGCTGCACCCGGAAGTCCGCTACGAGGTGACCGACCACTGCAACGCCACCTGCATCATGTGCCCGCGCGACAAGCACGAGCACGGTCGCGAGCACGGCATCATGGACCAGTCGCAGTACGAGCGCAGCATCGACGAGGTCGTCGCGCTGGGCGCGAAGCAGGTCGTGCTGACCGGTTTCGGCGAGCCGATGCTCGACCGGCGCCTCGAGGACAAGATCGCCTACGCTGACAGGAAAGGGCTTTCGACCTACTTCATCACCAACGGCTCCGCGCTGACGCCGAAGCGCTCGCGCAAGCTGATCGAGTCCGGCCTGTCGGAGATGCGCGTGAGCTTCTACGGCATGCGGCCCGAGACCTACAACGCGGTCATGCAAGGGCTCGACTTCGACCGCACCATGAAGGGCATCCTCGAATTTCTCCGCCTGCGCGACGAACTGCGCGCTCACACGCGCGTGCAGATCTCGTACCTCGAGCTCGAGCAGAACAAGAGCGACACGCAGGCGTTTCGCGAGTTCTGGGAGCCGAAGGTCGATGCGATCGAGATCTGGAAGCCGCACAACTGGGTCGACGGCCGCGACTACCGCGAGCTGCTCGCCGACTCCTACAAGAAGAGCTGCGGCCGCCCCGAGAACGGGCCGCTGCAGATCCAGTGGAACGGCGAAGTGATCCCCTGCTGCTTCGATTTCAACAACCAGATCATCCTCGGCAACGCGTTCGAGCGGCCGGTGCTCGATATACTCAACGGGCCCAAGTACCGCCTGCTGCGCCACGCGCATCGGAGCCGGGAATTCAGGCTGTTCCCGCACTGCGACAAGTGCGACCAGTTGCTGCCGCACGCCGACGCGCTGATCTACACCAACCGCCACAACCTGCCGCCCGAAGAGGCCGTGAAGCTGTCGAACACGGACCTCTACAACCTCGCGGACGGCAGGCAACTCGAGGCGGAACGCCTGAGCGAGCGCTACCGCGGGCGAGACGGCGCGTAACGCCCAGCCGCGGCACATGCAGGCGCGCCTGCTCACGACAGAAGGCGCCTTCCTTGAAAGCCTGTCCCAAACGGCGGACGCCGTGTATGCCGTCTGCGGGCGCAGTTGCGCGCCGGCTTCCCTACTCGCGCGCATCGAGTCCGTCGGCGAAACGCGGCGCCACCGCGACCTGCTCGGGATTTCCGGGTTGCGCGCCGAGGCGGAACGGGAAAGCGCCCGCTTCTTCCGGGCAGCCGCGGAAAGCGACCCGGCTGGCGACTTCGCCTACACCGCGCGCGTTCCGCTGTCGGTCCCCGAGTACGAGGATCTGCAGCTCGCGTTCCTGCTGCAGGCGCTCGCCCGCAGCGAACCCGGCACCCGCGTCTTCGTGCTGGCGACCGACGGCGGGGTCAGCCGCCTGTTTGCGGCACTGTTCCTGCAGGGGGGCGCGCCGCGACCGAAGCGCTGGCCCGGGATCGGGGCCTGGCTGCGGCTCGCGCGCTCGGCGCTGCGCGCGGCGATGGCGCCCGGGATCGCTACCGACCCCATCCGCATCGTCATCGTCACGCTCGGCGCTGCCGCAGCCGAGGGGCGGCCCGACGTCTACTTCGGGCGCTTCGCCGAGCCGCTCAACGCGCTGGCGCCGGTCATTACCGTCTTTCTGGCGGAGGGCGGCCGGGTGCGTTTCCCGCGCACCGGCCGCGCCCTGCCGATGGAGTCGTTCGTCTCATGGCGGGACCTGCTGCAGGTCGCGGTGAATGCCGTCGCCCGCGCCACGACGCGCCGGCACGCGGCAGAGGGGTTGAGCGATCCCGCTCATGCGCTGCTTGCCGGCTACCTGTGCGGTCGCGAAGTTGCGCGCGGCGAGCCGATGATGCTGGCCTTGTACCAGCGGGCGTTCTCCGCGATGATCCGCAAGCTGCGGCCGCAAACCGTGATGTTCCCGCTGGAGTGCCGGACGTGGGAGAAGCACCTGGTGGGCGCCTGCCGCGACGGGCACGTGCGCTGCTCGATCGGCTACCAGCATTCCTCGATCACGCCGCGCCACCTGGCGTTCCGGCTCGACCAGGATCCCGCCGGCGGCCGCGACCTGCCCGACCGGATCATCACCTGCGGCGAGGTCACCGCGGGCTGGCTTGCCGGCCGCCTGCCGGGTCTCGCGGGACGCGTGACCACCGGTGTGGCGCTGCGGTCCCTGGACGGACGGCCCGGTGAAGCCGCGCGCCCTGCTGTGCTCGTTTCGCTTTCCTCCACCCGCGCCGAAGCCTGGGCACTGATGCAGGCCACTGCGTTCGCCGCGCGCCGCATCCCGCTGCCGTTCTTCATCCGCCGCCATCCGGCGATCGCAGTGGACGACCTGTTCGACCAGATCCGGTGGGAGGGAGCCGTGGAGCTGTCCAGCGGGAGGTCGCTGCTGGAAGACATCGGGCGCAGCGCGTTCATTGTCTACTCCTCCTCCACGGTCGCGCTGGAGGGCATGCGCTCCGGGCGCATTCCCGTATTCCTCGACATCGGCGACGTCCCGAGCGGGGACCCGGTGGGCCCGGGCGTGGCGTGCAGGTTCGGCGCTGCAAACCCGCAAGAGCTGGTCATGATCCTGGAGCGCCTCGTCGCAATGCCGCTGGAGGAGATGGAGCAGTTGCGCGCTGCCGCACGTGATTTCGGATCCCGCTATCTGCGCGCGCCGGACGAGGCCGGCGTCTCCGTAATGGCGGCGCTGGTTGCGTCGTGCTGATCACGGCGGTCATTCCGACGAAGAACCGCCCGCACGACCTGGCGCGGGCGGTGGCGTCGGTGCGCGATCAGCAACGGCTGCCCGACGAACTGCTAATCGTGGACCAGAGCCCGGACGAGGCGTCGCGCGCCGCCGTGGAGGCTGCGCTCGATGGCTCGGCATTGCGCGCCCGGATGAACTATGTGCTCGACAGCAGCATCGCCGGCCTGGTGCCCGCGAAAGCTGAGGCGGCCCGGCGTGCGAGCGGCGATGTGGTCTGTTTCCTTGAGGACGACGTCGTTCTCGAGCCGGATTACTTGCTGCAGGTGGAGCAGGGATTCCTGGAGACGCCCGGGATGCTCGGCTGCTGCGGCGTCGTGAGCAACCTGCCGCCGCTGCCGCCCGGCTACGTGCGGCTGTTCCACTTCTTCCATCGCGGCATTTTCCACGACACGCGCGTAGGCGTGCACGGCGCCGCCCGCGACACGCTGCCGCCGCTGATTCCGAGCACC
>MERD01000067.1:0-16693 GCA_001771935.1 Betaproteobacteria bacterium RIFCSPLOWO2_02_FULL_67_26
TCAGCCACGACGTGTTCAACGAGCGCTCGGGTACCGTCATCGCGGTGGCGTTGACAAGTCAGCCTCAGCGCGCCGGCTTTCCGCTGACCCTCGAGCTTCAGGCGGCAAAACTGCCGAAGCGTTCGTGGGTCAAGATCAGCCAGATTCGCACGCTTGCCGCCGAGCGCATCGGGGCAAGACTTGGCCGCGCATCGCCCGAGGAGATTGCGCAGGTCGTCGAGGGCCTCAATGAAATTATCGGAATCTAACCGCCGGTTCGTGACCGACACGTTCCGCGCGGCACAACCGGGACGTTGAATCTGTAGAATAAGTCCGGAACTCGTTGATATGCCGTCGTACTAAGGTGTAAGGAGGGGCGCTTTGCCCCTCAGCATGGGGGAGGCGGCGATGGCGCGGTTGAGGCATTAAGCGTCCGATGGTCGCGGTCAAATACGACGATCTCTTGCTGGCCTTCGATTTCGTCGGCTCAACGCCTCCGACGGAGAACAACGCGTACATCTGCCTCGATAGCGGCGAGATTTTCTGGACGTCGGAGCTGAACTCGCTGGAGGAGGAAGTTCCAGATGATCTGGAAACATCCAATCGCTACCTCGCCGTACCGCACAAGAACGATCTGAACCTGGGTAGAAATCTTGCATTGCGCTTCGTGATGCAAGCGCTACCCGAACGGCGTGAGCAGGTCGCAGAAATCTTCCGGCGCAAAGGCGCTTACGCCCGCTTCAAGCAACTCTTGGCGTCCGAAGGTGTCCTGGAAAAGTGGTACGAGTTCGAGTCCCAATCAGTCGATACAGTGCTAAGGGAGTGGTGTACGCAAAACGGTATTCAAATCCGCGAGAAAGGTGACGAGCCAACTGTCCGGTAGGCAATAGCTGGTTCGAATCCTGTAAGTCCTGTTAATCCTGTCTATTCCGCTTTTCCTCCGTGCCCTCTGCATCCTCGGCGGTGAGAGGTTTCGGGCGCCGCATGGTGCCTGAGATCATCCTGTATTCGAACAGCCGGCACTCCAGCGCGCCGTTGTAGAGCGGAGTGCGCTTCGAGGCCTTGAGGCCGATCAGCCTGGCCAGGCGCAGGTCGGCGGTCAGGATGTACGCGGTCCATCCGGCGTAGCGCTGCTTGAGCGCGTCGCCGAGCCTCGGGTAAAAGGCCGCGAGTTCCGCGTCATCGCCCAGCCGCTCGCCGTAGGGCGGGTTCATGACCATGACGCCGGACTGCGCCGGCGGGCCGCCGTCGAGCACTTCCATTTGTTTCACCTGGATCGCGTCCGCCAGCCCGGTCGCGGCGAGATTCTCGCGCGCGAGTCCCAGCGCCGTGCCCGACTTGTCGCTGCCGAAAATGGGAAGCCGGCCCGGGGACTTGCGTCGCGCGCGCGCGCGGTCCTGCAGGTTCCGCCACGATTTCGCGTCGAAGTTCTCCAGTTTCTCGAAGCCGAACACCCGGTCCAGCCCCGGCGCCGCATCGAGCGCCATCATCGCCGCTTCGACCAGGAACGTACCGGCCCCGCACATGGGGTCGTAGAGCGGCGCCGGCACGGCCCAGCCGGCCAGCTTGAGTATGCCGGCGGCGAGGTTTTCCCGCAGCGGGGCCTCGCCCGCCCTGGCGCGCCAGCCGCGCCTGAACAATGCCGCGCCGGAGGTGTCGAGATAGAACGTGACTTCCTCGCGCGTCAGGAACGCATGGATCCGGATATCCGGAGACTCCGTGTCCACGTCGGGACGGCTGCCGCGCGCCGCGCGGAAGGCATCGCATACCGCGTCCTTCACGCGCAGCGTGACGAAATCGAGGCTCTTGACGGGAGACTTGATCGCCGAGACGTTGACGCGGAGCGTCCGGCCCACGTTGAAGAGCCGTGGCCACGGCAACGCCTGCGCCGCCTCGAAGATGTCGTGCTCGTCGCGGTAGGGGGCTCGCCCCACCTGCCACAGGATACGGCTTGCCACCCGGCTCTCGAGATTGGCGGCGTAGCACAGCGCCAGATCGCCGGTGAACGCCGCGCCGCCGTCAACCGCCTCGACGCCGCTTGCCCCGAGCGCCACGAGCTCGTCCGCCAGCACCCGTTCGAGGCCGCGGGGGCAGGTAGCGAAGAAATGTTCCATCAGGCGCGGGCGCGCCTGACGGGGTTCGTGAGCACGCCGATGTCCTGCTGATAGATCTCGACCGTGTCGCCGTCCTTGAGATCGGGCTCGGTTGCGTTGTCGGTGCCGAGCCACAGCACGTCACCGGGGTAAAGCGTCATGTAGCGGGTGATCTGGGCGATGTAATGCTGCGCCGAGAACAGCATCTTGCCGGTGTCGTACTCGGTCGCGGTCGCGCCGTTCACGCGGATGCCCACTGTCAGCTTCATGGGGTCGAGGCCGGTCGCGATGAAGGGCCCCATGGGCTTGAAGGTGTCGCAGTTCTTGGCCCGCCACAGCGTGCGGTCCTGCTTCTGCCAGCTGCGCTCGGAGAGGTCGTTGCCCAGCGTGTAGCCGAGCACGCAGGAGAGCGCGTCCTGCTCCGAAAGATTGCGCGCCTTCTTGCCGATGACCGCCACCAGCTCGCCCTCGAACTGGACCGGGCCGGGTGAGTCGGCAGGGATCACGATGCTCTCGCCGGTCGCGATCAAGGCATTGGGCGAGCGGTAGCCGATGTCCGCTTTCTCGGGCGGCTTGCGGTTCAGGCCGGCGCGCTTGTTGGCCCACTCGATGTGCGCTGCGTAGTTGAGGCCGGCACAGTAGAAATTGGCGGGCACGCACGGCACCAGTGTCTTGAGCGTCGACAGTGCGTGCTTTTTCGACGTCGCCCGGTAGCGGTCGAAGATCGAGCCTTCCAGCTCGGCCACCTGGTCTCCTTCGACAGCGCCGTGGAAAATGCGCCCCTGCTGCTCGAAACGCCCGAGTTTCATATTGAGTGCCTTTGGTGATGGGTGATGGGTGATGGGTGATGGGTGATGAGTGATGGGTGATGTCACTGCACCGGCAAGGGCGCGATGACCTCGAATTCGACGCGCACGCTGCGGTTGCGATTCTCCCGCAGGCCCGCGACGCGCGCTTCGAGCGCGGCGCCCCGGTCCATCTGGCGCGCCACCGCGGCGTTGTCGCGGCGCGGCACGTAGCCGAGGATCACGCCGCGCCAGTCGACGCGGACCGCGTTCGCATCATACGGATTATCCGGTTCGCGCACCAGTTGGAGGCGGTCTCCCACCTTCATGTCGCGCCATATCTCGCGCCCGTCGTGATGGCGGAAGCCGGCGAGCGGCGAGCGCTGGACGACGATGACCGCCTCCGCGGCGGGCGCGGGCGGTGCAGCCACGCTCACGGCGATTACGAGTACGGAGAGCGCGAACCTGGGGGACATTCCCCTAGAACGGCTTGACCACCACCAGGATGACAGCCGCTATCAGGATAACGGTGGGGAATTCGTTGAACCAGCGGTACCAGACGTGGCTGCGGGTGTTGCGGTCGAGCCGGAAGTCCTTGATCAGCGCGCCGCACCACAAGTGATAGGCGGCGAGAACCACGACCAGGGCCAGCTTGGCGTGCATCCACCCGCCGGTGATGCCGTAGCCCAGCCACAGCCACGTGCCCGAGGCGATGCTCAACACGGCGCCCGGGGCCATGATGCCCCAGTAGAGCTTGTGTTCCATGACCTTGAAGCGCTCGTTGCTGGCGCTGTCTCCGGTCATCGCGTGATAGACGAACAGCCGCGGCAGGTAGAACAGGCCCGCGAACCAGGTCACCACGAAGATGATGTGGAAGGCTTTGATCCAGAGCATGCTTACCCCGTTACTCGTTATTCGTTGCTCGTGACTGGTCCCGGTCAATGTTACTTCAAGAGGCGGCGGCGGGTGAGGACCAGCGCGAGATAGAGGCTTACCACCGCATAGGCCGCGAGCACAGCGAGATGCAATGGGATGTCCGCCGGAACGGCGCCGCTCATCAGCGGGCGTACCAGCTCCACGGCGTGGGTGAGCGGCAGGACTTGCGTCACCGCCTGCAGCGGGCCGGGCAGCTGCGACACCGGGAAGAACACGCCGCACACCAGCATCATGGGCGTGATCACGAGGGTGAAGTAGTACATGAAGAAGTCGTAGCTGGGGGAGAGCGCCGTCATGACGAGCCCCATGCCGGCGAAGGCGAGACCGGTGAGGAACACGACCGGGATCGCCCACAGCGCGTGCGCCGAGTGCACGAGCCCCAGCGCCCATGCCACCAGCAGCACCGCCATGCCCGAAAGAAAGCTTTTGCTGGCCGCCCACACCGCTTCGCCCAGCACCACGTCGTCGAGCGTCACCGGCGCGTTCATGATCGCGTCCCAGGTCTTCTGCACGTGCATGCGCGAGAAGCCCGAGTACATCGCCTCGAACGAGGCGCTCATCATGGTGCTCGAGCACACGACGCCGGTGGCGAGGAACGCGATGTAGGACATGCCGCCCACCTCCGACAGCATCGCGCCGAGCCCGTAGCCCAGCCCCAGCATGTAGATCAGCGGATCGGCGAGATTGCCGAGCATCGAGGGGATGGCGAGCTTGCGCCACACCAGAGAATTGCGGCGCCAGACGTAGAGGTGGCGCAGGCTGAAGGAGGGTAAGGACAGTGTTTTGGCGATCATGGCGTGCTCCTTGTGTCAGTCGCGCAGCTCGCGCCCCGTCAGCTTGAGAAAAACGTCCTCGAGATTGGCGTGCCGGTGCAGGTAGCGCAGCGCTTCCTGCTGCTCCAGTTTCTGGACCAGCGGGCCGGCGTCGTGCGCGTAGCAGAACACGGTCCCGCCCGCCTGCTCGCAGCGCGTCGCCAGCGCCTGGCCGACCTCCCGGGCCCAGCGCTCCGCGCCGTCCCCGTACACTTCCACCACCTGCGGCTCGATATGGCGCGCGATCAACTCGCGCGGCGCGCCCTGGGCGATGAGACTCCCGCGGTCCATGATGGCCAGCCGGTGCGCGAGCCGCTCCGCCTCGTCCATGAAATGGGTGGTGAGGAAGATCGTCTTGCCCTGGTTGAGCAGGCTGCGCAGGCGCTCCCAGATGAGATGGCGCGCCTGCGGATCGAGCCCGGTGGTGGGCTCGTCGAGGAACAGCAGGTCGGGATCGTTGATCAGGGCGCGGGCGAGCGTCAGCCGCCGCTTCATGCCGCCGGAGAGCGCCTGGATGCGCGCGCCGGCACGCGCGCTCAAGCCCGCAAAATCGAGCAGGGCCGGGATACGGCCGCGGATGTCGGCGTCGGTCAGGCCGAAGTAGCGGCCGTACACCAGCAGGTTTTCCTCCACGGTGAAATCCGGGTCGATGTTGTCCGCCTGCGGCACGACGCCGATGCGGCGGCGCGCCTCGCGTGCCCGTTCCGGCACCGGGAGCCCGAGCACCTCGATGCGGCCCCCGTCGGGCTCGATCAACCCGAGGCACAGGCGCAGCGTCGTGGTCTTGCCGGCGCCGTTGGGGCCGAGCAGGCCGAAGCACTCGCCCGCCCTGAGCTCGAGGTCGATGCCGGCGACCACCTCATGGTCGCCGTAGCGTTTCCGCAAGCCGGCGGCGCGCAACTGGGCAGTGGGTTGAGGGCGCGTCACGGCGTGCGCCGCTCAGTTTTCCGCCGCAGCGCGGGGGAAATACCGCACGACGATATCGGCGAGGAGGTTGAGCCGGCCGTGGAAAAAGTGCTCGCCGCCGGGCACCACCACGACCGGGAGGTTCTGGGGCCGTGCCCAGTCGAGGACCGCCGCGAGCGGCACGACGTCGTCCTGTTCGCCGTGGATGACGAGCGTGCCGGGGGGCACGGCCTCGGAGCGGATCCGGCTCACCGCCGGGCCCACCAGCACCATGCGCTGCGGCTTCAGGCGTTTGGCCACCTGCGTCTGCACGAAGCCACCGAAGGAAAACCCGGCCAGCGCCAGCGGCAGGTCGCCGTAACGGCGTTTCAGGTAAGCGGCGACGGCGAGCAGGTCGTCGGCCTCGCCCCGGCCCTCGTCGTGTGCGCCCCCGGAGGCGCCCACGCCGCGAAAATTGGGACGCGCCACGACGTGGCCGAGCGCGAAGAAGGCCTTGGCGAGCGTGGTGACGACCTTGTTGTCCTTGGTGCCGCCCTGCACCGGGTTCGGGTGCGCGATCAACGCGATGCCGCGGCGCGCGCCACCCGGGTCGTTGATATCGGTCTCGATGTTCCCCGCCGGCCCCTCGATCATCACGCGCGCGAGCGACGCGGCGGGCATCGGGTGGACATTCAAATGCGCAGGCGCTCCACGACGCGGCCGTTGACGAGATGCTCGTTGATGATTTCCTCGATGTCGGCCTGGTCCACGTAGCTGTACCACACGGCCTCGGGATAGATCACCATCACCGGCCCTTCCTTGCAGCGGTCGAGGCACCCGGACTGGTTGATGCGGACCTTGCCGGGCCCGGAGAGCTTGAGCTGCTTCACGCGGTCCTTGGCGTAGTCGCGCATCTTCTGCGAGCCGCTGTTATTGCAGCATTGCTCGCCTTCCTGGCGCTGGTTGCAGCAGAAGAAAACGTGTCTCTCGTAGTAGCTCATGAAGATCCCGGATGTGGCCCGCGTTGATCGGCGCCGCCGTCACGCGGCGTCCGCTCGAACGCGGAGCGCTGCGGCAGGCCATCGCGTAGCCGTGGCTTGAATTATAGACGAAGGCGCCGGGCCGCCAGCGCGAAGAGCAGAAAGCCGATCGCGAGCAGCGGCCAGAGCTCGGATAGCGCCCGCACGATGCCGGAAAAGCTCAGGAAATGCCCCGGCTCCCGCGCCAGCAGCCGCGGCGGAACGTTCTGGTAGGGATTGTCGGGCGCGAGATTGACCGCCGCGGTCGCAACGGCGATGCAGGCGGCTGCTGCGACGAGTTGCGCCGGGCGCGGCAGGCGCGCGGCCGCCCACAGCAGCGCGCAGCCGGCGATCAACCCGGCCAGCACGCCGGGGGTGAGCCAGGCGAGCGGCGCCTGTGCATGGACCAGCGTCGTGGCGTTGAAGAGCTTGACCGCGAGCGCCGCGCCGACCAGCACGCCGATCGCCGGCACGGGGCGCGCCGCATCGCGCATCAGCGCGAACACCATGAGCCCTACCCCGAGCAGGTTGAACAGCACCACCACGGCCTCGCTGGAGAGCGCGAGCCACGGTGTGTGGGCGAACGGCGCCGGCAGATCGAAAGTGGCGCGGACCGCGCCGCTGGCGAAGAGCCTCGCCGTGGGATGGAACTGCGTGACGAGCCACAGGACGACGATCACCAGCCCGGCATCGGCCGTCATGCCTTCGACGAACAGGCGATGGCGCGCGGCGTGCAGCGTGCCGCCGAGAATCCGGGTGGGGGCGAACAGCGGCGCCGCCATCGCGCCAAGCAGCGCCCCCAGCGTGTTGGCCAGCAGGTCCACGTTGGAGGCGATCCGCGAGGGCAGGAACATCTGCGCCGACTCCATGGCAAGGCTCAACAGCGCGGCGGCGAGCGTCGCGGCGATCGCGCCGCGCGCGGCGCCATAGCGCGCGCCGCAGCCGATCGAGAGCATGAAGCCGAGGGGAACGTAGGCGGCGACGTTCACCGCGACGTCCTGCAGCGTGATGAAGGGCGGCCATGGCGCGACGAAGTAGCGCAGGATTTCTTCCGGCGGCACGCGCCAGCCCCCCAGCGGCTGCAGGCTGGCATATGCAATGACGAGCAGGTAAGCTGGGGAGAGCATCCATGCCAGCCGCACGCTGTGCGCCGAGAATCCCGCAGGCGCCTGGTGGGGATTCTCCTTGCCGGGTGACATGGGATTCAGTCATTCGCGATGCTGCGATACACCATGCAATTCTATGACATCTTCAACGGCGACGCCGACGGCATCTGCGCGCTGCAGCAGCTGCGGCTGGAGGAGCCGCGCGCGAGCCTGCTGGTGACCGGCGTCAAGCGCGACGTGCGGCTTCTCGATCGGGTCATCGCGCAAGCGGGCGACGAACTCACGGTGCTCGACATTTCGCTCCGCGCCAATGCCGGCGCCGTGACGCGGCTGCTCGGGGCCGGCGCCCGGCTGCGCTACTTCGACCACCACGCGGCCGGTGAGATCCCGCGGCACGCCAACCTCAAGGCGTTCATCGACACCGCGCCGGACACCTGCACCAGCCTCATCGTCGACCGCTATCTCGGCGGCCGCCAGCGCTTGTGGGCGGTGGTTGCGGCCTTCGGCGACAATCTCCCCGGCCCCGCGCGGCGTGCCGCGGAAGGGCTCGGCCTCGACGACGCCGACCTCGATCGTTTGCGCGAGCTGGGGGAATGCATCAACTACAACGCCTATGGCGACACCGTGGAAGACCTGCACTATCATCCTGCCGACCTGTTCGAGACCGTGAGTCACTATCGCGACCCGCGCGATTTTCTCGAAGGCGAGCCGGTTTTCCAGGTGCTGAAGGCGGCGTTGGCGGACGATCTCGATCGCGCCGCGGCGGTCACACCGCAGGCTGCGGGCGCAAACGCCGCGATTGTCGTGCTGCCGGACGCCGCGTGGAGCCGGCGCATCCATGGTTTTTTCGCCAACCGGCTGGCGGGCGCCCATCCGGCGCGCGCCCACGCGCTGCTGGTGAGCGGGCGCGGCGGCTACGTGGTGAGCGTGCGCGCGCCGCTCGAGAATCCGCGCGGCGCCGACACGCTGTGCCTCAAGTTCGAGACCGGGGGCGGCCGGCAGGCCGCGGCGGGGGTCAACCGGTTGCCGGAGGCGGACTACTCGCGCTTCGTCGCTGAGTTCGTGAGGGCGTTTTCCGCCTGAGCAGGCATCACGCGTTGCGGGCTCCGGCCGCGTCCGGGGGCGTTGCGTACCACTGCGGCATGAGCGATCCCGCCAGCATGCCGGCGAGGCTCGCGAGCAGGGCGGCCAGCTGCGGCGGCAGCAGCGCCGCCGGCGCGGCAATTTCCATCGCGAGCCAGGTCGCGAGTCCGGCAACGATCGCCGCGGCCGCGCCCTGGGTGGTGGCGCGCTTCCAGTAGAGGCCGAAGACGAGCGGCGTGAACGCCGCGGAGAGCGTGATCTTGTAGGCATTCTCGACCATCTTGTGGATGGTGGCGTCCGTGTACGCGGCGTAACCGGTGACGAGGAGGGCGAAACACACGACCACCGCGCGCGTCATCCACAGGAACTGGCGGTCGGTCATTTCACCCACCATGCCCCGCAGCACGTTCTCGGAGATCGTGACCGAAGGCGCAAGCAGCGTGCCGCTCGCCGTGCTCATGATGACCGCGAGCAGCGCGCCGAAGAAGATCACCTGGGCGTGGAGCGGCAGGTGCCCGGTGATGAGCGCGGGCAGGATGAGCTGCGAGTCCTTCTCGATCAATCCGGCGACCATCGCGGGGTCGAGCAGCGTCGCCGCGTAGGCGAGGAACAGGGGCACGAATGCAAACAGGAAATAGGCGGCGCCGCCGAGGATGGACCCCCATGCCGCGGTCCGTTCGTCGCGTGATGCGTTGACGCGCTGGAACACGTCCTGCTGGGGTATGGATCCCAGCCCGAGCGTGACGAGCGCCGCCGTGAAGGCGATCATGTCGGCGGCGGCGGGCCGGGGCAGGAACGCAAGCTTGCCGTGCGCTGCCGCATGCGCGACGACGGCGCCGATGCCGCCCGCCTTGTCGCCGACCAGCCATGCGACGTAGAACAGGCCGAGCACGATGACGATCATCTGGAAAAAAGTGGTGTAGGCGACCGACCACATGCCGCCGAACAGCGTGTACAGCAGCACGATCGAGGCGCCGATCACCATGCCGGCGGTCTGCGAGAGCTCGCCCTGGGTCAGCACGTTGAACACCAGCCCGAGCGCAATCACCTGGGCCGCGACCCAGCCGAGGTAAGAGAGCGCGATGCAGATGCTCGTCACCACTTCCACCGGCCGGTTGTAGCGCTTGCGGTAATAGTCGCCGATGGTGAGCAGGTTCATCCGGTAGAGCGGGCGCGCGAAGAACAGACCGACCAGGACCAGGCACAGCGCGGCGCCGAAAGGGTCCGACACGAGGCCGCCCAGGCCCTCGCGCAGGAACGTGGCGGAGATGCCGAGCACCGTTTCCGCCCCGAACCACGTCGCGAAAACCGTGGCGAAGACGACCCAGATCGGCAGGTGGCGCCCGGCGGTGATGTAGTCCTTCGCGCTGTGCACCTTCATCGCCGCAATAAGCCCGAGGGCGATGGAAACCGCCAGGTAGGCGATCACGAACGTGAGGAGCATGGTCCGGCCCGTTCAGCGCAGGACGAGCAGCACCGCGGCGACGGCCAGCGCCAGCGCGATCGCCGCGAGCATGCGGTTGCGCCTTTGCGACTCCCGCAGCAGCGCCGCGAGTTCTTCGTGCGCCGCCGCCTGCGCCTGGCGCGCAAGCGCCTGGTGCAGCAGCCGCGGCAGCTGCGGCAGGATCGCGCTCCAGTACGGCGCTTCCTGCCGCACGCGCTCGATGAAGCCGCGCCAGCCGACCTGCTCCGCCATCCAGCGCTCGAGGTGCGGCTTGGCGGTCTCCCACAGGTCGAGCTCGGGGTCGAGATCGCGGCCCAGCCCCTCGATGTTGAGCAGCGTCTTCTGCAGCAGCACCAGCTGCGGCTGGACCTGGATGTTGAAGCGGCGCGAGGTCTGAAACAGCCGCAGCAGCACGCGTCCGAATGAAATGTCCTTCAGCGGGCGCGCGAAAATCGGCTCGCACACGGCGCGGATCGCCGACTCGAAATCGTCCACCCGCGTCTCGCGCGGCGCCCATCCCGATTCGATGTGCGCTTCCGCGACGCGCCGGTAGTCGCGGCGGAAGAACGCGAGGAAGTTCTGCGCGAGGTAGTTCTTGTCGACCTCGGTCAACGTGCCCATGATGCCGAAATCGAGCGCGACGTAGCGGCCGTCGGGCGTCACCAGGATGTTGCCGGGGTGCATGTCGGCATGGAAATAGCCGTCGCGGAACACCTGGGTGAAGAAAATCCCCACGCCGGCCCGCGCCAGCAGCGGGATATCCACGCCCTGCTCGCGCAGCGCCGCGACCTGGGAGACCGGCGTGCCGTGCATGCGCTCCATCACCATCACTTCGCTCGAGCAGTAGTCCCAGTGGATTCCCGGCACGAGCAGCACGGGGGAGTTCTCGAAGTTGCGCCGCAACTGGCTCGCGTTGGACGCTTCGCGCAGGAGGTCGAGCTCGACTTCGAGATGCTTGGCGAACTCGTCCACCACCTCGTGCGGGCGCAACCGCCTGCCGTCCGACCACAGCCACTCGAGCAGCGTCGCGACCGCGTGCAGCAGCGCCAGGTCGCCTTCGATCACCGCCGCAATGCCGGGCCGCAACACCTTGACCGCGACCTCGGTGCCGTCGGACAGGCAGGCGAGATGCACCTGGGCGACGGATGCGCTCGCGACCGGTTCGCGCTCGAACGACCCGAACACCTGCTCGAGGGGCCTGCCGTAGACGCGCTTCAGGATTGCGGCGACCTGCTCGGCGGGGAAGGGCGGCACGCGGTCCTGGAGCTTCGCCAGCTCATCGGCGATATCGGCCGGCAGCAGGTCGCGGCGCGTCGAGAACACCTGGCCGAACTTGACGAAGATCGGCCCGAGCGTCTCCAGCGCCTGGCGCAGCCGCACCGCGCGCGGTCCCTCGATCGAGCGCCAGAAAAAGACCGCGCGGATCAGCGCGCGCAGTCCTTTCACCCGCTCGTGGCCGAGGAAGAATTCGTCGAGCCCGTAGCGGACGCCGACCGAGAGGATCTTCAGCAGGCGAAGCAAATGCATGAAACGATTTTAACCGCCAATGCGCCAGGAACGCCAAACACCCGCTGCGCAACGCATCGCTGCGGTACTGCGGGAAGGGATTTACTTGGCGCCGTGGCGGCGCGAGTGTTGCTCGAGGCGCTTCTCGAGGCGCGCGACATCGTCGCGAAGCTCGTCCACGGCGCGGTTGAATGCCTCGAGATCGTGCTTGCCGGCGATCAGCGGCCGCTCCTCCGTCCAGTACTCCGCAAAGGAGCGGCCCGTGTTCTCCAGCGCCTGTTCGCTCCAGCGCCGCAGGGTTCGCCCGCTCTCCGCCATGCGATGGGCGGCAATGTCGCCGAACGCGCGGCTCAGGTCTTCCTCGACGTCCCAGCGCAGGTTGTGCGCGACAAAATTGATGGCGGTCGCGAAGTCCGCGTCACCCGTGGCCTCGATTTCGCGCCACGCCGCCTCGTCGCGCGCGGCGAGCCGCAGCATGAGACCGGGGGTCAGCCTGATCGTGACGGCGGGAACGGAGCCGGCCTCGGCCGGAGCGACTTCCCCGGTTGCCTGCGCGGTGAGCGAGAGCGCGAGCGGGGCGAGGTCGAAGCGCGCGGTCCTTCCGGCAAAGCGCTTGAGCTCGTCGCGCGCCCAGCTCGCGCCGCGCAGGAGATGATTGATGGCCGCCGCCGCCGCGCTGTCGAACGCGCCGGCAGGGCTCGGGGATCGGGATTCAGCCGGGTTGCCCGTCACCGGTCACCGGCCACCGGATACGCGGTCAGGACTGCTGGATGCCCGCGACCTGCCAGCCGGAACCGCCGCGGACCGGCTTTTCGAGATGCCAGGTTTCGCTGAACGGCTCCGCATCGCGGTCCGCCGCCTCGCGGATCATGCCGGAGAAACGCACGCTGACCACGTAGGACCCGCCGTCCTCGGCGACATCGATGACCTCGGCGTTGAGCGTGAGCATTTCGGTCCTGTGCGGGGCCTCACCCGCGGCACGGACGTCCGCCTCGATTTCGCGGTAGACCGCCGGCGTCAGGAAATCGCGCATCGTCGAGAGGTCCTGCCGGTCGTGCGCTTCCTGCAGCCGCACGAAGTTGAGCCGGGCGTGCCGGATGAACTCCGGCTCGTTGAAGCCTGCCGGCCAGCGGCTCGCCAAAGCGGCTACCGAATGCGCCCCGGCACCGCCGGGACGGGCGGCTACCGGCAGTTCGCCGGTACCGGCTCCCGCGTATTGCAAGGGCTCGGGTGCGGCGCGGCCGCGCAGCAGGGCGCGCGCGACGAACGCCACGATGGCGATGACCAGGCCCACCAGCAGCAGTCCCGCGAGCAAGCCACCCAGTCCGTTGTTGAGGAACAATGCGGCGAGGCCGGCGCCCAGGGCGAGTCCCGCGAGCGGGCCTAGCCATTTCGAGAAGCCGGAGGGCTGCTGCGCCGGCGTCGCGGGAACGGCCTGCTGCTGTTGCTGCTGGGCCGGCGCGGTGGGGGCCATTTGCTGCTGGGCCGGGGCGCTGCGTTGCATGCCGAGATTGCGCCCGCCGCCGAAGCGCCGTGCGTCGGCATCCTCGATCATCAGCGGCAGTGAAGAGAGGGCGATTACGAGCGAGAGCAGTATTTTCATGACGCCTCCTGCGGTGGGCCTCGTCAGGGCGTGGAACGGCATTCTATCCCAGTTGCCGCGGCCCGGTTAGCACGCGCGGTACCGCGGGTCAGAACCGGTATCCGCGGTGCAGAGCGACCACACCGCCGGCAAGGTTGAAGTATTCGACCCGCTCGAAGCCCGCCTGTTCCATCATGGCCTTGAGCGCGTCCTGGTCGGGGTGCATGCGGATGGATTCGGCGAGATAGCGGTAGGCGCCGGCATCGTTCGCCACCCGCTTGCCGAGCGCCGGCAATATCCGGAACGAGTAGGCGTCATAGAGGGGCTTCAGCGGCGCCCAGACGCGGGAGAACTCAAGCACCAGCAACCGGCCGCCCGGCTTCAGCACGCGGCGCATTTCCGCGAGCGCCGCGTCCTGGCGCGTCATGTTGCGCAAGCCGAAGGCGACGCTCACGCAGTCGAAGCGGTCCGGGGCGAACGGGAGCTTCTCCGCGTCGCACTGCGCAACGGGCAGCATCCGTCCCGTATCGAGGGCGCGGTCGCGGCCGAGCCGGAGCATCGCCGAATTGACGTCGGTGAGCACCACGTCGCCCCGGGCACCGACGCGGCCGGCGAACAGACGCGCGAGATCGCCGGTGCCGCCCGCGATATCGAGCACGCGCTCGCCCGGTCGCACCCCGCTCGCTTCGACCGCAAAGCGTTTCCACAGCCGGTGGAGCCCTCCCGACATGAGGTCGTTCATGAGGTCGTAGCGCGACGCGACGGAATCGAACACGCCCGCGACGCGCCGCGACTTCTCGCCCTCGGGCACCTGCTGATAGCCGAAGTTGGTGGTTTTTGTCATGGCAACTGCGTGAGCATTCACGCCTTTCCTGCTTGGGGGTCGCGGCTGGCGCCCGCTTCTTCCATGCGTTTGAGATAGTGCCGCCACATCTCGTCCTGGCGCCTGCCGTAGTCATAGAGCAGGTCCCACGAGTAGATGCCGGTGTCGTGGCCGTCGGAGAACGCGAGCTGCACCGCGTAACTGCCGACCGGCTCGATGCGCTTGATTTCCACGTCCTTCTTGCCGACCTGCAGCACTTCCTGCCCCGGGCCGTGACCGCGTACCTCGGCGGAAGGGGAGTACACGCGCAGGAATTCGAACGGCAGCCGGAACGCGCACCCGTCGGCAAACGCGATCTCCAGGATGCGCGATTTCTGGTGCAGCTTGATTTCGGTCGGCTGCGGAACGCCTTTGTTCAGTCCCGCCATAGCGTGTCCTGTTCCAGGGGGCAATCATGATAACCGACCCCACCCTGAACGAACACTCTGATCCGAATCGGTATTTCCGGGGACCCGCCACGCTGTCACAACGTTGTCACGTTTATTTCATAATATCGCCATGGCCTGAATTGAAAGGGACTTTCGATGGCGGCAACCATATTGGTGGTCGAGGATGAGCCGGCGATCCAGGAGCTCATCTCCTACAACCTCGAACTGGCGGGGCATAACGCGTTGAAGGCGCAGAACGCCGAGCAGGCGCTGGAGATGGTGCGCACCGCGCTGCCGGACCTGGTGGTGCTCGACTGGATGCTGCCCGGCATGAGCGGAATCGAGTTCGCGAGAAAACTCCGCGCCGACAAGCGCACCCAGGCTGTGCCGGTCATCATGCTGACGGCGCGTGCCGACGAACGGGACAAGCTCCAGGGGCTCGAGACCGGGGCCGACGACTATCTCACCAAGCCGTTTTCGCCGCGGGAGCTGAACGCCCGCGTCAAGGCCGTGCTGCGGCGGCGCGCCCCGCAGGCGACCGACGACCCGGTCGAGATCTCGGGCCTGAAGCTCGATCCCGCGAGCCACCGCGTGATCGGCAACGGCACGCCGCTGGCGCTTGGCCCCACCGAGTTCCGGCTGCTGCATTTCCTGATGACCCATTCCGAGCGGGTCTATTCGCGCACGCAGCTGCTCGACCAGGTGTGGGGCGACCACATCTTCGTCGAGGAACGCACGGTGGACGTGCACATCCGGCGGCTGCGCAAGGCGCTCGAGCCCACCAGCCACGACCGGCTGATCCAGACGGTGCGCAGCGCCGGCTACCGCTTCTCCGCAACCGCGTAAAGAGCGCGCGCGGCGGTCCGCGGCCGCGTGCCATATAATACTGTCCCACTCGCCGGAGCGCCGCCCGTGGAGCACTGGGGAAGACTGCTCTTCATCCTGATCGCGCTGGCCGTCCTCAGTCTGGCCGCGTGGCCGGCTGCCGGATCGACTGCGGCAATGGCGGTGTTCGCGGCGGGCCTGCTCGTCATCGCCGTCACCCATTACCGCCATATCGCGCTGCTGCGGCGCTGGCTGCGCGACCCCGTGCCCGAGCGGGTGCCCTCGGGCCTGGGCATCTGGGACCTGGTGTTCGCCGATCTGTATCGCCTGCTGCGCCGCCAGCGCCAGAGCGAATCGCGGCTCACCGCCACGCTCGAGGATTTCCGGCAGGCGGGGGCCGCCATGCCGGACGGCATGGTGATCCTCGACTCGCAGGACCGGATCGAATGGTGCAACCCGGTGGCCGAACAGCATTTCGGCCTCGACCGCAGCCGCGACGCCGGACAGGGCATCACCTATCTTGTGCGCCAGCCGCAGTTCGTCGAGTACTTGCAGGCGCAGCGCTACAGCGAGCCACTGGAGATGCGGCAGACGCGCGGGGATCTCATACTCTCGGTGCAGCTGGTGCCGTACGGCGACCAGCAGAAGCTCATGATCAGCCGCGACGTCACCGACCTCGAGCGCGTGGAGACGATGCGGCGGGACTTCATCGCCAACGTCTCACACGAGTTGCGCACGCCGCTCACGGTGCTGAGCGGATTCCTCGAAACCATCATGGATATCAAGCCCGCCGACAGCGAATTGCTGCGGCGCTCGCTGCCGCTGATGATGGATCAGACCGAGCGCATGCGACGGCTGGTCGAGGACCTGCTCACGCTGTCCCGGCTGGAAAGCTCCCACAACCCGCCGCGAGAGGAATCGGTGAACGTCCCGGAGCTGGCGCGCGTGCTCTATCACGACGCGCTTGCGCTTTCCGCCGGCCGGCACCGGGTTGCCCTCGATCAGGCAGACGACGACTGGCTCACGGCGAGCGAGGAGGAACTCCGCAGCGCGTTCAGCAACCTGGTCAGCAATGCGGTGCGCTATACGCCGGCCGGCGGCGAGATCATGGTCGTCTGGCAGCGGCGCGGCCCCGAGGCGGTATTCAGCGTGCGCGACACCGGCATCGGCATCGCCTCGCAGCACCTGCCGCGGCTCACCGAGCGCTTCTACCGCGTGGACCGCAGCCGCTCGCGGGAGACCGGCGGCACCGGACTCGGGCTTGCCATCGTCAAGCACGTCCTGAACCGGCACCAGGCGCGGCTCGAGATCGCGAGCGAGCCGGGGCGCGGCAGCACCTTCAGCGCCGTGTTTCCGGCCGAGCGGCGGCTCGCGCCGGTCCGGCGCG
>MERD01000067.1:16701-38050 GCA_001771935.1 Betaproteobacteria bacterium RIFCSPLOWO2_02_FULL_67_26
CACAACGATGGTGCCGCGGTCGAAATCGGCGCCCTTTTCGAGGAGGTTCAGGAGCTTCGCGACCTGCTTGCGGTCGGAGAACACTTCGACGAAGCGCCCGCTCTGGAACCAGCCGGCGGGAAGGATCAGCGTCGCCGGCGTTGCGGGTGCCGGCACTTCCGGCAACAGCAGCGCGCGGTCGTAGCGGCCGCCGGCGGTCGGCGCGAAATTGGACGGGCGCACCGAGATCGCCTGCGCGGTGCCGGGAAAGAGGCGCACGCCGCAGTAGAGTTCGCCGCCTTCCTCCATCCTCAGCCACTGCACCATGCCGAGGTGATAGTGGCGCCCCGCGGCGCGGCGCACCGCGAGCAGCTGGTTGTGGCTGACGCGGACCTTGCCGTTGGGCTCGCGCTGTATGCACATGAATCCGGAGGCGCTCTGGTTCAGGATCTGCCACCGCTCGAGCGATTCATCCGTGCCGCCCACCTCGTGCTCGGTGCGCGTGATGTAGCCGTAGGTGTCCATGTCCTGCTTTTCGCGCGCGGTGAGTTCGCCCGGCTGGCGGAAGCTGCGTCCGCCGTTCACGTGCAGGTGCGCGGCCGCCAGTCCGAAGCAGACCTGGGCCGGCTCCTCGTTCTTGGCGCGCTCCTCCGCGCGCGCGGTGCCGGCACGGCACCACTGCACGTAGAGCAGCATCAGCAGGTTTTCGCAGCCGGGCTGGCGCGCGTCCTCCCCGAGACCCAACTGGCCCGGCGTCTGGCCCTGTTTGAGCAGGTTGATGGTCTGGCGCAGCGTCTTGGACAGTTGCTCGAGGTCGAGATAGCGCAGGTGCGGCTGCGGCTCGAGTCCCGCTCCGAAAGCCACGCCGCCGGAGCTGGTGAGGTCGACCGCGAGCGAGGGGATCGGGCCGGTCGGCAGGGGCTGCGGGGCGAGCCCGATCAGCGCGGCCCAGCGCTCGAGCCAGCGCGCCACGAACGTCATCTGCCGCGCCGACAGCGAGAACGGATTGGCGAGGTGCGCGAGCAGCACCTGCACGTAGCTTTCGGCGCAGCTCGTGTCCGGATCGCGGTGCGAAAAACTGTCCTGGACGCGGATGCGCGCGAACCCGTGGCTCTCGCCGAAGGCATAGAGTTCGTGGAGCGCGCGCCACAGCGCTCCCGGCGGCTGCCGGTAGATGCGGTAATAGTCGAGCAGCGTGCATCCCAGCAGGCGCAGGCAGCGCATGGTGATCAGCGCCGCGTGCGGCGCGATCGCCAGGTCGCCCTCGCGATAGCCCTTGAGACATTGCTGGTAGTTGCGGCTCAGTTCCTGCCACAGCGCGATGACGTTTCCCCACACCGCGCTCTCGGCGGTCTCGAGCGGCAGCGGTTTGCCGGCGTAGCGCTTGGCTGATTCGCCCTGCACGAAGTGCACCGGCTCGCGCAGCGCTTCGAGTATCTTCAGGCGTTCGAGTGGAGGAAGTTGCGCCGCCCCGAGACTCGCGAGCTGTCCGGTAAGGACCTGCTGCGTCAACTGGATGTTGGTGAGGGTGAGCTGTTCGATCCAGCGCCTGCAACCGGCGCTGTCGGTGAACTGCAAGGGAAAGGCGGTCGAGGCAAGCGGCTGTGTGCTCATGGTCTGGGGTTCCATCGATGTTGGCACGCCAGGGCCGGTGTTGAATCCCCCGGAGACGATGGCCCGGCCCAGCGTGTCGTTACCGCGGTCGCGCCATCTTCTTGAGGGGTGGTCGTGACCGGCGGCGAAAAGCGCACCGCTCCACGCACAGGCTAGCCGAACTGCTACACGGGAGTACGTGAACTAATTCACCCAGGCTTCAAAAAACACCGCGAACCCCCGGAAATAAATCACGTTTCCGCTCCTCTAGCCGACCCGTTCACAGCCGCGAAAGCCGCTCGGAGAGCGCTGCCGCGAGATCGCCGGGGGCATGCGCCTGCGGGTCCGGCTGCCGCATCGGGGCGCCCCAGATCGGGTTTGGAAAATGGGGATCGTCGCGAAAGCGCGGTATCACGTGCCAGTGCAGGTGCGGGGTCACGTTGCCCAGGCTCGCGAGGTTGATCTTTTCGGGCCGGAGCAGCTCCCGCAGGGCCGCTTCCAGCGTGAACACGACGTGCATGAAGCGAGCGCGCTCGGGCGCGGCGAGGTCGGTCATTTCCCTGACGTGGGCGTTCCAGATGACGCGGCAGTATCCGGGATAGCCGGGTTCGTCGACGCGAATCACGCGGCAATCGCCGCCGCGCCAGATCAGCCCGCCGCCATCCCGCTCGCACAGCTCGCACGCCATGGCTTCAATGGTCATGCCGCGGTGTAGGTCGCCCGGTCGAAATTCGCACCCCGGTCGAGCAGGGTCTGGAGCTTGATCTTGCGCGCCTTATCGCTGTCGGCGTACACGTTCAGGATGCGATTGGCCTGGTGCCAGCCGGGCAGCAGCACCATGGAAGCGGGAATCTTGCGCGCGGCATCCTCCGGCATCAGCAGCCCGCGGTCGTATTTCGCCGTGCCGTCCGCGATGCGCGCGGAAACGGCCTGCGGCGCGCCGAGGATGATCCGCAATCCGATCCAGATCGTCCCCGATAGATCCACGATCAGCCGCTGCACGATGCCGACGTACATCACCTTTTTTGCGGTGGGCTGAATGCCGACCAGCTGGCCATGGCTGATGCGGTTCACGACGTCTTTTTCGGTCGTGGTGCCGAGGAAGCCCGACACGCTCTGGTTCACGATGACCCAGGTCTCCGCCGCCGCGCTGCGCTGGGAGGCCAGCGCCTGCCCGCCGGCTTCCGACAGCGAGCCGAACATGTCGAGCCGCTGCCGCTCAGCGGCGGTGAGTTCTCCGCCGGGTTGGCGGAAGGCCTTGCCCGTGAGGTGATAATGGATCGAAGCGAGGCTGGAAGAGATCATCACCTTGATCGAGGCCGGCGTGCGTTCGTCGGCGCGGCCGGTGCCGGCTGCGCACCATTGAACGTGCAGCAGGAGCAACAACTTCTCGCACGCGTTGCGCGCGACGTCACCCAGTCCGAGTTGGGCCGGCGTCTGCTGCTTGATCCCGGCGGCGGCATGCCGCAGCGCCTTGCCGAGAGTTTCCACGCTGAGATGGCGCACGCCGGCGGCCGGCATGTTCTTCGCGAGGCCGGCGCCCCGGGATGAGGCGAGGTCCACTGCGAGCGCGGGGACCGAACTTTGCGCCAGCGGGTCGGGTGACAGCGTGACCATGCTTTCCCACCGCTCGAGCCAGCGGTCGACGATATTCAGTTCCTCCCCGCTCAAGGCGTCCGGCTGCGCGAGGTGCATGAGCAGCGCGTGCGCGTAGGTGGCGGCGCAGGTCGTCGTTGCCGTGCGGCGGCCGACGGTGTCGTCCACGGTGGTGGCTGCCAGCCCTGCGTTCTCGGAGAAGACGTACAAGCGGTGAAGCTGCTGCCACAGCGCGCCGTTGACAGCGTAGTAGACGTGGCAGTGCTCGAACATGGCGAGCGCGGTATAGCGCAGCGCACGCTGGCAGATGACATGCGCTTGCGTCGCGAGGTCCGGCGCCGTGCTCGCCATGGCGTCGATCAAGGCGTCGTAACCGGAGGCCATCGCCCGCCACGCGCCGACCACGCTGTCCCACGCCTCCAGGTCATGGGTCTGGAGCGGCACCGGCTTGCCGCGGCAATTCCGGGCCATCTCGGCCTGCGATTCGGCGACCGGCTCGCGCAATGCCTCGAGGACCGCGAACTTGGCCTCGGGCGCGATGGTCGCGGCCAGCAACAGCCGCACCTGCGCGGCGAGTTCCGCATGGCACTGCGTCGGGCTGGAACGCGGCAGTTTCGCAAGCCATGCCTTGCACGAAGGCGCGTCGGTGAACTGCAGCTTTTCCTCAGCCATGGGCCGCCCTCGATATCGGTCGAATGGGAATGCGCGGAATTATGCCAGAGCGGCGACCGCGAGATAGCGCGCGAACTTACCGAGCGCAATGAAGAGCGTGGCCAGCCAGGGGTTGAGCCGCAGCCATCCCGCGGCGACGCACAGCGGATCGCCGACAATGGGAACCCAGGACAGCAGCAGTGCCGGGCTGCCATAGCGCTGCACGGCGGCCAGCCCGGGCAGGCCCTTCTTCTGCGGGATGAGCCGGCCGATCAGGTAGGAGGACATGCCGCCGAGCGTGTTGCCCAGCGTGGCGACGCCGAGCGCCGCCCAGTACTGACCGGGGTGGAGCTTGAGCACGCCGAACAGCACCGCCTCGGACCCGCCCGGCAGCAGCGTCGCTGCGAGAAAGCTCGACCCGAACAGCGCCCACAGGCTCGCGTCCTCGCTCACGGTCTGCGCGTCACGCTGTTACCAGGGTGTCCTTGAGCGTGTCTCGGTTGGGCTCGAGTCCCAGCCCGGGCCGCGCCGGGATCTTCACGATGTTGTTCCCGGGCCGCGGCGGATCGACGAACAGCATCTCGCCGACCGCCTGCATGTCGAGGTGGAACTCGACGCGCCAGCCGTTCATGAGCCCTGCCATGAGGTGCATGTTGTGGAGCGGCCACCCGCCGCCGTTCGCGATGGGCAGATTGAACGACTGCGCCAGATGCCCCGCTTTCTGCGCCTCGGTGTAGCCGCCGCAGTAGCAGACGTTGGGCTGCAGGATGTCCACCGCCTGGTGCAGCACCAGCTCACGCAGCCGCCAGCGATGGCCTTCGTTCTGGCCGGCGGAGATCGGAATGTTGGTGTGCCGGCGCAAATCGGCCATGGCGCGCGTGTCGTTCTGGTAGAGCGGCTCCTCGAACCAGGTGAGGTTGCAGTCCTCGATCGCGCGGCAGAGCTGGCGCGCGTCCACCGGGTTGAATTTGTAGTTGGCGTCCATCATGAGCTCGACGTCCGGACCGATCGCGTCGCGCACCGCGCGCACGCGCCGGGCGTCCTCCTGCCAGCCGCCCGGGTGCACGCCCACCACCATCTTGAGCCGGCGATGGCCGTTCTTGATCTGGAGGCGCGCCGCTTCCACCAGCTGGTCGCGCTCCTCGTACTCCGAGAAGCCGAAGGTGCAATAGGTCGGCGCCCAGTCGCGCGCGCCCCCGAGCAGCTGCGCCACGGTGCGGCCGGCGTGCTTGCCGTGTATGTCCCAGCACGCGATGTCGATGGCCGAGAGCGCGCTCGAGACGACGCCGGTCATCGAGCGCTGGTTCAGTTTCCACCACACTTTCTCGTGGATCGCCTCGGTGTCGCGCGGGTCCATGTCCTTCAGCAGCGGCAGGAACTCCTTCTCGATCGCGGTGACGATCGCGAACGGAAGGTAGGCGCCGCCGGTGAGCCCGCTGCCGACGATGCCGTCGTCGGTCTCGACCTCGCATAGCACCGCCTTGCGGTCGAGCGGCTTCTTCAGCAACGGAACGGTGACCGACAGGCGGTGCACGGCAGCCTTGATCGACTTGATTTTCACGAGGTCTCCAGGGGAAGGGTCGCGCTCAGGAGCAGCGAGTGTACACCGGGCCGACGGGGCCGCAAGCCGCACCGAGGGCGCGCGCGTTCCGCTATAATCCACCACTCGAAATCCCGCCCGGTTGGTGCCCAGGCCGCCATGTCGCAAACGCTCACGCAGCCGCCTTCGCTGATCGGCGAGGATTACCGGCGCCTGCAGCAGCAGTTGCACGAAGACCCGAACTACGGTGAGGCCTCCGTCGGCTTCGCGCCGCTCGTGGCCCAGGTGCTCGAGTCGACCCGCTACTCCGAAGTGCTCGACTACGGCGCGGGCAAGGGCCGGCTGGGCGAAGCCCTGCGCCAGCGCGTGAAGCGGCCGCTGGTCATCCACTGTTACGATCCGGCGATACCGCAGTGGTCGGCGCCGCCCGCACCGTGCGGCTTTGTGGCGTGCATCGACGTGCTCGAGCACATCGAGCCGGCGCTGATCGACAACGTGCTGGACGATTTGAAGCGGGTTACCGTCGGCGTGGGCGTGTTCACCGTCAACACCGGTCCGGCGGTGAAGCTGCTGCCGGACGGCCGCAACGCCCACCTGATTCAGCAGCCGGCCGGGTGGTGGCTGCAGAAGTTGACCGCGCGCTTCGAGCTGGTCACGTTCAGTCGCATCCCCTACGGATTCTGGGTCGGGGTCGAGTGCAAGACGAAATAACGATAATCCAATCGTGACTGGAAGGAGAAAGCGATGCAGAAGCGCAAGCTCGGAAAGAACGGACCGCAAGTCTCGGCGGTGGGGCTCGGATGCATGGGCATGTCGATCAGCTACGGCGAACCCGACGACGAGGAATCCGTCGCGACCATGCACCGTGCGATCGAACTCGGCGTCAACCTCGTCGTCACCTCGGACGCCTATGGCAACGGCGTCAACGAGGAGCTGATCGCCAAGGGCATCAAGGGCCGGCGCGACAAGGTCCTCATCGCCACCAAGTTCGGCAATCTCGCGCTCGCGAGCCGCGGCGGCGACGGCGGCGCGCCGGCGCTCACCGGCGGGCACCCGGACTACGTGCCGCAGGCGTGCGACAAGAGCCTGAAGCGGCTCGGCGTGGACACGATCGATATCTATGGCATGCACCGCATGGACAAGACGGTTCCGATCGAGGACACCGTCGGGGCGATGAAGCGCCTGGTCGAGAGCGGCAAGGTGCGCTTCCTGCAGCTGTCGGAAGCGGGCGCCCAGACCATCCGGCGCGCGCACAAGGTCCATCCCATCGCGTGCGTGGAGACTGAATACTCGCTGTGGAGCCGCGACGTCGAGAAGGAAATCCTGCCGGCGTGCCGCGAGCTCGGCATCGGCTACATGGCGTACGCGCCGCTCGGGCGCGGCTTCCTCACCGCGACGATGAAGACGCTCGACGCGCTGCTGCCCAAGGACCGGCGCCGGGAGCATCCGCGCTTCAGTCCCGACAATATCGCGAAGAACGCGGAGCTGCTTGCGCCGCTCGAGAGAATCGCCACGGCGAAAAAATGCACGCCGGCGCAGATCGCGCTCGCCTGGCTGCTCGCGCAGGGCGAGGACATCGTGCCGATCCCCGGCACCAAGCGCCGCGCGTATCTCGAACAGAACTGCGCGGCGGCGGACATCAAGCTCACGCAGGACGAGGTCGCGGCGCTGGCGAAAGCGTTTCCGCTCAACGTCACCGCCGGAACGCGCTATCCCGAGAAGCAGCTTGCCGGGCTCGGCATTTGAGCGCCGGCGCGCGGGGCACCAGCCTGCGGATTCGCAGTTCTCACCTGCCCGCGCCGCGCCCGCCCGCCGGCGGCCAGCCGAGTATGTAGTCGTCGTAGACCCGGCGCAGCACGCGGGCGCCCAGCCGCTCGATCTGATGCACGGCTTTCAACGGTGGCACGCCGTAACGTTCGCCGCCGCGCTTTTGCTCCACGATCACGATCGGCCGGCTGCGGATCAGCGTGCGCCGGGCGCCCTGCACGACGAAGGACTCGTAGCCCTCGACGTCGATCTTGACGAGGTCGACGTCCTGCAGCCCGAAGCTGTCGAGCGTGTCGAGCGGCACCGCGCCTTCCGTCGCGCGGGCGACGTGCGCCGCTCCGGAGTTTTCCGGGGCGGACTCGATCTGAACGCGATCGCGCCGGCTGCCCAGCGCGATCTCGTGCAGTACCACGTTGCCGTCGGTCACGTTGCGGCGGAAGCATTCGACGTGACCCGCCACCGGCTCGAACGCGTGAACGTAGGCGAAATATTTCGCGAGGTAATAGCTCCAGAACCCGACGTGCGCGCCAATGTCGATTGCAACGCGCCGCGAGATCACGGTATCGAGCACGGCGCCGAACTGGGCCGCCTGGTACACCCGCCGCCCGAGAACCTCCGGTGCGCACGCGAGGTTCGCCGCGAAGTGCCGGTCATCGGGCGGCAGCGCCCAGCCGTAAGCCTCCTGGAAGCGTGTCGGGGATTCAGACATCCTGTGCGCGGGCATGAACACCTTGCTGGAAGCGCGCGGGAAGCACGGACACGGCCCGCGCTTCCGACGGCATATTATAGCCAGCTGCGCATGGACCCATGTTTCCCGAACGATGCTCTCCGTGCCGGCCGCATGGCGCGCCGTTCGGCGCGAGCCGCGGCGACCCCGGTCATGCGTGCGGGCCTGCCGTGAACCGGGCCGTGGCCGGAGCCGGCGTCACCGTCGCGTTTCTCTACGTGGGGCGCGTCTCGAAGCTGGCCCAGATCATGGTCGCGTCGGTGCGCGCGGCGATGCCCGGTGCGCGCATTGTCCAGATGAGCGACTACGCGACCCGGCAAGTGACCGGCGTCGACGAGATCATACGCAAGCAGTGGGACCAGCGGCTCTTGATGCCGTTCCGGCTCCTGCACGTCAAGGAATTCCCGCCGGGCGACACGATTTTTCTCGACGCCGACGTGGTGGTGCAAAAGGACCTCAGCCCCCTTTTTCAGGACGACTTCGACGTCGCGCTGACGTTCCGGGACCACACCGACCCGTCCCTGCGCGGAACGCCGGAGGCTTACGAGTTGATGCCGTTCAATACCGGGGTCATGCTGTCGCGCCCGTCGGGCCGGGCGTTCTGGGACGAGGCGCACCGCCTTTGCCTCGTGATGCCCGATGCGCACAAGGCCTGGTTCGGCGACCAGCTCGCGATCAAGGAGGTCGCGGCCAGTACGACGCTGAGAGTGAAGCAGTATCCGTGCGCCCTGTACAACTATTCGCCCCGGCTACGGGACGAGGACATCAGCGAGAAGTTCGTAATCCACTACAAGGGCAATGACCGGAAAGCGTGGATGCTGCACCAGTGGGCGCGTCTGCTGCCCAAACGCAAGTGATTCGTTTACCATGACGCGGCCGAGCCCGGCATCTGAAAAATGGGAATAGCGAATGAACGCCGCCGGCCTGGCCTATCTGAAATGGTACTACGAGGCCAACGTCTGGAAAGATCTCCACTATCGGGGGGTGCGAACCCTCAAGCTGCCGCTCGACATGTGGAACTACCAGGAGCTCATTTTCGAAAATGACATTCACTGGGTCGTCGAGACCGGCACGCGTCATGGCGGATCCGCGCTTTTTTTCGCGGATCTGCTGGCCGCGGGGAATCGCGAAGGCCAGGTCATCAGCATCGACGTGACGCACGACGCATTGCATCCCGTGGCGGCCGCGCACCCGCGGATTCGATTCCTGCTCGGGGACAGCGCTGCGGATTCGATCAGGCAGCAGGCCATGGCGCTCATCCCGCGTCAGCGGCGCGGCGGATTGCTGCTGATACTCGACTCGGATCATGCGGCGCCGCACGTGCTGCGGGAACTGGAAACATGGGTGCCGCTGCTGAGACACGGAGACTACGTGGTCGTCGAGGACACTGTCGTCAACGGCCATCCGGTGCGGCCCGAATTCGGCCCCGGGCCGTTGGAGGCCATCGACGCGTACGTCGCCCGGAATCCGGACCGGCTGCGGGCGGACGACGCCCGCGAAAGCAGGTTCGGATGCAGTTTCGCGGCGAAGGGTTATTTCGTGGTGCTCTGAGCGGCTGCCGAGGGATGGGTTCCCTGAAGCTCAATCTGGGGTGCGGCGACAAGATACTCGAGGGCTACGTCAACGTCGACGTGGCGGAAAGCCGCGCGGGCAGGCGGCCGGACGTCCTGTGCGACCTGCATGCGCTCACGCCGTTCGAGGACGATACCGCCGATGAGATTCTGTCGGTGCACGTCGTGGAGCATTTCTGGCGCTGGGAAGTCGCCGACGTCCTCAGGGAGTGGATACGGGTGCTGAAGCCCGGCGGGCTCATGGTCCTCGAGTGCCCGAACCTGAAGTCGGCGTGCGAGACGTTCCTCGCTAATCCCGAGCTGCACGCGGGGCCGGGGCCGGAAGGGCAGAGAACGATGTGGGTGTTTTATGGCGATCCCTCGTGGGCCGACCCGCTCATGGTTCACCGGTGGGGCTATACGCCCCGGAGCCTGGCCGCGCTGATGGCGGAGACCGGCCTCACGAACATCCGCCAGGAACCGGCGCAGTTCAAGCTGCGCGAGCCGCGGGACATGCGCATCGTCGGCGAGAAGCCGCGTCGTGACGACCGGGGCTACCAGACGGGCTGGAAGATCTCGTTGTAAGACACCCCGGGAGGCACGGACCGACATGGCGAAAGCCCTCTGGCTCATGGGCTGGACCGGGGCGCAACTCGCCACCGGCGCGCATCCTGAACGAGGCCTCCTGGAGTGTCCGCTGGCAAGCATCCGGCTGCGTGCGGCGGTCGCCGCGCTCGAATGGAAGCGGCGGGGAAATGAGAGCCGGTTTCATGTTCCTGACGCAGCGGGCGATGCCCGGGACTTCGATTCGAAAGATGCGGAAATCTGCTTCGTGACCAAGTTCACTTTCGATGCGTCCCTCGAGCCATGGCTCGGCGCGTGCCGGGCCGCGAAGCAGCGGCATTGCCGTCTGGTGATCGATATCACGGACTATCCGTTCGAGAAGCGGCATCCGATCCCGGCGTTTTACGCCGAGGCGCTGAAGATCTGCGACGCCGTGGTCGTGAATTCCGAACGCATGGCCGGAATGATCGCGCCCCACACGCCGCGGCGCGTGGCGGTCATCGACGACGCGATACTCGCCGAGATGGGAAGTCCGCAATTTGCGCCCGGCGAGCGGCTCGAGCTGCTATGGTTCGGGCACCCCACCAATCTGGATTTTCTGGAGGCGCGCTTCAAGGACCTGGCGCGATTTGCGCGGGAGCGGCGCTGCCGGCTGACGATCGTGACGGAGGGCGGGCGCGAGGCCGCGCAATGGACGCACGAGATCCCGGCCCGTGTCGGTTACGCCTTCGAAACGCAATTCATTCCGTGGTCGCTGGCGGCGATGTCGGACGCGCTGCGCGCATGCGACCTCGTGCTGATTCCGGGCGATCCGGCGGACCCCTTCAAGGCCGGCGCGTCGGCCAACCGCATTGCGGAGGCATTGAACGCCGGCCGCTTTCCGGTGGCCTCCCCCCTGCAGAGCTACCTGCAGTTTGCGGATGCGGCGTGGCTCGGCCAGGACCTCGTCGCCGGCATCCGCTGGGCGCTGGCGAACGGAGACGAGGTACTCGCGCGCGCGCGCCGCGGCCAGGCGCTGATCCGGGAAAAGTTCGCGGCGGAGCGGATCGGGCGCGAATGGCACGATCTGTTCGCGGGGCTCTTGAGCGCGCCCCGTCCCTGACCGGTCAATCAGCCTCCGCGTAGATCGCCCCCGAGCTTTGCCATCGCTTCGCCCCAGTCGCCATCCACGCCCTGCCGGTAGATCCGGAAGCCGGGGAACCACGGCGATTCGTCGCCAGTGGCCATCCAGCGCCACTCCGGCGGCTGCGGCACCAGCACCCTGGCGGACCGGCCGGCCGCGGCGCGCAGATGCATATTGGTGTTGCTCACGCCGATGTAATCATCGATGAGCGCGAGCAGCGCGAGCATGGACTCGAGATCGTCGTTGACTGCCGTGAGGTCGTGTACCGGCCTGCCGGCGCGTTCCGCCAACCGTCCGATCTCGCCGGTTTCCGCGTTGCGCTGCAAGGCGATGAGCGTGCCGTCCGCCTCGCGCAGGGCGGCGCCCAGCGGCTCGAGCGGAAGCGCCTTGTGCAGTGACCAGTCCGCTCCGCGCTGTTGCTCGGGGGCGGTCCCGGCCCGCCAGGTCAGTCCCAGGTACGGGGGCGGCCCCAGCGCGTCCAGCCGCTGCTTCATCGATTCAAGCCGATCCGGCAATGCCGCGAGCGCGAGCGGCGGAGCGTAATCCGATGCGCCGAGCGCCCACGGCAAGTCCCCGATCAGCAGGTTGAGGTCCGCCGGCGGCAGTGGACGATTCCCGGCTATGACGCGGTCCAGCGCCGGCACGCGCTCGAGCAGCGACGCGATTTTTGCGTTGGCGAGGTAGGTGATCTCCGCCCCCTGCGCCTTCAGCAGTGGCGCGAACCGCAGAAAAAACAGTTCATCGCCCAAGCCCTGTTCGCGCAGCAGGCAGATCCTCAGGCCCGACAGACTGTCGGGAAGCGCCTTGGCCAGACTCAGATTGGGATTGTCGGCCAGGGCACTGCGCCTGGCGGCCCGCCATTCGTGCTCCCGCCAGCCGGCTTGCAGCTTGCCGAGCGACAGAAGAAGGGTCGACAGGGCGCTGCGATATTCCGATGAATCCGGTTGCAGCGCCAACGCCCGCTCCAGCCACTGGAGCCCTTCCGTCTCCTTGCCGGTCCGGATGAGCGTGTAGCCGCAGGCCCACAGCGCCCGGGGGTTGTCCGGTGCGGCGTCCGCCGCCGCGCGGAAAGCCTCAAGCGCCGACGCGAGCATTCCCTGGTGGGTGCGAGCGCTGCCCAGCTGCAACTGCAACTCGGCGGAGCCGGAAAAGCGTGGAAGCGCCTGCTCGCACACGCTCGCGGCTTCGGCAAACCGGCCGCGGTCGATCAGCACTGACGCGAGGTTGCAGTACCCGGTCGCGTAATCCGGCTGCACTACGAGGCAGCGCCGGTACGCGTTCTCGGCCTCCTCGAAGCGCTCGAGTTGATGCAGCGCCCGGCCGAGATTGTTGTGAGCATCGGCCATGGCGGGCTCGAGCGCGATGGCGTGGCGGAAGAGATCCGCCGCTTCCTGATGCCGCCCCTGTTCCTGCACCGTGTTGCCGAGATTGAACCAGGCGAGCGCGCTACCGGGATGGCGCCGGGCCACGGCGCGCAATTCGCGCTCGGCTTGCGCGAAGCGGCCCTGCAGGGCGAGGCAGTTGGCGGCGCCGACCGCGAACTGCGGCTCCCGCGGGTCCAGGGCGGCGGCGCGGCGGAAGGCGACCCGCGCATCGGCGACGCGCTGCAAGGCGAGGCAGGCCTGCGCCAGGTTGCCATGGAAGGCCGGATTCTTCGGCTGGACTTCAATGGCCCGCCGAATCAGGCCGATGGCTTGCTCGGCCGCGCCGGTCTGAAGGGCCACGACGCCGGCGAGATGCAAGGCATCCGGGTGCCGGGGTTGTTCAACAAGTGCCTGTTTGTAAAGCGTTTCCGCCTCTTCCAGGCGTCCTGCCCGGTGCGCTTGCAAGGCCTGCTCGATCAGATGCTGGACCAAATCAACGTCCTTGTACCGGGGATGGCCATTCTAATGGTTCCGTGCCTGCCATCCCACGAAGCAGCCCATAAATGATATAAGCTATTGATATCACAATAGAACATGTGTGTGGGGGCAAATGCGGGGGTCGCGCAAGCGAAATGTTGCACATGTGCAACAATATCTTTGAAATTAGAGGAAAAATCCCCATTTCTGTTGCCGGCGGGTTGGACGCTGCGGCAAACTAGCTGCAACCTCGCCTGAAAGGGGGGGAAGGTCATGGGGTTGTCGCAAACACGTGATGCGATTGCTCCACGGGCATCAAACTTCAAAGGAGAAACAGCATGAACAAGAAAGTAATGGCGATCGCTGTCGCCGGGGTCCTCGCGGCTCCAGCCTCCGTAGCGCTGGCGCAGACCAGCACGGTGCAGATCGGCGGCTCGATCACTGCGTTCTACTACAAGCATTCGCCGAAGAATTCCACCGTCGGCCAGAGCACGGACATCATGGAAACCTCCGAGCCCCAGCTCTTCTTCCGGGGCGAGGAAAAACTGGGCGGCGGTCTGTCCGTATGGTTCCAGTGCACGAGCTCGATGGACGGGATGATGAGCGGTTCCGCGTCAGCCGAAGGCTGGTGCGCCCGCAACGGCGGGATCGGCTTCAAGGGCAGCTGGGGCAATCTCTTCGTGGGCAACTGGGACCAGCCGCAGAAGATCGTCTTCAACGCGGGGCGCGGGTGGTGGGGTGGCACGAACGGATTTAACGGCGGCTCGGCTATCCTGCTGACCGGCGGTTCCGCTAGCGGCGCACCGAACCCCCCAGGGACCGCGGCAGGCAACGGGGCATTCTTCCGCCGGCAGGCACGGTCGATGAATTACCACAGCCCGTCGTGGAACGGTTTCACGATGCTGGCCTCTTTCAGCTCAGGCACGGAGCAAACCGGCATACCCGAGACCAGCACGATGAGCCCGCGCATGTACAGCCTCGCGGGGCAATATCGTAGCGGACCGCTCTACGTGGGCGCCGCCTACGAAAACCACAGCGACTACAACCCCGCGTCCCAGGCCATTGGCACCGCGGCCGCCGCTTACTCGGGTGGCACGGATACCAACTGGACGCTGGTTGCCGGCTATACCTTCGCCGGCGTGTTCAACCTGCGCGGCATGTATTCCAAGAGCGATTACGACACCACCAATACCACCAGTCTGGACGTTGATGGCTGGGGCCTGTTCGCCGACTGGAAGATCCAGGGGCCGCATACTCTGAGGTTTTCTTATGTTGACGTCGACAGCCCCGGAGGCTCTTCGGCGGTAAACGTCGGGTCGTACAAGGGCCCGCTGGGCGCGGGCTGCGCGGGCGGCACGGGCGTTTCGACGGTAAGCTGCGCGTCCGGTACCGGCGCGAAGCATTGGGGGCTTGCCTACTCCTACTCGTTCTCCAAGCGGACCATGGGAACGCTGGCCTATGTCGCGATGGACAACGAAACCAACGCGACTTTCTCGAAGGGCAAAGTAGCCGCCTCCTCGGGCAACAAGCAGACCAGTGCGGGCGTAATTCTCCAGCACCGGTTCTAATAGCGGCAGCAGCAGGTTCGAAGCGGGCACCCTCGGGTGCCCGTTTTTTTTTGCCTGACCGGTGACCGATAACGATGGACCGCCTCCTGCGACAGGCCGAGGCGTGTTTCAGGGCCGGCGACCGCGCGCGGGCGGAAGCGCTGTGCCAGCAGGTGCTGGGGCGCGCCCCCGGCAGCGCGGGCGCGCTGCGCCTGTTGGGCATCCTGCGGCTGGAGGGCGGACGCGCGGCCGACGCCATACCCCTGTTGCGCGAGGCGTTGCAGGCCGGACCGGAAAACCTGGACGGGCTCGATGCGCTGGCCGCCGCCTGCGCGGCGATTGGAGACTACCGGCAGGCGGAGGAGCTGGTGCGGCGCGCGCTGGCGGTGGACGGCAGCCGGCCGGTTGCGCACTTCAGGCTGGGGATGGCGCTGGCGTCCCAGGGCAGATGGAGCGAGGCGGCGAGCGCCTTCGAGGCGGCAATCGCGCTCGAGCCGCGCTATGCCGAGGCCCATCACAACCTGGGCGATGCGCTGACGAAACTGCTCCGCCCCCAGGACGCAATCGCCTGTTTTCGGCGCGCGCTGGCGATCGACTCCGCGAACCCCGACACCCACAACTCGCTGGGATTCGCGCTGCAGGAACTGCGCCTGTGGGGGGCGGCGACCCGCCACTATCAACGCGCGCTCGCGCTCGATCCGGATTTTTCGAAGGCGCATTACAACCTCGCCCTCGCCAGGTTGTTCCATCACGATTTCGAGCACGGGTGGCCGGAATACGAGCAGCGGCTGAATTGCAAGCCCATCCGCGCAACGCTCAGGAAGCGCCTGGACACGCTCGATCGCTACGAGCACCTGCCACGATGGCAGGGGCCGTCCGCAGCGGGGGGCGGCGAAGTGGCGATCTGGGCCGAGCAGGGCATCGGCGACCAGATCCTGTTCTCCACGCTCATTCCGGAGCTGATCGCGTCCGGCGTGCGCTTCGTGTACGAGGTGGACCGGCGGCTGCTCCCGGCCTACGAGCGCGCATTGCCGGGCGCCCGGTTCGTTCCGCTCGACGACCCGCCGCAGGAGGCGCTGCAACGGGTTGAGCGCGTGCTGTTGGCGGGCTCGCTGCCGGGGCTCTACCGGCGCTCGCGGGCGGACTTTGACCGGCAGCCGGCAAGACTGCTCGGTGCCCTGCCCGAGCGCGTTGCGCACTACCGGCGGCGGCTGGATGCGCCGGGGCCGGGGCTGAAGGTGGCGCTCGCCTGGAGCAGCACCCGCGAGGATTGGTGGGCGCAGAAAAAGAGCGCCCGGCTGGCGGACTTCACGCCCCTGCTGGAGCTGCCCGGCGTGCGTTTCGTGGACGTGCAGTATGGGGACACGGCGGCAGAGCGCGACGCGGTGGCGGCGGCGACGGGGTTGCGGCCGCTGCGCTTTGACGAGGTGAGCTATTTCAACGACCTGGAGGAGCTGCTGGCGATCCTGGAGGCCTGCGACCTGGTGATCACGACCAGCAATGCCACGGCGCACTTTGCCGGCGCTTTGGGCAAGCGCACCTGGCTGCTGTATCTCGCCGGCCAGCCGCCGTTTCACTACTGGGCGCCGGGAGAGGATCACCGCGCGCTATGGTATCCGGCGGTCGAAATCCTCACCGCCGTGCAGCATGCCGATTGGCCATCACTGGTCCAGATGGTCGCCGCACGGCTTGCGGGGGAAACGCGTTCCGAGGGCCCGGGATCCACGAGCGTCGCCGCCGGCGCGGCGCACGATACACGGTCCGCCCGCGACGAGCTCGCGCGCGTGAAGGCGATGCGGGCGGAAGGCAGGCTCGCCGAAGCGGTTGCCGCCTGCCGCGAAATTCTGCGGCGCGCTCCCGGGGATGCCGAGGCATGGAGCGAGTTGTCGCACGCGCTGCGCTGGCAGGGCGAGCTGGATGGGGCGCGCAGCGCGGCGGCGAGAGCCATCGAAATCGCGCCGCGATTGGCGGGCGCGTGGTTCAACCTCGGCGCCACAGAAGTCGCACAGGGCGCGCCGGCGCGTGGCATCGAGTCCTATCGCAGGGCGCTCGAGTTCGATCCCGCCTTCGCCGAGGCGTGGAGCAATCTGGGCGATGCGCTCGGCGCAACGGGCGATAAACCGGGGGAAATCGACGCCTACCGCCGCGCCATCGGCATCAATCCGCGGCTCGCTCCCGTGTGGAGCAACCTCGGCAACGCGCTGCTGGCGGCGGGCGAGATCGGGGAGGCCCTGCTCGCCTGCCGGCGCGCGACGGAACTGCAGCCGGACTTCGCCGCGGGCTGGAACAACCTCGGAAACGCCTTGCACGAGTGCGGCGAGCACGTGGAGGCCATCACGGCGTGTGAAGCGGCGCTGCGCCTCGCGCCGCGGCTCGCCGCGGCCTGGAGCACTCTCGGCGCCGCCCTGCACGCGCTCGGTCGCCACGAGGACGCCATTCGCGCCCACCGCACCGCGCTCGAGATCCAGCCCGGCGTCGCGCACCATCACTTCAATCTCGGCATGGCGCTGCAGCATTGCGGCCGCAGGCTGGATGCGATCGCGTCCTTGCGCCGTGCGCTCGCGATCGATCCGGACCACGCCCCGGCGCACTGGGATCTGGGCTTCGCGCTCCTCGGCACCGGCCAGTTGCGGGAGGGATGGGATGAGTACGAGTGGCGCTGGCGACGTCCCACGGCCGAACCGAAACGCTACTCGTTTGCGATGTGGGACGGGGACGCGTCGCGGGCGCGCCGTCTCCTGCTGTGGGCCGAACAGGGCATCGGGGACCAGATCCTGTACGCGGGCATGATCCCCGAGCTGGCCGCCTCTCCGCTGCACCTCACCCTGGAGGTCGATCCGCGGCTGCTACCGCTTTTCCGCAGGTCATTTCCCGGGATCGCGGTCATCCCCCTGCGCCATCCTCCGGCGGCGCATGCCGCGGATTTTGACTGCCAGTCGCCGGTGGGCAGCCTGGGCCGGTGGCTCAGGGGGTCGTTCGAGAGCTTCCCGCGGCGGCCCAGCTTTCTCGAAGCGGACCCGTCGCGCGCGCAGGCGTACCGCGCGCGGCTGCTCGGCGACCGGCCGGCCCGCGTGGTCGGCATCTCCTGGAAGAGCGCGAATCCCGAATTCGGCTCGCACAAGAGCATTTCGTTGCTCGACTGGCAGGGGATACTGCGGGTGCCGGGCGCCTGTTTCGTCGATCTTCAGTACGGCGAGACCGCGGCTGAGCGCGAGCGGGTCGAGCGCCAGGCGGGCGCGCGCATCGAGCATCTGCCGGACCTTGACTTGCACGACGACCTCGACGGGCTCGCCGCGCTGTGCGCCGCCTGCGACCTGGTGATTACCGCGAGCAACGTGACGGCGCACGTCGCCGGCGCGCTGGGCCGCCCGGTGTGGCTGATCGTGCCGCTCGGCAACGGCCGGCTCTGGTACTGGTTCACCGGCCGGACCGACAGTCCGTGGTATCCGTCCCTGCGCATCTTCACGCAACAGACCCCCGGAAGCTGGCGCGAGGCCGTGGACGAAGTCGCGCGTGAACTCGCCACGTGGGTCCAGGATGCCAAGCGGTAAGCACCGTTCACCGTTCACAGTTTATCGGTCGCTAGCCTAGTCAGCCTGCTGTGATCTCCCTAGAATGGCGGCGGGAAATCCGATCATGGCCGAACGCGACGAAATCCGCCCTGGCGTGCAGGACAGTCTGCGACGCGTGACCGAGCTTCTGCACAAGCACGAGCTGGTGGAGGGCCTCGTCCACCGGCAGCAGGGGCCGCGCCAGGAGCTGGTCGAGAGCCTGGTGCACAAGCTGCATCTCGTCGAGCTGCAGAAGCTGCTCGACCGGCAGCACCCCGCCGACGTCGCCTACATCCTGGAGTCGCTGCCGCTCGAGCAACGGCTGATCGTCTGGGAGCTGGTCCGGGCCGAGCGCGAAGGGGAAATCCTGCTCGAGGTCTCCGACGCGGTGCGCGAATCCCTGATCGCGCACATGGACGAGCAGGAGCTGGTGGCCGCCACCGAACGGCTCGACACCGACGAAATCGCCGACCTCGCGCCTGACCTGCCGAGCGAGGTGATCCAGGACGTCTTCAAGTCGCTGTCTCCCGAGGAGCGCGAGCAGCTGCGGGCCGCCCTGTCCTACCCGGAGGGCACGGTCGGGGCCCTCATGGACTTCGACATGATCAGCATCCGCGACGACGTGACGGTCGAGGTCGTGCTGCGCTATCTGCGGCGGCTCGAGGAGATGCCGGACCACACCGACCAGCTGTTCGTGGTCGGCCACGCCGGCGAGCTCAAGGGATTGCTGCCGGTCAACCGGCTGCTGGTCACCAGCCCCGAGACTGCCGTCGCCACGGTGATGCAGCCGGAGTTCGTCAAGCTGCATCCCCACGAGAAGGCGCAGGACGCGGCGAGCGCATTCGAGCGTTACGACCTGGTCTCCGCCGCGGTGGTGGACGGCGGCGGGAAGCTGGTGGGGCGAGTCACCGTGAACGCCGTGATGGACTACATCCGAGAGGAGACCGACAGCGACATGCTGACGGCGGGCGGTCTGACCGAGGACGAGGACCTGTTTGCTTCGGTGTGGCGAAGCGTCCGGAACCGCTGGGCCTGGCTCGCCGTGAATCTGGTGACCGCGTTCATCGCCTCGCGCGTGATCGGCCTGTTCGAGGAATCGATCGCGAAGCTGGTCGCGCTTGCCGCGCTGATGCCGATCGTCGCCGGCATCAGCGGCAATTCGGGCAACCAGACCATCACCATGATCGTGCGCGCGCTCGCGCTGGGCCAGATCACGGGCGATAGCGCGCGCAAGCTGTTCGCCAAGGAGATCGGGGTCAGCGCGCTGAACGGGCTGATCTGGGGCGGAGTGGTGGGGCTGTTCGCGTTCCTCATCTACCATAACTGGCAGCTCGGCGCGGTCATGACCGGGGCCATGGTGCTGTCGCTCATGCTGGCCGCCGTGATGGGCGTGACGGTGCCGCTCGCGATGCAGAAGCTCGGGCGCGACCCGGCGCTCGGCTCGAGCGTCCTCATCACCGCCATCACCGACAGCGGCGGGTTCTTCATCTTCCTCGGCCTGGCGACCGTTTTTCTGGTCTGATGCCCGGCTTACCCGTCAGCAGGCGCGCTCCATGCCCACCTCGTTAGCCGGGATGCCGGACAACGCCGACGGGTATCTCAATCTCGGGCTGGCCCTGACGCGTGAGGGCCGGCACGAGGAAGCCGCGGCGGCGTTTCGCCGCGCGGCCGCTATCGACTCCGGCAATCCCGGGCTGCACCTCAATCTCGGCAACGCGCTGGCGGCCCAGGGCAAGGCGGAAGAGGCGCTCGCCTGCTTTCGCAAGGCGCTGGCGCTCAAGCCGGATCACGCGGGCGTGCTTTTCAATCTTGGCACGCAATTGCGGCGCATGGGCCGGCTCGATGAATCCGAGGCGGCATTCCAGGCCGCGATCGCCACCGCTCCGGACTACGCCGATGCCCATCACAACCTGGGCGTCCTGTACCAGGAGCAGAAGCGGCTCGACGCGGCGGCCGCGCGCTACCGCAGGACGCTCGAGCTCGAGCCGGGGCACTATCAGGCCGCGAGCAACCTGGGAAGCGTGCTGAGGGCGTGGAAGAAACCCGACGAAGCCGCCGCGCTTCACGAGAAGTTGCTCGCGGCCCATCCGGACCGTCCGGATGCCTACGTCAATCTGGGGCACGCGCGATTGGACCAAGGCCGGTACGAGGAGGCGCAGGCGTTGTACGAGAGGGCGATCGAGCTGAATCCCGCCAGCGCCGCCACCCGTTTCGATGTCGGCAACTCGTTGTCGGGGCGGCACCTCTGGGACGAGGCGATCGCTCAGTACGCGCGCGCGCTCGAGATCAAGCCCGGACTCGACGACGCCCAGTACAACCTGGGGCTGGCGCGGCTGTTCCGCGGCGATTTCGGGCAGGGATGGCCGGGGTACGAGCGGCGGCTCCAGAGCGCCGATGTCCGCGCCGGCATCCGGAAGGGCACGGCTGCATTGGTCTCGTATGAACGGCTGCCGCGCTGGCAGGGTCCGGCGGAGGCGGGGGTGCGCGAGGTCGGCATCTGGGCCGAGCAGGGCATCGGCGACCAGCTGTTGATGTCCACGCTGATACCGGAGCTGATCGGGGCTGCCATGCCGTTCATCTACGAAGTGGATCCCCGGCTGCTCAAGGCCTATGAACGGTCGTTTCCGGGGCAGCGCTTCGTCCCGCTGAAAAAAACGCCGCACGTGGACCTGTTGCTGGCGAGCCGCGTGCTGCTGGCGGGATCGCTGCCGGGGCTGTTCCGGGGCTTGCGGGAGGACTTCGTGCGCCAGCCGCGCGCGCTGCTCCACGCGCGGCCCGAGCGGGTGGCGCACTATCGGGGCCGGCTCGATGAGCTGGGGCCGGGATTGAAGGTGGCCTTGTCGTGGCAGAGCAAGCGCGGACAGGTTCCCCTGGGGCCGCACAAGAACGCGCCGCTCATCCAGTTCGCGCCGCTCCTGAAGCGGCCGGGCGTGCATTTCGTGGACGCGCAGTACGGGGACACGGCAGCCGAACGCCGCGCGGTTCAGGAGGCCACGGGCGTGCCGCTGCAGCACTTCGACCAGGTGGATTACTTCAACGACCTGGAGGAGGTGCTGGCGATCCTGGAGGCGTGTGACCTGCTGGTCACCACCAGCAACGCGACCGCGCACCTGGCGGGAGCGCTCGGCAAGCGCACCTGGCTGCTGTTTCTGGGGGACCGGCCGACCTTCTACTACTGGGCGCATCGCGAAGGACCGCGCAGCCTCTGGTATCCTGCGGTGGAAATCGTCACCGGGCGGCAGTTCACCGAGTGGGCGCCGCTGATCAAGCACGTTGCGGAAAGGCTGGCGCAAGAGCGGAGCTGAATCGCGCCGCGCCCT
>MERD01000068.1 GCA_001771935.1 Betaproteobacteria bacterium RIFCSPLOWO2_02_FULL_67_26
GGAAAGCCGGCGCGCTGAGGCTGACTTGTCAACGCCACCGCGATGACGGTACCCGAGCGCTCGTTGAACACGTCGTGGCTGAGAATCAGCACCGGGCGCAAACCCGCCTGCTCGCGGCCGCGGACCGGGTTAAGATCTGCCCACCGGATCTCGCCTCTCAGTATTCGGGCCAAGCGTCGAGCTCCTGCCCCAGGCCTTCTTCAGCAAGCGCTTTCTCGAATTTAGGATCGAGCTTTGCGCACTCGGTCGCCAAACGGCCGCGCTCCATCCGCGCGAGCTTTTCGGACACGGCCGATTGGATGGCCCGGCTGCGGTTGGGATAGACCTTTCTTGCGACCAAGCCATCGACGCGCTCCAGCGTTCCGCTGTCGATGGTGATGGCAACTTTAATACTGCTCATGGCGCACCTCCAAGGTATGACAATTTATCATACCCCACGGGCGCGCGCAAAGAATCTAACGATCGCGATGACGCGCGCCCGGAAGTGCGCAGCGCTTTCTGGCGTCGCTGTCGATCGCGCGGTTATACGGCAATCTGTTCGTACGAGAACTCCGGGGCACCCGCGCGCTTGGACGCATGCTCCACTGTGATGGAGCAAATGTTCCCCTGGGCGTCTACATCCAGTAGGGTGTTCTCGTCCAGATCACGAGTTTCCGCCACCGGCGCATCACGAAATTCGATGAGCAACGTATCCGTATCAGCGAAGTAGCGAACCTTCATGGCACGAACCTTCTGTCAAAAAAAGCATTATGGACGGTCTCGCCATCGGGCAAAAGCACAACTCGCAAAAACCGATTTTCCATCTCCGGTACCCGTATCCAGCGTCGGATTCGACCGTCACCTTAAACAGTTTCACGGATTGGAGATCGGATAGCCATTTCAATCCACGCCTCTTGAATGATAGCCCGATCCGGACGGACGCGAATAGCTTCGAAATAGTGAGTGAACTTCACGGCATAGATGAATGAGTCAACGGCGGCCTATGTTGCCGTACGTGTCCGCGTGAGGCGCGCGGGAGTCGGATTGGGGCGCGGGGTTAGAAGGCGCTATTTGGCGCGGCGGGCTGCGTCTAAGGCGATGCCGACGAAGACGATCACGACAGCAAGCATGACGATAGCGGCGAGAGTTTCCATAGCTATAGTTTCCCAATGTGATCGATGCGGCGTTCAATTTGGCGATGGAGCATGACGATGCCGAACGTCAGCAAAAATACGCCAACGATGGCTAGTCATCCCTTTAACCGACCAATACGTTACGCCGGAGAGGATATGGAGGCAATTCCGCCTGGAAGGAAGGGGGTCGCATGTCCGAGCACGGCACAGAAGTTCCGCCTGCGGCGGTTGCGCGTCCGCGGCTCTTCGATGTGGTTCGGGAGGTGGTCCGGCGGCGGCATTACAGCTACCGAACCGAAGAGACTTACTTGCACTGGATCAAGCGGTTCGTCTACTTTTCCGGCAAGCGGCATCCGCGCGAGCTGGGGGCGGCGGAGGTCACGGCCTTCCTGAACCACCTCGTGGCGCAGCGCCATGTAGCGGCAGCCACGCAGAATCAGGCCCTGGCGGCGCTGCTATTCCTCTACAAGGAAGTCCTCGCCCTGCCGCTGCCCTGGCTGGACGGCATCGAGCACGCCAAGCGACCAGCCAGACGGCCCACGGTCCTCACCCGGGTCGAGGCCCAGCGATTGCTGGCGCAACTGCGGGGCACCAAGTGGCTCATGGCGAGCCTGCTCTACGGCGCCGGCCTGAGGTTGCGAGAATGCCTGAAGCTGCGGGTCAAGGACCTGGACTTCGGTTACCGCCAGATCCTCGTCCGTGACGGCAAGGGCGGAAAAGACCGCGTCACGATGCTTCCCGGGCCGTTGATCGAGCCGCTGCAAGCGCATCTTGTCCGGGTGCAAGCCCTGCACGAACAGGATGTCGCGGACGGTTGCGGCGACGTCGAGCTACCCGATGCGCTCGCCCGCAAATACCCGCGGGCGCCGTACGAATGGGGATGGAAATTCGTTTTGCGCCACTCGTTCGCAACGCACCTGCTGGAAGGCGGCTACGACATCCCCCCGTTAGAGATCGGCATGCGGAAACAATGCGTTACTGCTACGTGTACGTGCTGATGAGCGAAATAGATGGAAGGTGGTACACGGGATCTACCGTGGACTTGAAGAGGCGTCTTTTCGAGCATCAGAGGGGCCATTCCACAGCGACGCGGTACCGAGGTCCCTGGCGCCTCATCTACTATGAAGCGTCGCCACATATCCAAGACGCGCAGGCACGTGAGCGATATCTCAAATCTGGCATGGGTAAGCGATACGTGCGCAACAGACTGAAGCACTTTCTGCAGAATGCCCAGTAATCGATCTCTAACGGGGTCCGCACCGTGCAGGAACTGCTCGGCCATAACGACGTGTCGACGACCATGGTCTACACGCACGTGCTGAACAAGGGCGGGCGCGGGGTCAGAAGCCCGCTCGAATCGCCCATGGCTGCACAGAACGGTCTTCCGCAATCGCCGGCCGGATAAGCCGCCGCGCGTTGAACGGCAACTCCTTCGTCCGTTCGAACGCGCGGAGTTAAACCGGCTCGTAGCGTCCGGATATAACGCTATTTCGCTATCGTCGAAGCGATGCCGGGGCTGTTGGGATTCACGTCCAGCAGCCGCGTCCTGGGAATGATCACCAGGTCCATGTCCTCCATCGGGATCGCGCCGAGCAAGACCTGGTCGCCCATCACCAGCGCGCCGGCGAAGCCGACGCGGTTCTTGAACCGGACTTCGATCGGGCCGACGTAAGGCACGAGCGTTCTCTTGCCATCGGCCAACGTGACTTCCTTTGAATCAATGGCTTCCAGTTTCAACTGGATCCTCACCGGCTCGGGTATGCACAGGTGAACCGCCCCGGTATCGGCCAGCGCGTCGACCTCCACCGCTTCCAGCTCCGGAAGACGCGGATTTTTCAGCACGACCCTGGCGCTCACGAGTCCCATCGCTCCGCGTACAACGCGCCACGACGGCGCGCCGATGACAGTGTGCGAGGCCGTGAGGCCATCGTCAACCGAAGCGCATGCCGCCGCGTTGAACCGCAACACGGGCCATCCGGCCCGATGACAACGACGTGGAGGGAACGACCATGGAGAAAGAACAGACACTCAGGATCCTGAACGCCCTGGCGAACGGCATCCACCCGGCTACCGGAGAGAAGTTCGCCGCCGACAGCCCGTACCAGCACCCCGACACCGTGCGCGCGCTGTTCGACGCCATGCGCGTGGTCGAGGGTGGCGCAGCGCCGGCACCGGCGACCGAGCGCAGGCCCGCGCTCCCGGAGAGCGGCTCCGGCTCGCGCTGGAGTCCCGAGGAGGAGGAGCGGCTCGCGGGCGCGTTCGACGCGGGCCGGACGGTGGACGAGCTGGCGCGCGCCCACAGCCGCTCGCGCGCGGCGATCGAGGCCCGGCTGGTGCGGCTCGGCAAGATGGACGCCTCCGCGGTCACGACGCCGCTGCGCTATCCGCCGAAGCCCGCGCCCAATCAGGCGCGGCAGGGCACCTAGCCGCCCGCCAGCGCGCGCGCGAGCAGCGACGCCCCGATCAGCAGCAATAGCACGCTGACGACCCGCAGCAGGCCCGCGCGTGAAATGCGGGCCTGCAGGCGGTTGCCGAACCACAGGCCCGTGAGCGCGAACGGCGCCAGCACGGCGAAGCCGATCAGGCGGTCGGCGAGCATCAGCCCGCCCGCGGCGAATACCAGCACGCGCATGCCGACGGAGAAGATCACCATATTCGACAGCGTCGCGCGGAACGCGAGCTTGTCGCGGATGCGGTGCGCCAGATAGATCGCATAGGGCGGCGCGCCGACGCCGAACAGCGTGCCGAACGCGCCACCCACGAAACCGGCGACCGGCGCCCAGGCCCGGCCCGCGGCCCGGACCGCTTCCGCGTGCCGCAGCGAGTAGAGGGCATAGGCGATCAGGAACGCGCCGATCCCCCCGATCGTCGCCGGTCGCGGCAGGTTGACGAGCAGGGTCACGCCCGCCACCGCGCCCGCGAGCGAGAACGGCACCATCCACTTGAGCTCGGACCAGTCGGCATCGCGCGAGACGCGCGTCCCGAGGGCAAGCGCCGCCGCCGTGTCGATCAGCGCGCACATCGGCAGCACGAAATCGAGCGGGAAGAAATGCGACAGGATCGGCACCGTGAACAGCGCCGCCCCGAAGGCCGAGATGCCGAAAATGACGTACGCCGCGCCGACCACCGCCGCGACGAGGACGAACGTCGGAAGGTCAAAGGGAATCATGTGCAGAAAAAAGAGCGCCGGTTGAACGGCCTCATCGAGGTCCGTTCGAACCGGCGCATCTGACCCGGCGCGTAGCGTCCGGCGTCAGACGATGTTGAGGTGCTCGATCCCCGTCGACAGGTCCTTCTCCTTCGCTTCCTTGCCCTGGAGCTTGATCATGAGACGCAGCTCGTTGACCGAGTCGGCGTTGCGCAGCGCATCCTCGTAGCTGATCGCGCCGCCCTCGTAGAGTTCGAACAGGTGCTGGTCGAAAGTCTGCATGCCGAGCTCGCGCGATTTCTTCATGATCTCCTTGATCTCGTGCACGTCGCCCTTGAAGATGAGATCGGAAATCAACGGCGAGTTGAGCAGGATCTCGATTGCCGCCGAGCGACCCTTGCCGTCCTTCTTCGGAATGAGCCGCTGCGCCACCAGCGCGCGGATGTTGAGGGACAGGTCCATCAGGAGCTGCGCCTTGCGCTCCTCGGGGAAGAAATTGATGATGCGGTCGAGCGCCTGGTTGGCGCTGTTGGCGTGCAGCGTGCCCATCGCGAGGTGGCCGGTCTCGGCGAACGCGATCGCGTGCTCCATCACGTCGCGGTCCCGGATCTCGCCGATCAGGATCACGTCCGGCGCCTGGCGCAGGGTATTTTTCAGCGCCGCCGCCCACGAGTCGGTGTCGACGCCGACCTCGCGTTGCGTCAACACGCAGTTCTTGTGCTCGTGCACGTATTCGACCGGGTCTTCGATGGTGATGATATGGCCGTAGCTGTTCTCGTTGCGGTAGCCGATCATCGCCGCCATCGACGTCGACTTGCCCGAGCCGGTGCCGCCGACGAAGATGACCAGGCCGCGCTTGGTCATCACCACGTCCTTCAGCACCGGCGGCAGATTGAGGTCCTCGAACCTCGGGATCGCGGTCGTAATGGTCCGCAGCACCATGCCGATCCTCCCCTGCTGCATGAAGGCATTCACCCGGAAACGGCCGATACCGCCCGGGTTGATCGCGAAGTTGCACTCCTTGGTGGACTCGAACTCCTGCGCCTGCTTGTCGCTCATCATGGCGCGCGTCAGTTCCGACGTATGCTGCGGCGTGAGCTGCTGGTTGGCGACCGGCGTCATCTTGCCGTCGAGCTTGATCGCCGGCGGATAACCCGAGGTGATGAAGAGGTCGGACCCCTTCTTCGCCACCATCGCCCGCAACAGGTCGTTCATGAACTTGACTGCCTGGTCTC